>JAEEGT010000115.1 GCA_016280465.1 Lachnospiraceae bacterium | reverse complement strand
GAGGCTATGGCAGGTGATAACATCGGTGTACTTCTTCGTGGTATCAACAGAACCGACATCGAAAGAGGTCAGGTTCTTGCAAAGCCCGGCTCAGTAAAGTGCCACAAGAAATTTACCGCTCAGGTATACGTTCTTACCAAGGATGAAGGTGGACGTCACACTCCTTTCTTCAACAACTATCGTCCTCAGTTCTACTTCAGAACAACCGACGTTACCGGTGTTTGCAACCTTCCTGCAGGTACCGAGATGTGCATGCCTGGTGATAACGTAGAAATGACCATCGAACTCATCCACCCCATCGCTATGGAGCAGGGTCTTACCTTCGCTATCCGTGAAGGTGGACGTACCGTTGGTTCAGGCCGTGTAGCTACAATCATCGAGTAATCAGTTACAAGCCAAGCAAAACAGTAAAAATAGACCGGTGCGAGTTTACTCGCAACCGGTCTTTTTTTACTTATCTGTATGGTGCTGGCTAGCTTACCCCCTCTTTTTACACTTGTATAAACTACCATATTTTGGTATCATTCAATAGTGAGTGTCTATTATTGGAGGCAACTATGTTTGGAAAGAGAACCGACGGACGCAGAATCAAAGGTGTAGACCCCATTGTTCAGATAACTCCCTATCTTATGCCCATGCGCTGTGATGCCCAGGTCTTCCTGCAGCACAGGGTGGACATGGACAGGATGAATAAATACATACGTAAGTTGAGACAGGAACGCAACGAAACCATTACACATATGCAGCTTTTTATAGCAGCCTATGTACGTTCCGTCAGCAAGAACCCCGAAGTTAACAGATTTATCATGAACAGAAGGTTCTATGCCCGTAACAACTTAAGCTGTGCTTTTACCATACTTAAAAACCCCGGTGACTACTCCGAGGGCGAGGCTGTTGTTAAGTTAAAGTTCGATCCCTACGATACCCTTTTTGACGTCCGTGACCGCTTTAATGCGGCTGTGGAGGCAGAGCGTAAGGATACCCCTTCCAATGTGTCAAATAAGCTTGCTGCGGCTGTATTCAAGATCCCGGGTCTGCCTTCTTTCCTGGTTGCGCTGGTAAAGTTTCTTGACAAGCACGATATGTGCCCGAAAACCCTTATTGAGGAGCTGCCCTTCTATGTGGGTGCATATATCACCAATACAGCATCCATAGGCCTTCATCACGTTAATCATCACATTTACAATTTCGGTAATGTGGGCATGTTCTTCAGCCTCGGCACCACGGAACAGGTAGCGGTGACCAACGAAGAAGGAACCTCCATGAAGCGTTTTCTTCCCATAGGTATCGTTGTGGATGAAAGAGTTTGCGCCGGAGCATATTATGCCAAGTTTTTTGCCGATATGAAGTATTTCCTCAACCACCCCGAAGACCTGGAGGTACCCCCGGAGACCGTCAGATTTGACAAGGACTGTGAGTACAGCGAGCCCAAGGTTAATAAGGAGTAAGGCAGTTTAGATCGGCATGAACAGATTTGCACACCTTGATGATAAAAAACTGAAGCCCGGATATCGATTTATTCGACGTTCGGTCTGGATGTTTTCGCCCAAATATAAAATATACGGAGAAGAAAACCTGCCGGAGGACGGCCCCTGCGTGATCGTGGGGAATCACAGCCATATGTATGGCCCCATTGCGGGAGAACTGTATATACCCGGCAAGCACGCCACCTGGTGCATAGGGGATATGATGGACCCCAAGACCGTTTCGGCTTATGCTTATCGGGATTTTTGGTCAAAAAAACCTCTTTGGATCCGCTGGTTCTTTAAAATCTTAAGTTATATCATCCCGCCTATTGCTGACATAGTCTTCAATTCGGCACACACGATCCCTGTTTATCATGACATGCGAATAGTCAAGACCTTCAAGGAGACCACCGAGGAGCTCTCAAAGGGTGTCCGCGTGGTCATTTTTCCCGAGTGTTACGATGAGTACAACAATATCGTTCACATGTTCCAAAACAGGTTTATCGATATCGCGAAGATGTACCGAAAGAAAACGGGCAAGGATCTTGCCTTTGTGCCCATGTATCTGGCGCCTTTGCTCAAGCGCATAGAGTTTGGAAAACCGATAAAATTCGATTCAGAAGCTCCTACCGAAGAAGAACGCGAGCGTATAGCCAAATGCCTTATGGACGAGATCACAGCCCTGGCTGCGGCCCTTCCGGAGCATACGGTGGTACCCTACCCCAATGTTTCCAAAAAGCACTATCCAAAGAGCCTGCCTATAGTCGATCTGACTTCCGGCACAGCCTCTGATGACAACAAGGAGAAAGATTTACAGTGAAAGAAAGAAAAGAGCGAAGGACCCTCGTAGATTACAGAGGCCTTCGCCTTACCAATTTGACAGATCCCAAATACTCCCATCTTTTGTTGATACTCGGATGGGTGTTTTACTTTTCAATGTACTTTATCACGGAGAACCTGATCCCCGTGGAAAAGTGCCATGTGATACATTCAAAACTGGATGACATCATTCCCTTCAGGGAAGAATTTGTCCTTATATACGTGTTCTGGTATCTTTACGTTTTTGGGACCCTGCTCTTTTACCTCCTTTTTGACAAAGAATGTTTCAGAAGGGTCCAAAGATTCATAATCACCTGCCAGATAATCGGTGTGGTGACCATCATCCTGTTCCCCAGTGTTCAGAACCTCAGACCGGAAAGCTTTGCACATGAGAATTTCTTCACATGGATCCTTGATATAATCTATAACTTTGATACTCCTACAGGTGTGTTTCCTTCCATGCACGTTGCTTTTTCCATGGCTGTGGCATATACCTGGTGCAGGGACAGATATGCATCCCTCGGCTTTAAGATCTTCACTGTCATTGCAGCTGTAGCCATTGCGGCTTCCACGACCTTTGTAAAACAGCATTCCGCTCTCGATGTCATTGCCGCTGTTCCGGTGGGGCTTGTATCCGCTTTGGTGGTACGGCTTTTGGAACGAAGAAAATGATTTTTAATATTCGATTTCTTGACACGTGATAAAATACCATATACTATCGATTTATCCGTAGGATAGCGACGAATAAACAAGGGGAAGAAAGCGGAAACAACAAATGACTACAGAAGAACTTGCAAAGATCATAGGCGTATCCCGTGTAACACTGTCCAAAGTGATCAACGGTGTGGGAGGAGTGTCTCCCAAGACCGAGGCCAAGATACGCAAATATATCGAAGAATACAATTTTGAACCTAATTCCAAGGCCAGAAGCCTTGTGGGCAAGGAAGAGCAGATCATAGGCTTCTTTTCCGCATACTCCGATGCCTATGCAGGCGTGAGCAAGGATATCACCTCACATTTCGCCACGGAACTTGTGAACCTGGTAGCGAACTGTGCCCAGAAGAGGGGCTACAAAACCCTTGTGTATCTCACCGATGTTGAACAGGATGTTAAATCCATCGCAAAGATCTTTAACAGCAAGCTGGTCCGGGGTGCGATCCTTTTGGGATACAATACGGGCAACGAAGACATAGAGAAGCTGGGCAAACTGGGCGTGCCCCTGGTACTTGTGAATCAGGAACGGGATTCCCATTACAAGAACGTGGTGGCCGTTAATATGGACGACCAGGTTTCGGCTTACTTCGCCATTGAAAAACTGGTGGAATACGGCCATAAGAACCTTTTATACATAGGCTGCGAAAGAAACCGTCTTCCGGCCATCAGACGTCACGAAGGCGTAAAGAGTGCCCTTGAAAAGAACAAGGACAGGATCGAGTCCGTAATAGAAGTCGACTGTGACTTTAATGAGGAAAAAGCATACGAAGCCATTAAGGAGATATACGGTAAGAAGACCGGTACTAAACCCACCGGGATATTTGCCGCCAACGATGTCATGGCCATCGGTGCCATGAATGCCCTTAAGGATATGGGTTATCGTATCCCCGAGGACGTTTCGGTCATAGGCTTTGATGATATCCCCATGTCCAAGTATCTGACTCCTGGACTTACCACCATGCGGTGCAGTTTCGGACAGATCGCTTCCACCTGTGTGGATTCCCTGATAGATCTTATCGAAAACAAAGAGGTGGTGAACCATATAGAACTTCCCACCGAATATATGGAGAGAGGGTCTCTGGCCAGGTTTAAATAACTAAGCAGATTAACAATTTTATACACGAGTTAAAAAACGCGGATTTTAAAGGATCCGCGTTTTCTTTTGCTTAAAGAAACCAGTTTCATCAAGGGTTACATAACCATTACACGTGTTA
Organism: Lachnospiraceae bacterium; assembly: GCA_016280465.1. GTDB lineage: Bacteria > Bacillota > Clostridia > Lachnospirales > Lachnospiraceae > UBA1258. The sequence goes on along the minus strand of JAEEGT010000115.1, from coordinate 45,397 downwards.
AAAAATTACAAAAATCTCTTGCCAATGAATAAAAACAGAGCTATAATGACCTTACAAAGTTAACACGTGTTAAAAACAGAGATGCACCGGAATTCTGATCGGGGGATTACAATTACGTGTGCACCTGACGTGTTTATCGGGTTACACAAGAGGGGTATCGGCATTGAACAGAAAACTGTCAAGAATAAAGAGGAACATTCCTCTCTACATCATGCTCATCATTCCCATGGTATACATCCTGCTCTTTAAGTATGTACCCATGCTGGGAACCGTTGTGGCATTCAAAAAGTACAACATCTTTAAGGGGATCATCGCAAGCGACTGGGTGGGCTTTAAACATTTCAAGGAAGCCTTTGCCGCAAGAGAGTTCAGACTGGCGATCCGAAACACCCTTATCCTCAACATCGGCGGTCTTATAATCAATTTTCCTTTCCCCATCGTAACTGCCATCCTTTTAAGTGAGATGCGTTACAAGAAGGTTAAGAAGATAACCGAGACCATCCTTTACATTCCGCACTTCCTTTCGATGGTCGTTATTGCCGGTATCATGTACCAGGTATTCGGACCCCGCGGGATCGTTAACGGTCTCTTCGGAAGGACCGGTGCCAGCGCCATCCCCTTCATGACCAATGAGATAAGCTGGCGTTTGATTTACTGGGGCAGCGGTGTCTGGTCGGGACTCGGATACGGAATGATCATATACCTTGCAGCAATTGCGGGCATCAATACGGAGCTTTACGATGCAGCATACATAGACGGTGCCGGCAGGTGGAAAAGGATATGGCATGTAACACTTCCGCAGATGCGTCCCACCATCGTTACCATGACGGTTATGAATGTGGGCAAGATCCTTTCCATCGGATTTGAAAGACCCTATCTGTTAAGCAACGTAGCGGTCAAGAATGCTTCAAGCGTTATCAGTACCTATGTATATTCCGTAGGTCTTCAGGCGGGGCGATACGACTTCGCTGCGGCAGTGGGAGTGTTCCAGTCGGTTGTCTGCGTATGCATGGTGCTCATAGCCAATAAAGTGGCGAGAAAACTGGGAGAGGAGGGCATAATGTAATGAACTCCGTATATGACAGAAAATTCAGTTTCTTCCAGCTTATGATGCTTCTTTTGTGCGGTGTGCTGATCCTTGTAACCCTTACACCGATGTTAAATATCATCGCGGTGTCCCTAAGCGGCAGGAACGCCATCGCCAAGGGTCTTGTAGGACTCATACCAAGGGAATTTACCCTTGAAGGTTACAAGTCGGTATTCAGCAACAGAAACATAGTAAACTCCCTGTTTTACTCAGTAGCGCTGACTGTAGGTTTCGTGCTTCTTACCACATTTATGACGATCCTTGCGGCCTATGCGCTTTCAAGGGAGACACTTAAGAGCAGGAGAATATTCCTTACCATCATTACCATCACGATGTATATCGATGCTGGTATCATCCCTCACTACCTGCTGGTCAGCAAACTGGGCATGATCAACACGGTGTGGGCACTGATAATCCCGGGAATGATAAGTCCCTTTAATTTGATCATCCTGAGGACCTTTTTCCTGGGAATAAACAAATCGCTCTTTGAAGCAGCCTACATGGACGGCTGCGGAGAGTGGGGGTGCCTTTTCAGGATCGCGGTACCGCTGTCCATGCCTTCGATATCATCCATAATGCTTTTTTACGGAATATCGAGATGGAATTCAATCTCGGACGTAATGTACTACGAAAACCGCACACAGTTCTACACCCTTCAATATCAGGTCAAGCTGATGCTGGATTCCATCAGCATCGATTACAACGCCAACGAACTGGAGGAAGTCCTGGTAACACCGGAGAATATCCGGTCGGCTGCCATCGTGTTTGCTATGGTGCCCATGCTGATCTTCTACCCCTTCGTGCAGAAATACTTTACCAAGGGCGTTAATATCGGCGGTGTCAAAGAATAGACCGAAAAAGTACGAAATCCGGCGTCCCGGGAAACCGCCGGTTTCAGATAAACAAACACACTATTTAATGTTATGGGAGGACAAAATGAAGAAAAGAATCAGTAAGATAGTAGCTTTGTTACTTGCTTGCTCCATGGCTCTTGCAGGCTGTGGCGATAAGGGCGGAGGCACTACAAATGTGTCAAGCACCAGTACACCCAAGGCAGCATCCGCATCCGCTTCCGCTTCAAAGACGGAAGATGCGCCCAAGGAGATTGTTACGATCAACGTTATGGTTTATGACCGCGGTCGTGAATACGGCGCAGGCAGATCCCTTACAGACAACGTATTTACCGATTGGGTAAACTCTATCATGGAGCCCAGGGGAGTACATGTAAATTACGTACCCGTTCCCCGTTCCGGCGCAGACAACGAAGTTAACCTTATGCTGGCAGGCGGCAACGCACCCGACATCATCAGGACCTATGACAGACAGAGAGTTGGTACCTACGGCGCCCAGGGCGGTCTTGTAGACTTAGGACCCTATCTCGACAGACTTGATGCCGACTACCTTTCAAAGAACAAGGATGCCATTGACTGGTGCAAGTTCGACGGTGCTCAGTACGCTATCCCCGGTGTTTATTCCTATCACGGCAAGAACCATGAGACCTTCCTTCGTCAGGACCTTGTTGAAGGCATGGGCATGAAGATGCCTACCAACAAACAGGAACTCATCGATGTTCTTTATGCCATGAAGGCTAAATACCCCGACATCATCCCTTACGGCTTCAGCGGCAAGGTAACGGACGGCAAGTTCACCAACTTCATACTTGGTTATACCAGCAGAAAGAACGAGCGTGACAACTATATTTACGAGCCTACCTTCACCATGATCCTTAAGCCCGGCCACAAGGACGGCTTAAAGCAGCTCAACAGATTCTTCCTTGACGGTATAATCGACCCCAACTTCGTGACCGATACCGATGACTCCGTTTACGATCAGAATGTAGCAAACGGTAAGTACGGATTTATCATGAACGGTTCAAGTGCCTGCATAACCAGTTCTTACGCTACAGCAGACGATCCCAACTACCACATGGTAGAGGTTGACTGCATAGAGAACCTCGACGGCTCTTACGAAGTACCTTCACAGGATGCATTTGACCACTATGTATATGTTCCCAAGACCGCAGAAGACAGGATCGATGCAGTCATGGAGTATTTAAACTTCTTATCCACCGAAGAATATGCAATGCAGGTTAAGTACGGTGTATACGGCTACGGTTCCGACCTCGATGCCGACGGTTATCCCATCGGAAGATCCAGAGACGACTGCAAGAACGCAGGTACCACCACCGATGCGGGCGACAATGCATTCCTTATCTCCAATTTCGAGTTTGAGTACAATAACCTTGTAAAGAACCTGGAAACAACACATCCCGAGATCCCTCACGACGTTGTAGTACAGAAATATGCATCCCAGTACAGCAATTACTATGACAAGATGCTCATCGGCGCAGCTCTTTCCACCGACGAATATGTTCCCAACCTTCAGACCCTTATCTGCGAATTCGTATTCAAGGTGATCCAGGCTCCCGAAGGCCAGTTTGAAAAGGTATATCAGGAAGAATACCAGATCCTGCTCGACAACCACTTACAGGAAGTGCTGGACGAACGTGCGGCATGGTACGACAAAAATCACTAAGGATTGATCCGAAAGGGCCCGGGGCGATCCCCGGGCCCCGGAAGGTGAGGATTGCATGAACAAAGCAGAATACTTGAAGATTTTCGAATCTGTTCAGAAGAATCTCTATGGTTTTCTGTACAACATTGATGAAAAATACATAGATAATCTGGTTAAGACCCTTGGAAGAACACCCAAGGAGGCACGGAGCCTGGGGGCCTGGGACTGGACCCACGGCATCGGCCTTTACGGCCTGAAAAAGCTCCATGATTTCACCGGTGACGATAAGTATCTGGACAAGATAGAGCAATGGTTCGCAGACAGGATTGAAATAGGGCTTCCCGACCGAAATGTTAATACTACGTGTCCGCTTTTGACCATGGCTTTCCTGTACGAGAAACGTCCCAAGGCCGAATATAAAAAGATCATGGACGATTGGGCCGAGTGGATCCTTAAGGACATGAAACGCACCGAAGAGGGCGGTATCCAGCATGAGCATGCGGAGCTTGCGAACGAGGGCCAGCTTTGGGACGATACCCTTATGATGACCGTTCTTTTTCTTGCCAAGTACGGTAAGATGACAGGCCGCGAAGACTGTCTGGAAGAAGCAAAGTACCAGTTTTTGATCCATACAAAGTACCTGTTCGATACTTCCACCGGTCTTTGGTATCACGGCTGGACCTTCCTTGGCAGGAATCATTTTGCGGGGGCTCTCTGGGGCCGGGGAAACTGCTGGCTTACGGTGTTCATACCGGACTTTATCGACATAATGGAACTTGAGGCATCCACCAAAAGGTACGCCATCGGGTTCCTAAAAAACCAGGCCGATGCCCTTAAAAAGTATCAAAGCGATTGCGGCCTGTGGCACACACTTATCACCGATGAAACATCCTATCTCGAAGCAAGCGCTACCGCAGGCTTCTGCTACGGGATATTAAAGGGGATCAGAATGGGTTACCTGGACGATTCCTACAAAGAATGCGGGGAGAGGGCATTAAACGCCATCCTTGATAACATCGACGAAAACGGCGAACTTGCCAATGTGTCTTACGGCACCAACGTGGGCACAACACTGCAGCACTACAAAGATATTCCCCTTGTTAAGATGCATTACGGACAGGCACTGGCTCTCTTGGCCATGATCGAAGGCTTCAGGGTCAGGGGGATAGAGATATGATCCGATGGAAATGAGACATTGGGATTATGGGAAAAAGTTGACCTCATTTCTGGCAGGGCTTAGAATTTACTTATCCGGGGGGATCACATATGAGAGGTGAAAGGACTTCGATAATAGCCAAGGTCAAGGCGGGGTGGAGCAAGGTCATCCACAACCCTTCCTTCACCATTAAAGAACAGTTCGGATTTTCATCCGGAATAATGGGCAATTCCATGGCGCAGGACGTGGAGGCTTATGCTCTTACGCTCTTTCTTACCCGCTTCATGGGAATTGCCGCCTCATATGTGCTCATCCTTGAGATGGTGGCTAAGATCGCCAATATCATCATAGACCCTGTTGCAGGGGTCATTCTGGACAGAAAAGGAAAGAACGGGAGAAGCCGTGCCAAGGCATTTACACTTGTGATGCCTCTGCCCTTGGCGGTGTCCTCCGTTCTTTTGTTTGTTGTGCCGAAGATCAACCTTACAGCCAGGATAGTCTATGTCTTTGTTTTCTATCTGATCTACTGTTTTGCGGACGGCTTCTACGATATGTCCTTACTTACCATATCGGCCCGCATGACCACAAACCCCAAGGATCGTAAGAATTTCTACACCGTTGCCCAGTTTGCCTCCACCTTCGGAGGAATGCTCCCCAGCGGTCTCATTCCTGTGTTTGTGGCTCTTTACATGGAAAAAGAAGCTCTTATATACTTTCTGTTTGCTCTCTTCTTCGGAGCGGTGGGATTCTGCCTCATGGTGGTACCTTACTTTACCCTTAAGGAAAAGACCGATGCCGCCTGGAGAAAGAACGCTCCCGTGAAATTGAACTTCAAGGCCCTGATGCTGAACCGCCCTATGTGGTGCCTTATATTCTCACAGATCGTGGATTCCGTGAGACAGGTGTGCTACACGGGTCTTGCCTACTTTTATCTTGAGACCCTGGGGGCTTTCTGGATGGCTTCCGTTGCGGGTACCATTTCGGCAACTCTTTCCTACATTGGTATCGCTGCGGTTCCCTTTATCGGAAACAAGCTGTCCTCAAGAGACATCATCATGTACGGTTATTTCTATACCGGGATCCTGTATGTACTGTTTCTTTTTGTGGGCTATCAGTCTCTGGTCTTCGTGGCGCTCCTTGTGGGTTTTGCGGGACTTCCCAACGGGGCGATGTCTTCATCCCGAAGCATCCTTCTGGCGGACTCCACGGATTACATGGAGTATATGACCTGGAAACGGTACGGTGAACCTGTCCGTAGCGAAGCAATGGTATTTGCCCTTCGCTCAACTGCAGCAAGGATCAGCGGGCTTTGGAAGAGCCTTCTTTTCCCTGCAGGTCTTGTGATCATCGGCTATGTAAGCGCCAAGTCCTTCGGCAACACCACCATCAGCGTGGTACAGTCCACAAAGACCCTGGACGGCATATTTTACCTGATCACGGGCGCAGGTATCATCGGAAACATCATTCCCGGCATAATAATGTCCTTTGACAATTATACAGGCAAAAGAAAAGAGAAGATCTTAGAGGAGCTCTACGAGATGCGCGCAAAGCGGCAGGCCCAGTGGGATGCCGAGCATCCCGGGGAAGGAGGTACACAGGCATGAAGAAGATAAAGGTCTTTGCATTGATCCTTGTGTGTACCCTTCTTTTTTCCGGCTGCGGCAAAGAGAACAAGTATGTCAACGTGGGGGTCAATATGTCTACGGCAGGCATGAGTTTATACCTCACCAATACGGTTCAGGGCTTTTCCAAGGTTTCGAGCTACGTGCTTTTTGCAGAGAACTCTGAAGAAGCCGTTGAAAGAGTCCGAATGAAAAAGCACGGGATAGACATCACCTATCTTCCGGCGGAAGATCTTTCGCTGATCAAAGCAGGGGATGATCTTAAGGTGGTTTTCATCGACTGCTTCACGGAAAGCGGGAAGATCAAAGGCGTCTGGGTGGCAAACTCTAACTGGCTTACAAACGCACCCACCTACTCCTACAGGTTCATTAAGGGACTTGCAAGGAGCGCCGATTACAGAACGAACCATTTAAGCATGAGTTATTCGGAGGCCCTTGCCGAGCTAAAGGGAGTAAGGGATATAGACTGGGATAAATATCCCGAGGTTATGGAGTATTGCGCGGCTTATGCCACGGCAAACAACGAAGTCCTTTCGGATACAGTGTTCGTATCAAAGGATTCGGCATCTTTAAAAACCATGTTTGAAGGCTTTGACGAAAAGAAGGGTGAGGGTTATGAACTGTGCCTGGAAGCTTACGGGGCTTACTGCGGCACGGACTGTGAGACCTTCGAAGAACTTTTTGACCTTTCTTTGGCCATTAAAGCCTTTGATGATAAAGACTGACACTGTTGTACACACATGCCGGCCCGGCCGACATGACAGAATGAACTTGGGAAGTGGGAAATGAAAGAAAAACATTTGATAGTCATCAGCGTGGATGCGCTGGTCACGGAGGATCTTTCGGATCTTTCGGAGCTTCCGAACCTCAGAAAACTGATAGAGGGCGGAAGTTTTACAAAGAAGGTGACCACCATATATCCCGCCCTCACTCACCCCATACACGCTTCCATAATCACGGGGCAGCCCGCGGGAGTAACGGGGATTACGGAAAATACCCGTTTTACACCGGGGGTTACAGACATGCCCTGGTACAACGATTACGATGATATCGGGTGTGAGACTGTATTTGATGCGGCGCGGAAAAAGCAGCTTGTCACTGCGGCCTGTGCCTGGCCCGTTACCGCAAGAGCGGGAGACAGGATCGATCTTCTTGTTCCCGAGATAATGGGTAAGGATATGGAAGATGCGGAGGGTGACTGGTACAAAGCCCATGTAAACGTGGGAACAACGGAGTGCCTTCTTGAAATCGTAAGGGAAGCGGTGGAGACCCACGGGTTTGATATTACCCATCCCGTTATAGACGAAGTGAACAATCATTGTGCCTGCGAGATAATCAGAAAGTACAGACCCAATCTTTTGTTCACGCACCCCGGGTTTGTGGATGCGGAGAGGCATCGTACGGGGCTGTTTTCAAAGTATGTAAGACTTGCGGTCAAGCGGTGCGACGAATGGATCGGTGAGATATTAAAGGCAGTTAAGGATGCGGGGATCGAGGAATCCACGGATATAGTGGTACTTAGCGACCACGGGCACCTGCCCTATTCAAAGGTCGTATATCTTAACGGTTTCCTGTCCAAAGAAGGACTCATGGATCTTGACGGATCGGGCAGGGTCAGGGACTGGAAGGTCTACGTTCAGGGCTGCGACCTTTCGGCTCACGTGTATCTTAAGGATTCCGCCAACGAGGCTTTGAAAAAACGCACGGAAGCTCTTTTGAACCGCTGGATCGAAGAAGGAGACAAGGGGCTTGAAAGCTTCATGGGTTTAGATGAAGCCAAGGACAGGTACGGGCTTACGGGTTCTTTTTCCTATGTGATCGAGGCCCTTCCCGGCTACACCTTTGAGGACGGCCTGACGGAACCCTTCATTCATGAAGATGCACCCGTTGAACCGGGACTTTCCCACTCCGCGCACGGTCATATGCCCCACAAGGGCCCACAACCGGTACTTATAGGCTTCGGACCGGACTTCAAGGCGGGAGAGGTCATTGAAAGAGGCAACATACTTGACCATTTCGGACTGTTCAGAAAAATACTTGATATTTAGAGACTTAAATTGAAACCGGAGGATATAACATGAAACGCACAACATTTCTGGATGATAAGAACGCTGTGTGGCTTAAGGGAAACCTTCACAGTCATACCACAAATTCGGACGGGTGTCTGTCGCCGGAGGAGATGATCGAGGCGTACAAACACCACGGCTACGACTTTCTTGTCATCTCGGACCACAACTTTTATACCGACACAAGAAAGTACACAGATGACAAGTTTACCATGGTTCAGGGCTTTGAGCTTTATTCCAATGCTCCCGATGAAAAGGATATACATGAGCATTATCTGTGGGACGATTCCTTGGAACTGTTTCCGCCAAACTCCCCAGTAAGCTTGCCCGAAAGAACGAGTAAGGCAGCCAAAGAGTTTGCTTATTCCATGAGGGAAAAGGGTGCTTTTGTACAGTTAAATCACCCCCACTGGTCATTCCTTTGGAGTTCGGAGATACCGGACGAAAATCCTTACCACGCGGTGGAGATCATAAATTACGGCACCGAGTGGCTGGAAAACACCGGAGACGGCAGCGTGTTCTGGTCTGAGATGCTCTTCAGGGGCTGCAAGCTCTGGGGCACCGGCAGCGATGACAATCATAACCACGCACCCCTTGACGATCCCTACAGCGATTCCTTCGGAGGCTTTACGGTGGTAAAAGCAAGAGACAGGTCTCCCAAAGCCATAATGGAAGCCCTGTTCACGGGAAGCTTTTATACTTCGACGGGTCCTTCGATCTATGATTTTTATGTAGAGGACGATGAAGTGCATATTGTGTGCTCACCCTGCGTGCGTATCTGGATGATGGGACATATGCGCCAGTATCAAAGAAAGCTTGGCCGCCATGTGACGGAGTTTGTTACAAAACTTAAGGGAACGGAGAAACTGATCCGCGCCGAGGTTATGGATGCCGCGGGACGCTCCGCCTACACGAATCCCATATTCCTGGAGTGATAGTTTCTGCCGGACGGCAAATTGGTTTTATAAGGAGAACATAGCAATGAGAATAAAATGTTTAAAAGAATTTGATCTGGGTATGAAGCTGGGCCAGTTAAGAAGCTGCCCCGTATCTTTGGGAAAAGGCATGCCCGAGGCTGTACTTTTTGTTTATTCCGCCCAGGGTAATATCGACCCCTGGCACGAAGAGTTTAACTACCCCACGGACACTTTGAAGATGTCCCTTTATACCATGGACGGAGTGCCCATGTGGACAAGAGACCTTGGAAACGGTGTTATTCCCGGGGTATGGTATGCTCCCTTTATTTCCTTTGATCTGGACCGGGACGGAGTGGATGAGATCTTCTTTTTGAATAACTTAAATCCCAATCTTCCCTTCAGCCTTAATGCCAGGGTTTTGGAAAGGATCGATCCCTTAAGCGGTGAGACCACCGGACAGTGGAAGTGGCCTCAGAATACCGTGGATGACACCATGTCCCACTCCTACAGATTCTACATCACCGGCGGATATGTTCACGGAGAGCCGGTGCTTGTAACAGCTCAGGGAACCTACAGGGATATGTACCTTCAGGGATACAATACCGGTATGAGCAAGCGCTGGGATATCAAGATTCCTTACGGCGACGGCGGTGCAAGAGCAAGCCATCTGTGCCCCATTCTTGACTTTGACGAGGACGGCGTGGACGAAATGTTCTGGGGCGAGCGTCTTATAAGCCTTGATGACGGTCACGAACTGTTCTGTTGCGATAAGGGGCTTTACTTCGGGCATTCGGATCTTGTATTCCCCTTCTACGATGAGAATGGGAAAAAGTACATCTTTACCGCCCGTGAGGACGATGAACGCCCGGGAGTGCCCAGAGTGGTCACTTACGATGAAAAAGGTAACAGGGTATGGAAAGCCATCAACGATATCGGTCATATGCATACGGGCTGGATGGCAAACATCGGACCGAATCGCCGCAAGATTGCCATGGCCATGCGCATAAACAGACAGGTTGTCAACAATGCCATAGTCGATCTTGAACCCACGGATTTCTTCTTTGATGCGGTTACCGGAGAAGAATTGCAGAATCCCCTTCCTTTTGTGGGACATACGGTTATGCCCGTAGATTTTAACGGCGACGGGACCCATGAGTTTTTCGGCACAGGCGGAAATATTAAAGGCTTCGTGACAGATGCCGAGGGCAACAGGTACGGCTTTATCGGAGGCGAACAGGTCAGGAGCGGCAAGGTTATTGCGGACCACCCCGGGGAAACCATTATGGTATACTATGCTGAGGAAGGAAAAGTACGTATCTGGGGCGATGAAGATGCGGTTGAGAACGAATACGCCAAGAAGCGCTTCAGTCACCCTTATCACGTAAGAATGCAGCATTTCATGGGCACCGGATATAACCATTTGAGCGCGCATGTGAGCTGTGGATGGTAATCGTCTTGCCGCAGGCAAGACAGCGGGTCTGCGTCGCGCTTGACGCAGTCAAATCAAAGAAACACTGTAAGTGTTTCTACATTGGAGAGTTATGAGAGACAGATCCAAATCATATAAGTATGAAAGCGTCGGAGGCCTGCGGGCCTCCAACCTTCTTGAGTATCTTACCCAGGGAGGCACAGATGAAAAAACTATACATATCCTGGCGCAGGACATCCTGGATTATGTCCGTGCCCGCAGGGACTGCGCGGATTTCCGGGCAGCTTATTTGCTGCGGGTAATATATTCTTTTTCCGGGGTCATCGGAGAAGGAATGACTGCGGAGATCGCAGATGAGCTTCTGAGCTTCCCCTACGAGGACTGCGGTGGCCACAGCATGTGCACCTGGACAGAAAACCACAGGCTCTATGCCGCAGGGACCGAGTATCTGCTGGCCCTTCGGTATCCCGGAGGCAAATTCGCTGACGAAAAGCCTGCGGACTATCACAGGGAGCACGGCAGGAAAAGCCTGATAACGGGCCTTTCGCACATGATAAAATACGGCTTTTCCGAGTGGTGCAGCAACAACTATTATTCAGAGACCATGGCAGGGCTTGCAAACCTTGTTCAGTTTGCGCAGGATCCTGATATAAAGAACCTTGCCAAAGAAGCCCTTTATATGCTGGTCTACGATATTCTTTCCCAGACCGTTTACAATGATGGCTATATGTATAATCCTGCCTGCGCAAGAGCCTACGTGGACAATAAAGTCTCAGCTCTTCACGGCAATTACATGGAAGTGCAGATAAAGGCCATGCGCGGCGAAAAAACAAGTCTTTACAAGGAAAAAGAAGCATGTATGTTTTTGCTCCTGCAGGCAAAGGATGAAAGCGGAAAGCCCCTGTTTGAGATTCCGAAAAAGTGGCTTGAACTTCCCGACAAAAAGGGTCGGGAGATCTGCTTAAGACAGGGTATCGATATCGATGACTACGGTAAAGAGGGCTTTAAGGAATACAGCCCCGAAAACGTACGCTATGCTTTTGTCTCGGGAGCCATTTCAGACTACAGAGTGATCTCAAACAACATGAGATATCTTCGGGAAACAGGGCTTATAGATAACGGGATGCTTAAATCCTTAAAGCCCTTTGCAAAGCCGGTTCTGTACAGGTCCGGACTATTGAAGGCCCTCAAGAGATTTGTTTATGTGGGCTTTGACGGAGTATCCATGGAGGAGGGAAGGATCTACACCTATGCGGACGGGAATTATTCCATTTCCGCGGCCTTTGATTACAGGGTGGGGCAGGTGCTTTACCAGCAAAACAGTTTGTCTCTGAACCTTTCCCACAAGGTGAGTCTTTTCGCAAATACGCCTTTTTCCGAGTCTGATAAGACCGGTTCCCCCTGCTACTGGATAGGAAGCGGTGCTGCGGGAAGGGCAGCGGCCTATAAAAACTTCGGAGTGATCATTTTCGATGCGTGTCATGCCCGTCTGGGCCTTAAGAAAAGCCATGCTTATTTTCCGGTGGGTCTGTTTGACGAGGTGGATCTTTCGGGGATCCTTAAGGGTGTGCTCCTGGGACGTACTTCGGGCGTCAATGTGTGCCTTCGCACAAATCCGGGAGTGTATTTTAGGGCCTTTGAGGACAGCCGTAAAAACGATCTGGCAGTGTATCAGGATGAGAAGATCCCAAGGGATTATTATGATAACGAGTATGATTTAATGAACGAAACAAAGGGCTTCCATTTCTACGCTTACGAGGTGGATAACACACTTTCTTTTGCCGAGTTTAAAAAACTCATGGAAGAAAGAACACTTGAATTCAGCGCAGAAAACGGCACTTTGGAGTATAGTCTCAATAAAATTAAATTTGGATTTAGCGGAAAATTCACTGTGGAAGGAAGGGAATTCAGACCTGATTTCAGAAGACCCGCGGATATAGTGAGAGAAGAACTTGCAAAGGAGGCAGCATTGTGAAAAAGAAAAAAGTCATAGCGGCGGCAGTTCCCGGTTTTGTGGCAGTTTGCGCCATCGTGGGACAGTTTGTTTTATCCTATAAGTCGGTCACTTTCGATCTTGATGAGTCACTGATAAAGAAAAATCCCGATTACAATGTGACTCTTTCCAGAACCGACGGGTATTTTACCCTTTCAAAGCCCGGCGGTGAATTCAAGGTCATCGGTTTTACCGACACTCATCTTGATCAGAAGAAACAGAGGGGCGATGTGACCCTTGAATATATCGTGCGAAACGTTGTTAACGAAAAGCCGGATCTTGTGGTATTTGTGGGTGACAATATTACCGGCGGCCTGAATTCGAAGCGCGTGAGACAGCTTGGTTCCGTTATGGAAAAGCTGGGTGTCTACTGGACCTTTGTCCTTGGAAATCACGAGGGAGACAATATCTGGAGCGTGACCCGCAAAAATATGGTGAAGCGTTTTGCAAAATACGAACACTGTATTGCCGAACCGGGTGTAAAATATACTTCGGACAAAGAAAAGGTATACGGCTGGAACAATATGGTGCTCAATCTGGCCGATGAGAACGGAAAGATCGTGCGTTCCCTTTATCTTGTGGACGGCGGTGCCTACATGAGTGAAGAGGACATGGAAAAATACGATGCCGAGATCTTCGACAAGAACCACAATGACTACGATTACATCAAAGACAGTCAGATGAAGTGGTACAAAGAAACCGTGGCTGATATCGAAAAGAAGGCCGGACATCCTGTTAAGTCCGTGGTCTTCGATCATATTCCCCTTACGGAGTTTAGAATCGCCTACGAAGAGATCACGGGAGAGACCAAGGTCACCATGGAGGAGCCTGAGTACAATGTTCCCAATGAAAACGGTGATTATATCATTATGGGCAGGCGCTGGGAAGATGTATGTCATCCGGGGCACAACAGCGGCTTCTTTGACGTACTTAAGGAAACAGGGTCAACGGATCTGGTGGTGAGCGGTCATGATCACGTTAATGACTTTGTGTTAAGTTACAAGGGCATTGTTCTTTCTTACAATGTACCCAGCGGTTACTCAAGTTACAATTTAATTTCTTCAAAGCGCGCCGATTATCTCCTGCAGGGCTTCACAAGATACACCTTCTTAAGTGACGGTACCTACAGACTTGAACAGGTTCACAACGAGGACCTGTATCCCGAAGCGCAGCCTGCAATACAAGCATTGTACAGATAGTGCGGAAATCGATACCTGTCGGCAGAAAGGTTTTTATGAACGACAAACTGAAAGAGATCCTGGATACAAAGGTGCCGGAATATACTGCGGCACTTTGGTGGCTTGGGCAGATGGGCCTTGTGATAAAGATCGGAAAGACCCTTATATGTGTCGACTATTTTGCCACACCGGGGTACGGAAGGCTTACTCCGCCTCCGATCCCTGCGGAGGAACTTACAGGTATCGATGCCTTTATAGGGTCCCACGACCATCTCGATCACATAGATCACGAGGCTTGGAAGATATTTGCAAAAAGCAACCCGCAGGCTAAATTTATCTTTCCCCGGGCCCATGAAAAAGGGGTGCTTGCGGATGGTGTTAAGTTTGAAAATGCCATAGGACTCAATGCCGGAGAGAGCGTCCGGGTGGGAGACATCACGATCCATGCGGTGGCCGCAGCCCACGAGTTTTTGGACCGGGATCCTGCTACCGGCCTGTATCCCTATCTTCAGTATGTTATCGAAGGAAACTGCGTAAGGATCCACCACGCAGGGGATACCGTACGCTATGAAGGGATGTTGCCTGCGGTTACACAGTATGGCGTTATTGATGCATCGCTCATTCCCATAAACGGAAGGGATGCAAAGAGATATCTTAACGACTGCATCGGTAACATGACTCATCAGGAGGCAGCAGACTTTGCGGGAGAATCGGGAACCGGCATTGTGATCCCGGGACACTGGGACATGTTTGCGGACAACAGTGAGGATCCCAATCTGTTTCGTGATTATATCTCCGCAAAGTATAAAGAAAAACCCATCTGCCACATACCCAAGGTCATGGAGCGGATGGTCATATCATCTCGTTGATCTCAAACTTTCAGTGTAACGGACCGGCAATTGCCGGTCTGTTTTTATTTCCAGATTTTTATTGTTTCCAGCAGTTTTTCTTTTTCCGAGGTGTTCAACTTGGAAATCTCAGCCATCAGCGCATTGTCTAATGACGTTGGAGCGTATTGAGGCTCCAGATTGCCAACTAATTCATCAAGTGTGATTCCCATGATCTTAGCATAGTAAATTAAAAATCTCAGTGACATTGCGGTGCGACCGTTTTCCACATTACTTATATATCCGGGTGTGACTTCCATTTCGGCCGCAACCTGGCTCTGTGTAAGCCCAAGCTTTATTCTATACGCTTTTATCTGATCTCCGTAATTGTCATTCATGGCTAACCTCATAATAGAATTGATATACAAAGTATACTATAAGTATTGACCGGATATAAATAGTGATATAGTATATTTATTATACAAACAGTATATAAATGTGCATTGACAATATATCAAAAAAGGAATATTATGTAATGGAGGATCATATATGTTTTCAGTAGATTTCTATTATACTGAGGATGGCAAAGCACCTGTGGAAGAATTCCTGGACAGTCTTAACGTCAAGATGCGAAACAAGGCATTGGACAGTCTGTCCATTCTTGAAGAATTCGGAAACAATTTGAGGGAGCCTTATTCCAAATCCATGGGCAATGGCCTGTTTGAACTAAGGATCAAGTTTTCCGGCGATATTGCCAGAATCTTTTACTTTTTTCTGGTTGGCAACAGGATAATTCTTACGAATGGGTTTGTTAAAAAAGGCAGAAAGACTCCTCGAAATGAAATAGAGAGAGCGTTTACATACAAAGCTGATTATGAAAGGAGATTCCCTTCATGAGCGATCTGCAGAAATATAGAGAGAAACAACTTCTGAGCCCTGAGTTCAAAGAAGAATATGACGCCACCAGAAATGAGTACAGCGTAACTCGAGCGCTTATAGCTGCCAGGATTGCCGCTAATATGACACAAAAGGATCTCGCGGAGAAAAGTGGTATACGACAATCAAATATAAGTCGTATCGAAAGTGGCGCATGCAGTCCCACCATAGCAACATTACAGGCTTTGGCAAAGGGACTGGGAATGGAACTGCGAGTCAGTTTCAAATGAGGATGAAAACGCAATTGCATCTGATGAGGATGTTTTAGCTGTTTCAAAGAGATTACTGGCACAGAATAAAAAGGCTTATGAGGACTTACTTCGATGGGTATTGGACCATCAGGCATAAAACATTTTGCTTTATTCTTTAATTTGCCTGTTTGGCCGTGCCCGGTTGACGGCAAAGGATATAATCGGCGGAAACTCCGTACAAATCGCACAAAGTCACCAGGTGACGCAACGGCAATTCATTGGCACCACGTTCGTAGCGTGCATACATAGTCTGTGATGTTCCAAGGATATGCGCAACGTATTCTTGGGTATAGTCGTGATCTTCCCGTAAATCTTTAATTCTTTTTTGATATGAACAGGTTTCTTTCTCCATATTCCCCATTTTAGGGAAAAGTCTTTGATAGCATTGACATTAGTAAATATCTTTACTAAACTTATTTACGGCACTCGGTGCATCTGCCGGATGCCGGTATATTTCAGAGAGGAGACCGATTAAATGAAAAAAAGATTAGTGATACTTATGCTTTCCGGAGTGCTTGCATTTGGACAACTTGCCGGATGCGGGTCATCAACTGATCAGGGAAATACTCAGATTCAGGAAAACGACCAGACTCAGGAAACCGCAAAGGCAGACGAAGAACAAATTGATGAGTCTGCAGAGGCAGCTCAGAGTGCAGCAGAAGCGGAACCGGAGGAAGAGACCAATCCATACAAGACTTTAAATATATCCGATTGGGGATATAAAAAAATGTGGTATCTAAACAAAGATTATCTTATGGTGGACACCGATGATAAATATGTGATCATTAACTCTTCGACCGGTGAACGGGCTTTTGCGAATGTCGAATTTAGCAGTGTTACTTTACAGTGTCAGGACGGAAGGTTTATAGGTAATGTGAAGAAAGACGGAAAAATAATCTCGTCTTCAATATATTATATTGATGGGAACACATTAACACAGTATCAGGATATTGGAGATTCCGGTTGGAAGTTTGTCAATTATCGTGACGGAATTGCTGTTATAGATAAGGGCGATTCTGATTACCCCTACATGCTTGCAACCTTTGGCTCAGACGGAATGATAAGATATGGCAACATTTTCGCAGAAACTCAGCCTTATATATCCTATGACTATATTATATTTTTAAATAATAAGTTTTGGAAAGATAAAGAGGCCTTAGACTGGGTGGACGATGCTTCAGATGTTAAAGCATTTATTGACAAAGAAGGTATTGGGCGAAGAGCTGAATTAAAAATTGCCGAACAGGATGGAACTGTGAAAAGAACTCCTCTGGCGCATGATGGAAAAGCACTTAGGTTTTCAACTTTAGCTACGCCTAATGACGAAGGTTGGGCGGATGCGTTCCTAAGGGATGATACTTTAAAGAGGGGATCTAAAGGTTTCTATAATGTCAAAACCGGCGAATTTATAGAGTGGACTCTTACGGACTCTGTTTTAATGGGTTATTTTACGGCAGACAACGGAAGCACTATATGTGCAGTAACGGATGGTAAAGCCAAGAATATATTTGGAAAAGACGATAACAACAACCCTTTTTACCGGATATTTGACCTAAAAACTAAAAACTGGGCAACTGAAGAGACTTACTATTATGTAGGACCGTTTGGATATAGAAAGTATGTCCTTGTACGATCCATGGATGGAAAGTGGGGTTATATTGACAATGAGGATATGTCCGAAACGGAATGGTTTGATGATGCATCTGACTTCTGCAATGGTTATGCAGTTGTGATTAATGGCGGGAAGGCACATCTGATCAATGAGAAATTTGAACAGGTAAGCGAAGAATTTGATGCTCTGGGCGCAAGCGTTGCTCAACAAGATTATTTGGAGTATTCGGATCTTGACGGTAAAGCTGTATTTTTCGTTACTATGAGTGATGGCTTAAAGCATCTTCTGACTGTCGAATAATAGTTAGTTATATGAGATTACGGGACCGGAGTTAAATCCGGTCCTTTTTTCGTCCCGGAAGTAACACTTGTGCTCCGGGGAAAAATCTGCTATACTGAAGTAGTTATGAAAACTACGTCTTGTGAAACTCCTGTAATTTACTATGATAATGAGCTTGAGGATGAGTTTTCCACTGCGAAGATCACTCCTCGTAAAATAGACGAAACCTATGATTATGACGGCGGTTTGAAAAGAAAGATCGGGCGGCTGTTTTTTTATTACCTTCTTGCAAGGCCCATCGGATATATCGCTCTAAAGATCAAATATCATCACAGGATCGTAAACCGCAAGGTCCTTAAACCTTACAAAAACACGGGGTATTTCCTCTACGGAAACCACACCAACGCCTTTGCGGATGCTTTTATTCCCTCCATGATAACCTACCCCAAGGATGTCTACATGATTGCTCACGCCAACAACGTGTCCATGCCCATCCTGGGTCCAATAAATCCAAGTCTGGGAGCCATTCCCTTACCCGACGGCAAAGAAGCACTTAAAAACTTTGAGGAAGCGGTCAAGCGTGCCATAATGGGAAAATCCTGCGTGGGAATCTACCCGGAAGCCCATATCTGGCCCTATTACACAGACATAAGAAACTTTCGGGATGCTTCCTTCAGATACCCGATCAAATATCATAAGCCTGTTTTCTGCTTTACAAATACCTACCAAAAGCGCCGCGGATCCAAAACTCCGAAGATCGTGACCTATGTGGAGGGCCCTTTCTTTGCGGATGAGTCACTTCCGAGAGCCGAGCAGAAAACGGAACTTCGGAACCGTGTCTATGAAGCTATGAAAAAGAACACGGTCCACAACAACGTGGTTATGGTAAAATACGTAAAGCGCAACGAAAACGGAAGCCCGGAGGGTGGAAAATCCCCTTCTGAGGCTACACAAACGTCAACAACGGAGAATGATGCATGAATCTTTTATTTTCGGGAAATGATGGGGTTTTTGACGGTATAATGACCTGTCTTCTGTCGGTATATAAGCGTACAAAGTCTAAAGAGCCCGTAACGGCCTATGTCCTTACCATGGACGTGTCCCACATTAAGCCCCAATATGTACCCATCAGTGATGAAAAGATAAGTTTCCTTGAGGGCATCGCAAAGCAGTACAATCCCGGGAACCGGATCATAAAGCTTGATGTTACGGACATCTACAACCGCGAATTCGCAAGCTGTCCCAACGAGCAGTGTTATTGTTCCCCCTACACTCTGCTAAGGCTCTTTATCGACATGATCCCCGGGATCCCCGACAAGATCCTTTATCTTGATGCGGACATTCTTTTTAACAGGGAACCGGAACTTTTATATGACATCGATGTGACCGGCTATGAGTATGCCGCCGCCAGGGATCATTACGGAAAGTACCTGTTAAATCCCAATTACATCAATGCGGGAGTTTTGCTTTTTAATATGCCCGAGTGCCGCAGCACTCATCTCTTTGAAAAAGCAAGAGAACTTATAAAGACAAAGAAACTGGTCTTTGCGGATCAAAGCGCCATTTACAGGAGCACCACCCGAAAGAAGATGCTGCCTCAGCGCTTTAACGACCAGAAATTCCTGCATCCCCATACGGTCATAAGGCATTTTTCCAAGCGCCTGTTTTACCTGCCTTACCCCCATACCGACAATATCAAGCAGTGGCATGTCACCAAGGTCCACAAGGTTTTTAAGTACGATCAGTTCGATGATGTACTGTATGAATACATCTATTTGAGAAAGAAATTTGAGGAAATGAGGAGCGATCTATGAAAGCAAACATATTACTTTTAAAAAGAAGCAGGGTCATTCCCGTGTTCTTTGCCGCCGATGACGGATATGTACCCTTTTTGTCCGTGTCCTTAAAGTCTCTTATCGACAATACCTCGGACAGATACAGATACAAGATACACATACTCCACACGGATATTTCCGCGGCTCATCAGGCACAGCTTAAGAGGATGGAAACTCAAAGCTGCAGACTTGTTTTTGTGGATGTGAGTGAGGAAATGGCAAAGATCGCAAAGAAGATCTGCCTTAGGGATTATTATTCCGCCACCACCTATTACCGTCTGTTTATCGCGGATATGTTCCCTCAGTACAAAAAGGTGCTTTATATCGACAGCGACACCATAATCCGCGAGGACATCGTGAACCTGTACCGCTACGAGATTGGCAAGAACCTTATAGGCGGTATCAGGGACCAGATCGTTGCCCAGACCGATGTGTTTGCGGACTATGCGGAGAAGGTCCTGGGAATTTCCCGCGGCGCCTATTTCAACGCCGGAGTGGTGCTCATAAACTGCGAACTGTTCAGAAGAGAGCACATGCTCAAGCAGTTTACCAAACTCCTTAACAACTACACCTTTGTGGTGGCTCAGGATCAGGATTATCTTAATATCCTCTGCAAGGACCGTGTTCTCTGGCTGGATCCAAGATGGAACGTGCAGATGCCCGGTAACCTTCCCTGCGACGATGACAAAGCAAAACTCGTGCATTACAATCTTGCCCTTAAGCCCTGGCATTACAGGGATTGCCGCATGGGTTCCTTCTTCTGGGAGTATGCGAAGAAAACCGAGTTTTACGGCGAGATCGAACAGGTCCTTGAGAATTATTCTCCCGAGGACAAAGAAAAGGATCGCATCTGCGGCGACAAGCTTCAGGAACTGGCCCTTTCCGAGATCAGTAACCGCATGAATTACAGGAACATGTACGGTGACGGTGAGGAGATCAAGCTTACCAGAGCCGAAGTGTTGAAGCGCATAGAAAAACTGGAAAAAGCAGGTATCTTTGACAAGGACGTGGAGGACGATCCCCCCGCCAAAGAGCTTAAGCCCTGCGACGTGGACTACTTAAGAAGGAGCGTAAACAGCCGGCTTCGCGCCATCTATGCTTTCCGTATCGCTCACTGGTTCGTGGATTTTCTTATTGCAAAGAAACAGTTCTGTGTCAAAGAGATAAAGGGTATCGAGAACTTAAAGAACTTAGACTGCGGCGCCATCATCACCTGCAACCATTTCAATGCTTTTGACAGCTTTGCCATGCAGCTGACCTACGATTCCGCTCACAAGAGAAAGAAACTCTTCCGCATCATAAGCGAAGCGAACTACACCGCATTTCCCGGATTCTACGGATTCCTTATGCGTAACTGCAATACCCTTCCTTTAAGCTCCAACAAGCGTACCATGATGAAACTCATGATGGCGGTGAAGACCATACTTCAGAAGGGGCATTACATCCTTATCTATCCCGAGCAGAGCATGTGGTGGAATTACCGTAAGCCCAAGCCCTTAAAGCGTGGCGGCTTTATCTTTGCGGCGGATAACATGGTGCCTGTGGTTCCCTGTTTTATCACCATGGAGGATACGGATACGGTGGACGGTGACGGTTATCCCGTACAGGCCTATACGGTTCATGTGGGAGCACCCATTTTCCCTTCGCGTAATCGAAACAGAAACGAAAACATCGATTACATGATGAAGAAAAACTACGCTTTCTGGAAAGAGACTTACGAAAAGACCTATGGAGTGCCCCTTACCTATCTTTGTGATGAGGTGAAAGAAAAGGCTGAATAAACTTAAGGCAGGTCATCAAAGACCTGCCTTTTTCTGTGGTTGCCCGGTGATTAATTGCAGTTGTTTATAATGTCCTTGGGTGTTCGGGGAAACTAGATGACAGTGCACGAAGGATGAACACATGGAAGAATATCGCACAGAAACAATAGGTATCAGCAGGAAAAAGAAAATAACCGTGGCGTCGGTCGCAACCTTCGCCCTGATCTTTTGTATCGCCCTTGCCGGGGCGGCGCTAAGACTTTTCTGAAGATCAAAAAACCTGTCCGTGATCGGGCAGGTTTTTTTCTTTGCTATGAATTTGGTCTGTGATAGAAATTTCCGGAAAATTCGTTGGTCCGGAAGGTATTCACGAAAGCCGTGTCATCGGTTTCTTTGACTATCTCGATTATCTTCTTTACTTCATCTCTCGAAACAACGGAATAGATAATGGATCTGTCTTCGTGGGTGTATCCGCCCTCACCCTTAAGGATGGTGGCGCCGTGGTGAGCTACATCGTAGATACCGTCGATGATCTGCTGGGGCTTGTCCGTTATGATGAGCATGGTCTGCTTTTGATATCTCTTATAGAAGATGTGCAGCACTTCGGTAGAGGCGTACTGGAAGATGATGGAGTAAAGGGCCTTGTCCCAGCCGAAGAGGAAACCTGCTGCGGTAAGGATCACTGCGTTGATGGCAAGGATTATGTTCCAGGTGTCGATGCCCTTTTTCTGGGAAAGGTAGATGGAGATAAAGTCCGTTCCGCCGGAGGTACAGTCAACACTTAAGCACATGTAGATTGAAAAACCGTTGATCACACCGCCGAAGATGGAGATGAGCAGGGTGTCGTAGGTGATGATGATGGGAGGGATTATATCGGTAAAGATGCCCGTAAGGAAAATTACCAGCAGCGAATGCCAGGTAAACTTTTTTCCTATAAAACGGAAACCGATATAAACGGGAATGGCGTTAAGAATGATGTTTATGGGGGTATAGGGAACGCTTATATTAAGGAAACGTTCGAAAATGCCCTGGAAAAGAATGGTAAGACCCATTGCTCCGCCGGGGTACAGTCCCGCGGTACGTACGAAACTCTTGGTGTTGATGGCGAGTAGCGCCGAAGCAATGATGATGATAAATATCCTGAACAGTTCTTTTTTTGCTTTTTCTTTCATGAAAATGATTTCCTGTCTGTGATAGAAAGACTATTGTGTGCGAATGACCGCGTGGCTCATACATCAGCCTGAATCATTATATATTACAGCTGTTAATAAGTAAATTAAAACATTGCGTGGATTTGAGGGTGATTTTATAATAATCCATAAGTAGGATCTTTCGGCTTTAAAGTCGAAGGATCTTCAATGTATCGGGAGGATCTACATATGGATAACAGCAGCAGTTACATTGCCCGCACCAGCGGCCTTAAGGCCAAAGATTACATAGGCTACGCCATGGGAGACGCAGCCGGATGTCTTGTATTCAGTCTGGTCACTTCTATTCTTCAAAAGTACTATACCGATGTCTTCAACATAAGTCCCATGTTCATCATGTTCATGTTCATAGGCGCCAGAGTCTGGGATGCGGTGAACGATCCCATCATGGGGCGTATCTGCGACCGGGTAAAGCCAACCAGATTCGGCAGATACCGCCAGTGGTTCCTTTATGTGGCAGCACCCCTCTGCGTGCTTACGATCCTTATGTTCTTTAGATTCCCCGGTATCGGCGGCGGACAGAACTACACCGCCACCTGTATCTACGCAACGGTCACTTACATACTTTGGGGCATGTGCTACACGGTGCTCCAGATTCCATACGGCTCTTTGGCTTCTGTTGTGACTACCGACGTTACCGAGCGAAACAAGTTGTCGGTATACCGTGCCATCGGTGCGGCCCTCGGCAGCGTGCCGGTGTTCGTACTTGCTTCTTTTGCCTATAAAAAGAGAGTGGATGCCGCCGGCAATTTCGTATACGGAGAAAACGGAAAGATCATCACGGACATGCAGTACGAACCCGTGATACTGGGCGTTGCCGCCATGGCATTCTGCTCATTCCTTCTTTTGCTTTTAACCTTCGCTCTTAATAAGGAAAGAGTCATCGGTAAACCTGCGGAAA
Organism: Lachnospiraceae bacterium; assembly: GCA_016280465.1. GTDB lineage: Bacteria > Bacillota > Clostridia > Lachnospirales > Lachnospiraceae > UBA1258. The sequence goes on along the minus strand of JAEEGT010000115.1, from coordinate 21,826 downwards.
AAGAAAAGGGAGCCGCAAAGAAGGCTTTAAAGAACCTCTTTACAAACAAGGCTTTCATCGCCATAAGCTTAACCGCCATGCTGCTCCTTGCAGGACAGATGTTTACCCAGAGTTTTTATCTTTACTTATTTAACGATTACTTCAATGCCAACTGGATGAACCTTGCAAGCCAGGCCTGCACCTATTCACCCATGATCGTGCTCATGTTCTTTATGCCGAAGCTTGCAAGAAAGCTTGGTAAAAAGGAAGTGTGCGCCGTGGGAGTATCCCTTGCGGCCCTTGCAAACCTGGTTTTGTTCTTCCTGCGTGGAATGGAGCCTTCGAAGCTTATGTATATCTTTCTGGCCCTTTGCTTTGTAAGCGGCCTGGGACTTACCACCATGGTGCTCCAGCTATGGGCCATGGCCACGGATGCCATTGACGATATCGAAGTCACCACAGGTTCCAGGGACGACGGAACCGCCTATTCCTTCTTTAATTTCTTCCGTAAACTGGGCCAGGTCATTGCAGCCATCTGTGTTAACGGCGCACTTCTCGGCATGAACTACAAATACGAAAAGGGTGCGGTACAGACTCTCGATAACTTAAAAAAGATGTACGATCTTGCAACTCTGATCCCGGCAATCCTCTTTGGCCTGATGGCGCTGATTTTGTTTGTTTTTTACCCGCTTTCCAGGAAGAATGTAGAGGCTTTACAGGTGAAAAAAGAAGCAAAACTTAAAGAATCGTACGAAAATAATACTATTGATATTTTGTCTTGACAGAGTGGGATTTTTGTATACAATAATAATATCGTGCGTGAGTGGCGGACATTATACCCACACTTTATCGCACCAACGTGTTAAAAACACAAAAGGAGGACAGAACATGAAAAAGTTCAACAAAGCTGTTGCTTTGGCACTTGCCACCGTTCTTTGCGTAGCTTCTCTTTCCGCTTGCGGCGACAAGAAGACCAGCGTTAGCAGCACCAGCACACCTGCATCTGCTTCCAGTACAGAGACTTCGACAAGCAGTGTAGAAGAAAAGCAGGTTGAGGTTGAAAAGTTTGAAGGAAGCTTCATCTGGAAGGATACGGTTTCCACTCTTGCAACAAACTGGAACCCTCACACCTATCAGACAACCGACGATGCTTATCCCATCGATGATGTCGAAACAGTTTCCAGTCTTTACAGACTTATCTTCAATGATGCAAATCATCCCATTGACGGCAAGGAGCCTTTCACCGGTTACGTAATCGTTCCCGAGATGGCTGCAGCCGATCCCGTTGATGTTACCGCTAAGGTTAGAACCGAGCATCCCGAATTCGGTCTTTCCGATACCGCTGAGAAGGTAGCATGGGCAATTCAGCTTCGTGATGACCTTTGCTTCGATGACGGAACAAAGATCACCGCTGATACATTCGTTGAGTCCTTCAAGAGACTCATGGATCCCAAGCTTTTAAACTACCGTGCAGTTGACTACTACGAAGGCAACTATGCAATCGTTAACGCAGCCAACTACTACTTCCAGGGTACCACAAGCTACTCCGATAACGGCAAGAACAACAAGTACGCCATCACAGACCTTGTAAAGGGCGATGATGGACAGTACACAGCTCCCAACGGAGACAAGATGTACATCGGACTTGGCTATGCTCTTGAGTGGACCGGCGGCGATACCCTTAAGGACTATGTAGATGCATACGGCGCACAGTACTTCGATGTATCCACCTGGGATCAGCTTTCCGCACTTATCGATGAGAACGGACTTGTTCCTCTTACCGATGAAAACTACCAGCTCTTCCTTCCTGTTATCACAGGCAATGAAGCATGGGGCGAGACCGAAGCAGATGCATTCAACTACTTCGTTCAGGCTCACTACTATGAAGACAACTATGATTTCGCCAACGTTGGTCTCTTCAAGTCCGGCGACAACGAGATCACTTATGTATTAAACAACTCCTTTGACGGTTTCTACTTAAAGATATACGCTCTTTCCAATAACTGGCTTGTAGAGCCCAATCTTTACGATGCATGCCTCAAGGAGACCGAGACTGCTTCCGGTACCGTATGGTCCAGTACCTACAACACCAACGTTGAGACTTCCCGTTCTTATGGTCCTTACAAGGTAAGCGACTATCAGCTCGACAAGTCCATGCACTTCGTTCAGAACGACAAGTGGTTCGGCTGGAACGACGGCAACCACATTTACGTAGATCCTACCGATGGTAAGACCTATCCTATGTACCAGTCCACCGAAGTTGATACTCAGGTCGTTGCAGAAGCTGCAACCCGCAAGCAGATGTTCCTTGCAGGTGAGATCATGGGTTACGGCCTCCAGGCTGAAGACTTCGATCAGTACAGAAACTCCGAATTCGCTCACGCTACTCCCGCTGAGACCATTTACTTCATCATCCTTAACGGATATGAGAAGGTTATCAACGAAAGAGAAGCAGCTGACGATTTCGATACAGCTACCACAGATATCCAGACCGCACTTCTTAACACCTTCCGTCGTGCGATCGCCGTTACCTTCGACAGAGACCTCTTCTGCGCAACCGTAAGCCCTGCTCGTGTAGCCGGCTTTGGTCTTATCGGTAACACCTTTATTTACGATCCCGAGACCTGTGCATACTACCGTGATTCCGATCAGGCTATGCAGGCTCTTTGCGATTTCTACTCTGTAGATACCAGCAAGTACGCTTCCCTTAAGGATGCGGTTGCTTCCATCACCGGTTTCGATCCCGAGACCGCTAAGAAGCTTTATCAGGAAGCTTATACTGAAGCTCTTGAAAAGAACTACATTACCGATGCTGACGGCGACGGCAAGTCCGATCAGACCGTTACACTTACTTACTCCATCTCTTCCGATTCCGACTTCATGACCAAGATGATCGATTACCTCAACGAGAAGATCGCTGAGACAACCGTAGGAACCGGATTTGAAGGCAAGGTACAGATCGTTAAGTCCGCACCTGTTGGTAACGACTGGTCCAACAACATCAGAAACGGTGTTGCCGACGTAGTACTTGCAGGTTGGTCAGGTTCCGCAATGGATCCCTTCAGCACCACCTCCGTATACGTAAATCCCGGCCAGGCTTATGACGGCAAGTGGTTCGATGCTACCGCTCATAACATGACCGTTAAGATCGACGGCAAGGATGTTACCCTTAACCTTAAGCAGTGGTCCGATGCTCTTCAGGGCGAGATCGACGTAAACGGCGTTAAGTACAACTTCGGTTACGGCATCGCTCCCGTAGAGACCAGACTTGAGATCCTTGCTAAATTCGAGGGAGAGATCCTCAGCACCTACGACTACATCCCTATGATGAACAACGGTGCTATGTCACTTCTTTCTCAGCAGGTTTACTACGTAGTAGAAGATTACAACCCCGTTCTTTCCCGTGGTGGTATTCGCTATGCTAAGTACAACTACGATGAGACCGAGTGGAAGGATTATGTAGCTTCCCAGGGTGGTACTCTTAATTACTAAAAGAAATACTTGTAAGTTTTAAGTTATAACAGACTGAAACTATGCCTGCGGCGAAGCAATTTGCCGCAGGTTTAGGTCTGTTTAAAGGTAAGTTTTTTGAAACGGCTTCAAAAAGGTTTTTTATAAATACTGCGGAAGCCCTTTTGAAACCGCTTTGTCCAAAACAAGTTTTATAGGGAGATAAAAGAAATGCTAAAGTATGTAATTAAAAGAATACTTTATATGATCCTTGTGTTCTTGATCATTACGCTTATGTGCTTTGTGCTCGTGCGTATGCTTCCGCTTCCCACACTTCCTCCGGAAGACTCACACACAAAGGTTGTTATGATGAGACGTGAGGCCTTGGGTTACAATGAGCCTTATCTTGTCCAGTTCTGGATTTTCTTAAAGAATGTCATTACCAAATTCGACTGGGGTCTTTCCGAGAAGCTTTATTTCGGACAGGATGTCTGGACTATATTCCGCCAGAAACTTCCTGCGACCATGATCGTAAACCTGTACTCTATCATCTTAAGTATCCCCTTCGGTATCGCCCTTGGTATTCTTGCTGCACTTAAGAAGAACTCCTGGGTGGATTACACCATCTCAACCCTTACCATGGTGGTAATCTCGGTACCGAGTTTTGTGTACGCATTTATCATCCAGTATGTATTCTGCTTTAAGCTTAAATGGTTCCCCTTCCTTATGAAGTCCGGAACCGACTGGTTCAGTCCGGCCATGTTCCGAAGTATGATACCGCCGGTAATGGCCCTTTCCTTCGGTGTAATAGCCCAGTTCACCCGTACCACCAGAGCGGAGCTTACCGAAGTACTTACAAGTGAGTTTATGCTTCTTGCACGTACCAAGGGACTTACCAAGGCTCAGGCAACCATCCGTCATGCACTCAGGAACTGCTTCATAGTCATAGTTCCTTCCATCTTCGGTGAGTTCATCGGAATCCTTGGCGGTTCACTCATCATAGAGAAGATATTCGCGATCCCCGGTGTCGGCGGCCTTACACTGAACGCCATCAACGGACTTGATTACAACATTTACATGCTTTCCACCTGTTTCTATACCATAGTCAGCCTGTCGGCCAGTCTTGTGGTGGATATCAGCATGGGCTTCATAGATCCCAGAATCCGTATGGGATCAAGAAAATAGAAAGGAGGGGCATATGGAAAACTTTAACAACGCGGAATATGAACACATTCCGGCAGAAAAATTTGCATTTGTACAGGATTCCGACAAAATACATGACATTGAGCTTCAGACCAAAGCCAGAAGTTTCTTTGCGGACGCCATGATCAGATTTTCAAAAAATAAATCTTCCGTTGTGGCAGCCTGGATACTCTTGTTCCTGATCCTGTTTTCGTTTATCTCTCCTTTGCTTTCTCCCTACGGCATTAAGGACACGGATAAACTCTATGTTAACTATCCGCCCTTCCTTGAGTGGGCTGCGGATCTTGGTATCGAAGCTCTGAGCGGAGCAAAGACCTTTGATTCACAGAATGATACCGCCATGAACTTCTGGCGCGGTATTGCGGAAGAGACCGGAAGAAACCCCGTTATCAAGACCATCGGAACCCATGAGACAGAGGTTAAATACCGTGGCCAGATGGTCAAGAGATATACTTACGATATCAAGGTCAATGCTTATTACGCACTCGGTGTCGTATATCGTGTATTTTCTTACGATGAATTCAAGAAGATCCAGGATTGGCAGAATGAGCACGGAATTCAGATCATCTACCCTTATGTAGAGCCTGCTGATATTTCCGGTATCACGGACAATGCCAACATCTGGTACAAGGTAGATGCCAAAGGATCGGCGATCCTTGACAAGGACGGAAACCTTCAGCCTGTATACTCAAAGCGTGCGGAGATCGCAGGTGCGGAATACAACTCCTTAAGAATTGAAGGTGATGACGGAAGCTACATTTATTCCATGGCTAAGTCCGGTTCCGTTCAGTGCCGTATCGATTACTACAATTACTATCGCTATATTTTCGGACACAAGCCTCAGTATGTGTTCGGTACCAACAGCATGGGAATGGATCTTTTCGGTGCCATCGGTATCGGTGCAAGATTTTCCCTTGTATTTGCTGTCATCGTATCTGCCATCAACCTGACCATCGGTGCCATTTACGGTTCCGTACAGGGTTACTACGGCGGAAGAGTTGATATGATCCTCGATCGTATCGCAGATATCCTTTACGGTGTACCTTTCATCGTTGTTACCACTTTGTTCCAGTATCACCTGGCAAGAAAGGTGGGTGTTGTTCCCAGCTTCCTCTTTGCTTACGTAATGGTGGGCTGGCTCGGTATGGCAGCACTTACCCGTAAACAGTTCTATCGTTTTAAGAGTCAGGAATTTGTCATGGCTGCAAGGACCCTTGGCGCATCCGACAGAAGACTTATGTTCAAGCATATCTTCCCCAACGCCATCGGTACCATCATCACAAGCTGTGCGCTGGTAATTCCCGGTGTCATCAGTTCCGAGACTTCCATGACATACTTAGGTATCGTAGATCTGAGTTCCTTTGCGGGAACCACCATCGGTACCCTTTTGTCCCAGGGTAACGCAGCAGCTACCACGGCGCCTCACGCCATGCTCTGGCCCAGCGTGTTCTTAGGACTTCTCATGATCTGTTTCAACCTCTTCGGTAACGGTCTGAGAGATGCATTTAACCCTACAACCAGAGGAGTGGAGGACTAAGACTATGGAGAAAAAATTACAAGTCAGAAATCTTAGGATTTCATTCCGTACCAGCAACGGTAAAGTTCAGGCAGTCCGTGATATTAATTTCGACCTGGATCAGGGCGAGACCCTTGCAATCGTAGGAGAGTCCGGTTCCGGTAAATCCGTAACCAGTAAGGCAATCCTCGGTATCCTTGCAGGTAACTCCATCGTGGAATCCGGCGAGATCATCTATGACGGCAAGGACCTTTTAAAGATATCCGAAGAAGATTTTCATAAGATCCGCGGCGATAAGATCGCCATGATCTTCCAGGACCCCATGTCAAGCCTTAATCCCATCATCAGGATCGGACGTCAGCTTACAGAGGCCATGCTGTTAAAGGGCAAGGCGCGTCAGAGAGAATGCCGCAACACCTTTAATACCTACTTAAAGAACCTTAACGACACCATGATCGAAGCCATCGCCAAGGGAGATTCCGCCAAGGCTGCAGAGCTTACCGCAAACTGCAGGAACTTCGACAAATTTGAATTCAAGCACATCGAACTTGAGAAAAAATATAAGATGGCTCACGAAGCAGCCGTAGAGGCTGTCAGTGACCTTGATACTCTTATTTTCGAATGTGAAAAGAAACAGCCCTCCAAGGATGCCGCATACTGGGTCAAGGACGTGGAAGTACGTTCCAAAGAATCCGTCAGCGACTATGTGGTCACCGATGAAGGTCAGGAGCTTCTGACTCTTTCCAGAGGTCTTTCTTCCGCATTTGCATCCGCAAGGAAGGATAACGATTATTCCGTTCTTCTTCCCAGAATGAAGAAGATCCGCGATATCTTAAAACGTGCCGTTGCAAAGCCCGTTCCCAATTTCTTCAGAATGGGTTATTATGTGACATTCTCCGGAAAACCCCTTCCGGATATGCCTGTTGAGGAACTTAACGCATTCCTGCTTGAGTACCTTAACAACAACTTCATGCTTGCCTTTATCGACGATGCAAAGATCGCTCTTAAGTATTCCGCAGATCGTTCCTACAAGGCAATGCAGGAGGCCATCAAAGAACTTAAGGACGGCAAGTCCGTATTCGATAAGGCAGAGCTTGACCACAAGGAATGCAAGGAGACAGCTGACAGACTTGAGGCAGCAGTCAAAGCCACCATCGATGAACTTGCCATTACCAAGGACAGCTTAAGCTACACCTTCGGTCCCGCTGTCAGACAGCAGATCGAGAACTACTTCAAGGCCATTCATACCAATGTCAAGGCTGTTAAGGCCTATGAGAGGGACAAGCGCAAATATGACCGTATCGTTGCTTCCGGCAAGAAACCCGAATGGGAAGTTGCCGATGCCGCTGTTACGGATCTGGATCTTATCAAAAAGAACATCGAGCGTATCATCGACAGACTTGTTGAGCACTACGAAGAACTACTTGCAACCTCCGGAAACCGTGACTATGACAAGGAGACCGTCGGCGTAATCGACTTCCTTATGGAGAACGCTTCCGGTGTCATCGAGAAGATTACCAAGCGTATCGCAAGAGACAAGGCCATCAAGCTCATGGACGAAGTTGGTATCGCAGAGCCTCATAAGCGTTATAACCAGTATCCCTTCGAGTTTTCCGGCGGTATGAGACAGCGTATCGTTATCGCCATCGCACTTGCCGCTAACCCCGATATACTTATCTGCGATGAGCCCACCACAGCTTTGGACGTTACCATCCAGTCCCAGATACTTGAGCTTATCAACAAGTTAAAAGAAGAGCGTCAGCTTACCGTTATCTTCATTACCCACGACCTTGGCGTGGTTGCCAACATGGCAGACCGCGTTGCGGTAATGTATGCCGGTAAGATCGTTGAGTACGGTACCAGCGAGGATATTTTCTATCATGCGGCTCACCCTTATACCTGGGCCCTGCTTTCCTCCATGCCCGACCTTGACACCAACGAGCGCCTGGAAGCAATTCCCGGTACTCCTCCCAATATGATCTACCCTCCCAAGGGAGATGCTTTTGCACCCAGAAACAAGTATGCTATGCAGATCGATTTTGAGAAGCAGCCGCCTATGTTTAAGATCAGCGACAGTCACTATGCCGCTACCTGGCTCCTTCATCCCGATGCTCCCAAGGTAGAGCCTCCGAAGATCATTCAGGACAGAATCAGAAGAATGCAGGAAAAGAGAGGGCAGAATAATGGTTGATAATCAGGAAACATTATTAAAAGTCGAGCATCTCTGCCAGTACTTCAAAGCCGGCGGCGGTTTTGAGACCAAGGCTGTCGACGATGTAAGCTTTGAGATCAAGAAGGGTGAAGTATTCGGTCTTGTAGGTGAGTCCGGCTGCGGTAAGACAACCACCGGCCGTTCCATCATCAAGCTTTACGACATCACTTCCGGAAGCGTATATTTCAAGGGCCAGAGGATCTGCGCAGGAACCCGTTCCTACAAAGAGGCCATCGCCAAAGCAAAGAAGGAACTTGCAGAGGCTAAAGATCCTGCGGAAAAAGAAAGACTTAACAAACTCATCGCGGAACAGAAGGAAGAGATGAAGAAAGCCAAAGAGGATCACAAGCATGCCGATCCCAAGCTGGTTACCCAGATCCAGATGATCTTCCAGGATCCCATCGCTTCACTGGATCCCCGTATGACCGTAAGAGATATAATCGCCGAAGGTCTTGTTATCAGAGGTGAGAGAAATAAGGAAGTTATTGACCAGAAGGTTTATGAGATGCTTGAACTCGTAGGTCTTGTTAAGGAACATGCCACAAGATATCCTCACGAGTTTTCCGGCGGTCAGCGTCAGCGTATCGGTGTTGCCCGTTCCATCATCATGAACCCCGAGCTTATCATCGCCGATGAGCCCGTTTCCGCTCTTGACGTTTCGGTACAGGCACAGGTAATCAACCTTCTTAACGATCTGAGAGAACGTTTCGGTCTTACCATCATGTTCATCGCCCACGATCTGTCGGTAGTAAAGTATTTCTCTGACCGTATCGGAGTTATGTATTTCGGTAAGATGGTCGAACTTGCCGATTCCGATGAGCTTTTTGCTCATCCGCTGCATCCTTACACAAAGTCGCTTCTTTCTGCTATCCCGTTGCCCGATCCTATCTATGAGAAGGCACGTAAGCGTATTGTTTACAATCCTCTTGCAGAGCATGATTATTCCGTGGACAAGCCTTCGCTCAGAGAAGTATCTCCCGGACACTTTGTTCACTGCAACGATGCGGAATTTGAGCGCATCCAAAAGGAACTTAACGCATAGTTATGAAAAACTTTAAGCTTTCAAGTTTCATAAAAGCAATCTTAGCGGGCGCCGCCTTGGCGGTGCTCGTTTTTTGGCTGGGAACTTACAGGGAATACACCCTGCTCAGACGTCTGTGTGACTCTTCCTTTGTTCCCGCCGTTATACTTTTGGGGCTTTCGGGTATCATAGCTGCAAGGAATGACGGATCCTTTGATACGATAGGGTACAGTCTTAAGTTTGTATTCTTTGCCCATTACCCCGGTGCCAAGAACGGCGATGAAGACCTTCTTCAGTACAAAGAAAGAAAGGCCGCAAAGCGGAGATCCCCAATAAATCTTGTTTTGGCGGGACTCATCTGGCTGGTGGTTTCCATCGTTTTCTTTATCATATACAGTGTTCAAAAATAAACCGCCTCTTTGGGCGGTTTTAATATAATCTTAAATTGTGCCCCGTTTCGTTAGATGGTACAATAAGCGATAGTGAGCATTGCTGAAAAGGAGATTTTTTATGTGTGGAATAGTGGGATATGCAGGTGCTGCCCAGGCAGCCCCCATTCTTCTTGAAGGACTTACCAGACTTGAATACAGAGGCTACGACTCTGCAGGCCTTGCGGTCAGAGACGGCAGCAATAAGGTAGAAGTGGTCAAGGCTAAGGGCCGCCTTCAGGTATTAAAGGACAAGACCGGTGACGGTACCGCCCTTCACGGTAATGTGGGAATCGGTCACACCAGATGGGCAACTCACGGAGAACCCTCCGAGAACAACGCTCATCCCCATATCAGCGACGATATGAACGTGGTGGCGGTTCACAACGGTATCATCGAAAACTACACGGAGATCAAGGACAAGCTCATCAGGAACGGTTATTCTTTTTACTCAGAGACCGATACCGAGGCCATTGTCAAGCTCATAGATTATTACTACAAAAAGTACAACATCGGACCCATCGACGCCATTGCGAAGACCATGGTGAGAGTCCGCGGTTCCTATGCCATTGCGGTAATGTTCAGGGAATATCCCGGTGAGATCTGGGTTGCAAGAAAAGACAGCCCCATGATCATCGGTGTGTCCGAGGATGCTGCTTTTGTGGCAAGCGACGTGCCCGCCATCCTTAAGCACACAAGAGACGTTTACTATATCGGAAACCTTGAGATGGCCGTTCTTCGTGCCGGAGAGGTTCATTTCTATAACCTGGACGGTGACGAGATAAAGAAAGACCTCTCCCACATCGAATGGGACAGTGAAGCGGCTGAAAAGGGCGGCTTCGAGCATTTCATGATGAAGGAGATCCACGAACAGCCCAAGGCCGTTTCCGATACCATCACCGCCTATGTCAAGGACGGAGACATCGATCTTTCTTCCTGCGGCATTACCGACGAAGATTTAAAGAAACTCCAAAGAATTTATATTTCCGCCTGCGGTTCCGCATATCATGTGGGCGTGACCATGCAGTATGTGGTGGAATCTTTGGTGAAGATCCCCGTGAGAGTAGAACTTGCCAGCGAATTCAGGTACAGAGATCCCATCCTTGAGAAGGGTTCCTGCATGATCGCCATCAGCCAGTCCGGTGAGACGGCAGACACTCTGGCAGCCATCCGCGAAGCCAAAGAAAAGGGGGTTACCACCCTGGGTATCGTCAACGTGGTAGGTTCCACCATTGCAAGGGAAGCTGACAAGGTTATCTACACCATGGCAGGTCCCGAGATCGCCGTAGCCACCACCAAGGCCTACAGCGCACAGCTCATCGCAGGATATCTTCTGGCAATAAAGACAGCCTTCGTCAAGGGAACCATCGACAAAGAACGCTACGATGCCCTGATTGCCGAACTGAAGGAACTTCCGGACAAGATCTCAAGGGTCCTTGAGGACAAAGAACGTATCCAGTGGTTCACCGCGAAATTCTCCCTTGCCCATGATATTTTCTTCATCGGCCGTGGCATGGACTACGCCATCAGCCTTGAGGGAAGCCTCAAAATGAAAGAGATAAGCTACGTGCACTCCGAAGCCTATGCGGCAGGTGAGTTAAAGCACGGCACCATCAGCCTTGTTGAGGACGGGACCCTGGTCATCGGTGTTCTTACCCAGCCTTCCCTTTATGAGAAGACAAGATCCAACCTTGTGGAGGTAAAGAGCCGCGGTGCTTACCTTATGGGCCTCACCACCGCAGGAAATTACGCCATTGAGGATACGGTGGACTTTACGATCTATATTCCCAAGATCGAGCCTCTATTTGCAAACTCCCTTGCCATCGTTCCCCTGCAGCTCATGGGCTATTACATGTCAGTTGCCAAGGGTCTGGACGTGGATAAGCCCAGAAACCTTGCAAAGAGCGTAACTGTGGAGTAAATCCGCCAAGGTTATTAAACCCCTTGCACTACTCGTGCTTTTTATGTAAAATGTCTGTGGGCTGTGCCCAAGAATATATTATTAAGGTCAGGTAATCATGAAGAAGAAAATTTTATCGACGGTACTTGCCGCCCTGTTACTCACAATCACTGCTTGCGGCGACTCCGCATCATCAGCTTCCAAGACTACCGAAGCAACGGTTTCTTCTATTTCCATCAAGGAAGATCCCATCGTTGTTTCCGTATCCGAGCCCGAACCCGAGCCCGAACCCGAAGAGAATCACGACGGTCAGTACAGAAGCGAACTTACCAACGAATGGATCAGCGAAGATATCAAAGATCAGCGCCCCATCGCCGTTATGGTGGACAATGAAAAGGTTGCCCTTCCTCATTACGGAACCAGCGAAGCCGATATCGTTTATGAACTTGTCAATTCCTACAAGAACGATTACATCACCCGTCTGATGTGCATCTTCAAGGACTGGAAGAACGTGCCCGTTATCGGTAATGTCCGCAGCGCACGTCCCACCAATATCATTCTTTTCCCCGAGTACAATGCCATCCTTATCCACGACGGCGGTCCTCACTGGATCAACGACTGGCTTAAGTATGATATCGCAAAGCACCACTTCAGCGGCGGCTTTGCCCGTATCGACAGAGGTAAGGCAGACTTCTACGAGGAGTACGTTACCACCGAAGACCATAAGGGAACCGAAGGCTTTGCGGGAAAGACCTATGTCGGACTTGTAAACCGCATCAAGAAGGCAGGCTTCGGCGAAGAATATAACAAATACTACATGGGAGAGCATTTTACTTTCTCCGACAAGGAATTTTCCTTAGAGGATGAAGCAAAGGCTCAGAAGGCTGAGAACATCGAGTTGCCTTTCCCTCACAATAAGTCAAATCTGAAGTACAATAAAGAGACAAAGACCTACGACTACTACGAGTACGGCGAGCTTTACACCGATGCTGCGGCCGAGACCGAAAAGAGAATGTCCTTTAAGAACCTGATCATCTACTCCGCAAAGCTTATCGAGCAGGATGAGAACGGATACATGATCTACGGGGCCATCGATTCCGGTGAAGGCTACTACATCACAAACGGTTATGCGATCCCTATCAAGTGGAAGAAAGCAGGCATGGACAAGCTTACCGAGTTCACCAATGCAAAGACCGGAGAGCCCATTACCCTTAACACCGGTAAGACCTACATTTCCATCGTTCCTACCGATTTCTGGAAGAAACTCGTTATTGAATAAGATTTTTATGATAAATACCGCGCAAAGTCATTTTGCGCGGTTTATCAGTTAGACAAAGGATCTGTTATGATAGAATTTATAAAAAAGATGTACCGCAAGTATGAGGAACTCTTCTGGTACGTCGTTGTGGGAGTCATAGCCACCATTTCCTCCCTGGGGGTCAAGTTCCTGTGGAACATTTTTGTTTTCGGAAATCCCTTAAATCCCACGGCAGCTCAGACTTTTATCCTGAGCGTCGTTAACTGGATCGCGGGAGTAGAGACTTCCTATCCTTTGAGCCGCAAGCTGGTATTTAAGTCAAACGGCCCTGTTTTAAAAGAGTATATAAGTTTCCACGTGTCCAGACTTTCCACCTGGCTCATGGATCTTCTTATCACAGAAATACTGGGACCTTTACTCGGCATCAATGTTTATATCACCACCGGAATATCAATGGTACTGGTTGTGATCTTCAACTATATCCTCAGTAAGCTGTTTGTTTTCAAAAAGAAACCCGAGGAAACTCCGGCAGAACTCGGCGAAGATATTGCCAACAAGCCCGAATGAACACTGTAAACATCCGTATAGAAAGCAGTAAGGACAGGTAAAGCATGAAATACACATTCGATTGGAAGGAATATGCGAAAATAGCAAGAGAAGCCGGCGCGGAAGGCTGTGTTCTTCTTAAGAACGAGAAAAACACCCTGCCCCTTAGTAAGGGATCGAGGGTCGCTCTTTTCGGCCGTACCCAGTTTGACTATATCAAAAGCGGCAGCGGTTCCGGCGGACTTGTAAATACTCCCTATGTGGTAAACATCTACGACGGCCTTAAGAATTCGGGTTCCGTGGAACTTGATGAGACCGTTGCGGATATCTACAGAGACTGGCTTAAGGACCATCCTTACGACAAGGGTGTGGGCTGGGCCGGAGAACCCTTCAGCCAGGTGGAAATGCCACTGGATCAGGATATCGTAAGGGAGGCTGCATCAAGAAACGATGTTGCTGTCGCTGTCATCGGCCGTCTTGCGGGTGAAGACAAGGACAACACTCCCGACAGGGGAAGCTACACCTTAAGAGACGATGAAGAGGACATGATCAAAGTGCTCACCGCAAACTTTGAGAAGGTCTGCGTGCTCATTAATTCCGGAAATATCATCGACATGAAATGGGTGGGTGAACTTGATCCTTCAGCTGTCCTTTATGTATGGCAGGGCGGTGTTGAAGGCGGTAACTCCGTGGCGGATGTGGTTACGGGTAAGGTCAATCCTTCGGGACATCTTGCGGACACCATTGCCAAAGACATCAAGGATTACCCCTGCGAAGGACACTTTGGAGACCCCAATGAGGGGATATACGTTGAGGATATCTTCGTAGGTTACCGTTATTTTGAAACCTTTGCCAGAGACAAGGTGCTCTATCCCTTCGGCTTCGGTCTTTCTTATACAACTTTTGAGCACAGAGCCGGAATATCCTTTGAGGGAAAGGGTATCACCGTCAACGTCACTGTAAAGAACACAGGTACCGTGCCCGGCAAGGATGCGGTCCAGGTTTACTATAAAGCTCCCGCAGGAAAGCTTTCAAAGCCCGAGAGAGAGCTGGTTCGCATTGCAAAGACCGGCGTTATCGAGCCCGGCTGCGAGGAACAGATCTCGGTTTCTTTTTCCGTTATGGAAATGGCTTCCTTCGATGACGGAGGATATACGGAAAATCCGGACTGCTATGTGCTTGAGCCCGGCGAATATACCATCTTTGAAGGCGAGGATGTAAGGCGCGCAATGCCCATAGGAGGTATCAGCCTCGGAGATCTTATCGTTACCGAAAGACTCAGCGAAGCACTGGCACCCATCAAGCCCTTCAAGCGTATGGCAAGGACCGAAAAGGGTGAGCTTATCTGGCAGGATACTCCTTTAAGGAAGATCGGTCCCATGGAGCGGATCGCCGAAGAGCGTAAGAACCTTAAAGAGAATCCCTACAAGGGAAGACAGGAATATAAACTTAAGGATGTCAAAGAGGGAAGGATCACTCTTGATGAATTTGTTGCGGGATTGAGCGACAGTGAGATGATCGCCATGACCAGGGGCGAGGGCATGTGCTCCCACAGGGTTACGGCAGGTACCGCAGGTGCCTTTTGCGGATCCACCGATGCCCTTAATTCCTACGGTGTTCCTACTCTATGCTGTGCGGACGGCCCCAGTGGTATCCGTATGGATGCCGGCACCAAGGCCATGCAGGTTTCAAACGGAGTATCACTTGCCTGCACCTTTAACCCCGGGCTTGTCACAAAACTTTACGATTATCTCGGCAAAGAACTGAGACTTAACAGGATCGACTCACTTCTCGGTCCCGGTATGAACATACACAGAAGTCCCCTTAACGGACGAAACTTTGAGTACTTCAGCGAAGACCCTTACCTTACGGGCATCATGGCAGTATCGGAGCTTAAGGGCATGCACAGACATCATGTTACCGGCATGATCAAGCATTTCTCCTGCAACAATCAGGAGTTCGGCCGTCACACCATCGACAGTGTGGTTTCCAAGAGAGCCCTCAGGGAGATCTACTTAAAGGGCTATGAGATGGCGGTAAAAGAAGGCGGGGCATATCTCATAATGTCTACCTACGGACTTTTGAACGGCACCCACACCGCATCAAGCTTCGATCAGAATGAGACCGTTCTTCGCAAAGAATGGGGCTTTAAGGGAATCGTTGCCACAGACTGGTGGACCTACATCAACGAAGAGGGCGGCGAGTCGAGCCGTCAGTACACCTCCTTTATGATCCGCGGAGCCAACGACGTTTATATGTGCTCCACCAATGCTCTCGAGAATGCCAACAAGGACGATTCGGAAGAGGGCCTTAAGAAGGGTATCTTCACAAGGGCCGAGCTTGAAAGAAATGCAAAGAGGATCCTTACGGTAGCCATGGGTTCCCTGGCTTACGATATTATGAACGGTGAGACTGATGAGTGGGAAGTACTTAACGTTCCAAAGAATGTTTCCACCGGTAAGGTCAATAACTTCGACGTAAGTCTTGAGGGCGGAGAGAAGGAAGTGGATCCTTCCCTTATTGATACCTCCAGAGGCACCGAGAACAGGATCAAGCTTCATTTTGCCAAACTTTCAAGATATAAACTGGTGATGGAACTTAATGCAAAGGGCAGTGAGCTGGCACAGATCCCCCTGACCCTTTCCCTGAACGGAACTCCCAAGAAGGTCATCTCTCTGACCGGTAACGATGTAGAGTTCAGGGAAGAGACCATGTCTCTTGAAACCTACATGACAATCGATGCATACCTTAGTCTTTCCTTTGGTCAGGATGGCATCACCATCCGCAGGATGAGGATCATGGAAGAATAACAGGAGTCGGTATGAAATCTTCTCGTACGGGCATCTTTAATATCAGCCTTTTCGCCAGAAACAAGGCACGCATAGCAGAAAGAAACTACAAGGGTCTCATGATCGGAGGCTGTGTGTTTCTTTTTGTTACGCTGTCTGTTTTCATCGCGAAGAGGCTTATTTTTCATCTTCCCATCAGCCTTTCACTGCTTATATATGCACCCCTGAGTCTTTCGGTGGTGGTGGTGACACTGCTGCTTTTCGATAAGCATGCGGCGGTGGTGGCCTATGGGATCAATCTTTGGTATATCTTTATTTTTGTCGCAATGTTCCATATTCAGATCATTTATAGGAGCAGGTGGTGCGTGATAGTATATGCTCTTGTGGCCCTTTTGCTTGCGGTGCAGTTCCTGACGGAGCCCGTGAGGCTTTTGCTGGGTCAGACCGTGGGGGCTCTGCTTTTCGGTCTGGGTGTCTTTATCACAAACGGGGGCTTTATCACCGAGACACAGGGGCTTGAGATCTTTTCTTCCGCCATGTTCGCCACTGCCGTCGGCCTTGTGAGCAGCTATGTGAACCTTGAGATCATTTCCTTCCATGAAGAAATGTTTTCTTTTAACGACGAGGATTCAGGCGTATTTCTTTCCGAGTACGACGATGTGTACTGGGAGGGCCGCACCAAGTACGGCGTATTGAGCGGCAAGCCCCTGTCCGAACGTAAAGTTCTTTCCGCAGTCCTTAATATAAGCAAAAGAAAACTGATGCACATCCGCAGAGAAAATGTTTTTGACCTTGCGGAGGGCATGTCCTGGACCCAGATGCGAGAGCGCTTTCTTACCATGTCCGCGGATCTTACTTCCAGAAAGAGACTTAAGAATTTCTTTGACATAAACATACTGGAACGAAAAGCGGCTTCGGGCTCCAAGCGTTTCAGTCTGATGTGCGGCTTCAACCTTAAGAACGGCGAGAAGATGTGGGTGGACATGGAGCTGGTGGTAAAGAACCATCCCATCACCGGTGAAGTCATGGGTACCCTGCTCATTGAGGATGTGACGGAAGAGCGTATCCTTATGGGTGTCCTTACCAAGATAGTTGAGAAGAACTGCGATGCCGACATAAGCTTTGAGGTTAATTCAGACTATACCCTGTTTATCCTGACAGGGTCCGCCAAGGAGCTTAACATAGAAAGAATGCCCGCATATCCCGAGATCGTCAGGGACTTTTCGGAACGTGTTGTGCCCGAAGGCAGAGAAAAGTTCTTAAAAGAAGCCGAGATCCCCAATATCCTTACGGAACTTGAAAGGAACGGCGTGTACGAGATCTACGTAAGCGAACTCCTTGAAGACGGTTCCGTTCGCAGGAAACGATTGCAGCACTCCTTCCTTGATCCCCAGCACCGCTTCATCAATGTCATCATGCAGGACATTACGGAAGTTATTGCCAGGGAAGAAGCCATCAATTCGGAACTTGAGAAGGCCCTGATCGACAAGGACAAGGCCATGCGTTCCCAGAAGGAATTCCTGACCCGTGTAAGTCATGAGATAAGGACTCCCATGAATGCCATCCTCGGCCTTTCCTCCCTTCTTGAGACGGACTTTGACAAACAGGATCTTCTTATTAAAGAGATACAGCAGATCCGGTATTCCGGACAGTTTCTTTTGAGCCTTGTTAACGACGTGCTGGATATGTCCAAGCTCGAACAGGGCAAGTTCGAACTGCAGATGGAAGAGGTTTCCGTCGGAGTCCTGGCTGATTCCGTAGAAATGATGATAGCCCCCATGTGTAAAAAGAAAGGGGTAAACTTCTCCGCCAAACTCATGATCCCTTCGGTGGTAAGAGTGCGCACCGATAAGCTGCGTCTTGCCCAGATCTTTGTGAACCTTTTGTCCAACGCCGTCAAGTACACGCCTGCAGGGGGTAATGTAAGGTTCCTGGGTACCGTTGCACATGAGACCCCCACCCATATGTCCTGCGTGTTCAAGATCTCTGATGACGGTATAGGCATGAGCCCCGAATTCCAGAAGCACCTGTTTGAGCCCTTCTCTCAGGAATCAAGGGTCGTTAATTCCGAACTGGGAGGTACGGGTCTCGGACTTTCCATCACAAAGGGTATAGTCGATGCCTTCGGCGGCAGGATCGAAGTCGACAGCAGACAGGGAATGGGCAGTGAGTTCACCGTTACCCTTGATATAGAAAAGGCAAAGGCACTTTCCCCGAAGCCTAAGGAAACGGTGGAGGGGGATCTTTCGGGACTCAGGATCCTGGTGGTGGAAGACAACGAGATAAACCGTGATATTGCCGTGACCCTCCTTGAGAAAAAGAACGTGCAGGTGGATACCGCAGAGAACGGCAAAGAGGCGGTGGATAAGTTCATGGCTTCCGAAGAAGGCTTTTACGATGCCGTTATCATGGATATAAGGATGCCAGTCATGGACGGTGAGACCGCAGGCCGCCTTATGAGAAAGAGCGGAAGGAGCGATGCTCATACCGTTGCGATCATTGCTATGAGCGCCAACCATCCCGATGCGGTGGAGAGCAGGGAGAGCATCTTTGATGCATATCTTACAAAGCCCGTAAATCCTTCTTTAATGTATTCAACCATATACGAAAAGACTGTACATTAGGGCTTTTGAAAATTTTTTTAAAAAACTGAAATATCATATTGACAACGCCAAGGACGTTGACGTACAATATACAGTGCTTTATTTTGGAGTGCTGTATTTTTGTGCGCTTTTTTAAGGCTCCGAAATAGCCAAAAAATCAGAACGGGGTGAATGTCAATGGAAAAAAACAGAATACGTCCTGTGACCTCAGGTAAGAATTCCCGCATGAGCTTTTCCAAGTCCAAAGAAGTCCTGGAAATGCCCAACCTCATCGAGGTACAAAAGGATTCTTATGAGTGGTTTGTGCATGACGGACTCAAGGAAGTGCTTGACGACATTTCTCCGATTGAAGACTTTGCCGGTCACTTAAGTTTGGAATTTATCGGTTCCGAGCTTTGCCGTGACGATGCCAAGTACACGATCGAAGAGTGCAAGGAACGCGATGCTACATATGCAGCGCCCTTAAAGGTTAAAGTGCGTCTTTGCAATAAGGAAACGGGAGACATCATCGAACATGATATCTTCATGGGCGACCTTCCCTTAATGACCGCTACCGGTACATTCGTTATCAACGGTGCGGAAAGAGTTATCGTCAGCCAGATGGTTCGTTCTCCGGGCATCTATTATAATATTGAACACGATAAAATCGGCAAACGTCTTTTCTTTACGACAGTTATCCCCAACCGCGGAGCGTGGTTAGAGTACGAAACAGACTCTAACGATGTTTTCTACGTGCGCGTAGATCGTACCAGAAAGGTACCCATTACCGTGCTTTTGCGTGCTCTCGGTCTTGGCACCAATGACGAGATCCACGAAGTATTCGGCGATGAGCCCAAGATCGAAGCTTCTCTTACCAAGGATACCGCTTCCAACTATCAGGAAGGTCTCCTTGAACTCTACAAGAAGATCCGTCCCGGCGAGCCTCTTTCCGTAGACAACGCAAAGAGCCTTATTGAGGGCATGTTCTTCGATCCCAAGAGATACGATCTTGCCAGAGTCGGAAGATATAAATTCAATAAGAAGCTTGCTCTTCGTAACCGCATCCGTAACCAGGTTCTGGCCGAGGATGTTGTAAGCCCTCTTACCGGTGAAGTTATCGCCGAGAAAGGCACCAAGGTTACCGCAGAACTTGCGGACGATATCCAGAACGCAGCCGTTCCTTTTGTATTCGTACAGACCGAGGAACGTGTTGTTAAGGTGCTTTCAAACCTTATGGTAGATATCACCTGCTTTGTTGACTGTGATCCCGCAGAGCTTGGTATCAACGAGAAAGTTCACTACCCCACCCTTGCAGCCATCCTTGAGGAGTATGCCGGCAACGAGGGAGAACTTTTCGATGCCATCAAGCGCAACGCACACAACCTTGTTCCCAAGCACATCACCAAGGAAGATATCTTTGCTTCCGTTAACTATAACATCCACCTTGAGTACGGCGTAGGCCACGACGATGATATCGACCACCTTGGCAACCGTCGTATCCGTGCCGTAGGTGAGCTCCTTCAGAACCAGTACCGTATCGGTCTTGCAAGACTTGAGCGTGTGGTTCGTGAAAGAATGCAGACACATGATTCTGATGAGGTTACCCCTCAGGCCCTCATCAACATCAAGCCCGTGCAGGCAGCAGTCAAGGAATTCTTCGGATCCTCCCAGCTGTCCCAGTTCATGGACCAGAACAACCCTCTTGCTGAGCTGACTCATAAGAGACGTCTTTCGGCCCTCGGACCCGGCGGTCTGTCAAGAGAGCGTGCATCCTTCGAAGTTCGAGACGTACATTACTCCCACTACGGACGTATGTGCCCCATCGAGACTCCCGAAGGTCCCAACATCGGACTTATCAACTCCCTTGCTTCTTACGCAAGGATCAATGTATACGGATTCATCGAGGCTCCTTATCGTAAGATCGACAAGACCGATCCCGAGAATCCCAGAGTTACCGACGAAGTAGTCTACATGACTGCCGACGAAGAGGATAACTACCATGTAGCACAGGCTAACGTAGCCCTGAATCCCGACGGAACCTTCGTTAAGAACAATATTTCCGGTCGTTTCCGCGAAGAGACTCAGGAATACCCCAAGACCATGTTCGATTTCATGGACGTGTCTCCCAAGATGGTATTCTCCGTTGCTACCGCACTTATTCCTTTCCTTGCCAACGACGATGCTAACCGTGCCCTCATGGGATCCAACATGCAGCGTCAGGCGGTTCCTCTTATGGTTACCGAAGCACCCGTTGTAGGTACCGGTATGGAGCCCAAGGCAGCCGTTGATGCAGGTGTGTGTGTTGTTGCCAAAGAGAGCGGTACCGTTGAGTACGTTTCTTCCAACATGATCACCATCGCATATGATAACGGTGAAAAAGAAGATTACAAGCTTACCAAGTTTTCACGAAGCAACCAGAGTAACTGCTACAACCAGAAGCCCATCGTATTCAAGGGCAACCGCGTTGAAAAGGGTGAGGTCATCGCAGACGGTCCTTCCACCAACGGCGGAGAGCTGGCTCTCGGTAAGAACCCTCTTATCGGCTTCATGACCTGGGAAGGTTACAACTACGAGGACGCCGTTCTTTTAAGCGAGCGTCTTGTAAGAGACGATGTTTATACATCCATCCACATCGAAGAATACGAAGCAGAAGCACGTGACACCAAGTTAGGACCCGAGGAGATCACCCGCGACGTTCCCGGTGTCGGCGATGATGCTCTTAAGGATCTGGACGACAGAGGTATCGTTCGTATCGGTGCCGAAGTCCGTGCCGGTGATATCCTTGTAGGTAAGGTTACACCTAAGGGTGAGACAGACCTTACCGCCGAAGAAAAGCTCCTTCGTGCCATCTTCGGTGAGAAGTCCCGTGAAGTTCGTGATACCTCTCTTAAGGTTCCTCACGGCGAATACGGTATCGTAGTTGATGTTAAGGTATTTACAAG
>JAEEGT010000014.1 GCA_016280465.1 Lachnospiraceae bacterium | reverse complement strand
TGCATGACCCCGCCCCCAAGGATGATCCTCTGGGGTGCAATTGTAAGAATATAATTCACCAAAGCCTGAGCGATGTAATAGCTTTCCATCTCCCAGACTATCCGGTCATCTTTAAGTTCTGCCGCAGGTTTGCCCCATCTGGCCTCTATGGCAGGTCCCGATGCCAGTCCCTCAAAGCAGTCAAGATGATAAGGGCAGATACCCTCAAATTTATCGTCGGCGTGGCGCCTTAAGGTAATGTGTCCCGCCTCGGGATGCAGACTTCCGTGAAGTATATTGCCCTCAACGATAATACCGGCACCGATACCGGTGCCGACAGTAAGATAAAGCACGTTTGAAAGGTTCTTTGCGCATCCGAAGGTGGCTTCCCCCAGGGCCGAACCGTTAACATCGGTATCAAAGCCCACGGGAACCTTAAGTGCGTCGGAAAAAGCCCCCACCATGTTGAAATTTTTCCATGCAAGCTTGGGAGTGGAGGTTATATACCCGTACTCCGGCCGCCGTCTGTCAAGGCAAATGGGCCCGAAACAACCAATCCCCAAAGCATCAAGCTGCTTGTCGGAGAAATAGTCGATAAGCTTCGGTATGGTGATCTCCGGTGTCTCTGTAGGAACCGTACATCTGTCGAAAATATTCCCCTTTTCGTCGCCCACGGCACAGACCATTTTGGTGCCGCCGGCCTCCAAAGCACCTATACGCATAGCAAGTAACCTTTCTTTTACCACTCAGACATGGCATCCTTATCGGCGATCACCGTTACATTGGGATGTAACTGAAGAATGGAAGCGGGAACTCTGGGAGTGATGGGTCCGTAGAAGGAGTTCTTTACAGCCCATGCCTTGTCGCCGCCGCTTGCGATGATAAGGATCTTCTTGGCCTTCATAATGGTGCCAACGCCCATGGTGTAAGCCTCTCTGGGTACATCATCCTCGGAAGCGAAGAAACGCTTGTTGGCATCGATGGTGCTCTGGGTAAGTCTTACGCAGTGAGTCTCGGCCTTGAACACATCGGCAGGCTCGTTGAAACCGATATGGCCGTTTCTGCCGATACCGAGGAGCTGAAGATCCGCATAGCCCATATCAGCCACAAGATGCTCGTATCTTTTGCATTCTTCGGCAGCATCGGGATTGGTGCCGTCGGGAAGGAAAGATGCATCCTTGGGCAGATTTACATGCTTGAAGAGATTCTCCTGCATGAAATAGTAGTAGCTCTGGTCGCTCTCTTTGGGAAGGCCTCTGTATTCATCCAGGTTTACGGTCCTTACCTTGGAGAAATCAAGGTTTCCCGCCTGATACATCTCTACAAGCTTCTTGTAGGTGCCCACGGGAGTGGAGCCTGTGGCAAGTCCCAGGATTGAATCGGGCTTTTCCTTGATCTGTCCCGAAATGATCTCCGCTGCCTTCACGCTCATTTCTTCGTAGTTCTTCACTTCAATAATGTTCATATACACCTCCGGTACAATTATTTCCTGTTTATCTGTTAAAGAATTTGGCAAGCTTGGCTTCAAGATTTTCAAATCTGATGGGCTTGGGAACAAAGTCGTTCATGCCGGCCTGATAAAGGGTATCCTCCACGCCCTTGACCACATTGGCGGTGCAGGCCACAATGGGGATCTCCTTGTAATAATCGCCCTCCAGCTCCCTTATGTGAACGGTGGTCTCGATACCGTCCATTTCCGGCATCATCTGGTCCATGAAGATAAGATCGTACTTTTTCTTTTGGACCATATCTATGGCCTCCTGGCCGCTGTAGGCCGCATCGGGCACTATGTTAAAGTGCTTTAAGAAGGCTGAGATAACACGTACGTTGACCTTGTTGTCGTCCACCACAAGGATCTTCTTGTCGGAATAGTCGGAAATCTCGGGTGCGATCTCCGAATCCACGGAAACATTCTCCCTGAGGGTGGTGTTGTAAAGGGAAAAAGCAGCAAGCTTGGGAACCTTGAACTCGGATCGTCTGACCTGACCTCCGAAGGGAGTGCGGTCCGCCACATCGACAGCAATGTTAAAGAAGAAAGAGCTGCCCTTTCCGTACTCGCTCTCGACCTTGTAGGTTCCGTTCATGAGGGTAACAAGCTGTGCAAAGATGGCAAGTCCCAGTCCGCTGCCCTCTTTCCACCTGTTTTTCTTAACATCAAGCTGTGTAAAGGCGTTGAAAAGTTCGCCGATGTTCTCTTCCTT
This sequence comes from Lachnospiraceae bacterium, assembly GCA_016280465.1. Classification (GTDB taxonomy): domain Bacteria; phylum Bacillota; class Clostridia; order Lachnospirales; family Lachnospiraceae; genus UBA1258. The sequence goes on along the minus strand of JAEEGT010000014.1, from coordinate 1,215 downwards.
GATGCCGATACCCGTATCTTCGACAATACCGTAAAGTCTGATGCCCTTTTCTTCTTCCCTGAAGTTTACCGTCAGCTTGATATGGCCCTTATCCGTGTATTTCTCGGCGTTGCCCAAAAGGTTCATGAAGATCTGGCGGATGTGAACATCGTTGCCGTAAAGGACTCGGGGAATCTTGGGATCCACATCCACAATAAAGTCAATGGGTTTATCCCCGATACGCATGTTTATGATATTTATTATCGAATTGATAAAGTCAGCAAACTCGAAATCCACCGGAACAAGATCCAGTTTTCCGGATTCCGCCTTGGAGAAGTCCAGCACGTCGCTGATGATGCCAAGAAGAACTTCGCCGGCTGCCTTGATCTGACTTACATATTCTCTTACAACGGCTTCGTTCTGCTCTTTGCCCGTAAGCTCCGCCATACCGATTATGGCGTTAAGGGGAGTTCGGATCTCGTGGCTCATGCTGGCAAGAAAAGCACTCTTTGCTTCGTTGGCGGCATCGGCGGCCTCTTTAAGGGCCTGTATCTCTTTCATCTGACGACGCACGTCCGTAACGTCGGCTATGATGACGGTATAACCCACAAGTTTGCTCTTGGCCGCTGTTTTATTGAAGATGGGTGAATATCTGACGTGATAGCTCTTCTCTCCGCGGTCGAAGTAGAAGTCGTTCTTGTCCGTAAAGATCTCATCCTCATGGATGCAGTGGCTGCGACCGGGCTCCAGTTCCTCAAGTTCGGGGAAGATCTGTCTTGCGGCATCGTTGGAATCAAGGTAGATGTGCTTGACATCCGTAACGATAAGACCTGTGGAGACCGTGGTGAACATATCATCTCTGGCGATACCCACAACATCGAAGGCCCTGCCGTAGGTGGCGGTAACGGTGGTAAGCACCAGCATGATGCCTATGCAAAGGGACCCGCAGTCATAACCGCCGGTAATGCCGAAGATCACCGCTATCATGCTGGCGATGGCGATGAGGCTTTCGGTAAACAAAAGGGTCATCTTGCGCTTTTCTCCCTTGTCCGCAAGGAAACCGCGCTTACGGAGCAAAAGAAAACTGCTGGAGCAAAGAGCCAGACCCTCCCAGATGCCAAAGATGATAAAGACGATACCCTTCTTTGTATTTACGTGAGGAAACAGTCCGTCCTGAACATATTCGATGGAAGCATAGAAAAGATTATTGTGTTTGTAAGTGAAGACAAGGAAAAC
>JAEEGT010000114.1 GCA_016280465.1 Lachnospiraceae bacterium | reverse complement strand
CGAATACTTCGTTGCAGTTCTTAACCTTGCCTTCGATGCTGTCAACGTTGGGAACGAACTGTCCGTAAGGATAGTCGATCTTGATCTTGTCATACTCCTTGTAGAGAGACTCGATAACGGGCCAGTTTCTCGTAGCGTCCTTGAGCTCAAGGTTGTCGTTGCGTCCCCACCACCAGCTGGTAGCTCCGCCGACATTGTCGGTATCGGGGTTGTAGCTCGCGGGAGTTACACGGTAGCCGTTGGAATCAAGCTCGTAGGAAACGCCTTCGATACCGTAGTTGATAAGTCTGTAGCACTCGGGATCGTTTCTGAGCAGGTCGTATACCATCAGCGCTCTCTCAGGGTTCTTCGAAGCTGCTGAAACAGCCATTGCGCCGTGAGTGATCGAAAGAGCGACTACGTTCTGTGTTTCCTCGCCGAAGTAGAAGAAACCCGATTCAGCTGCGGGATCGTTGTAAATGGTGTTCGAGGGGGTCTTCGAGCAGAGATCCGTCCAGGTCTGTGTATGATGCTGCTCTGCCGCAACAAGACCTACACGGTAGTCGTCTCTGTTGGTGGAGGTGGTATTGTTGAGAACGTCGGTCTTCCAAACGCCCATCTCGTCCCACTTCTTCATTTCCTTAGCGAAGTCAACCATCATCTGGGTATCGGTGTAAGCAGGGGTAACGATCTTGTAAAGGTCATCCTTGGTGCCGCCCCAAAGAGCTGCGGTACAGATTCCGTCGATGGGAACGAACTTGGAGTGAGAAGCAACCCAGCCGCTTGCCATCTGTACGTTGTGTGTTCCGTCGGAATCCCATGCTACGTTGATGCCGAGAGCATCCTTGTTGGAGGTAACATACTCAAAGTACTTGGTCATGTCTGTCCAGCTCTTAACGCCGTCTGCAAGACCTGCCTTCTTAGCCCAATCAAGACGGTAGATATAACCGTGGTTGGTCCACTGAGCGTAGTTATCTTCGGGCATCAGATAGATGTCTCCGTCGTATTTGCAAAGCTCCCAGTGCTCCTTGGGAACGCTTTCCCAGGTCTTGGGTGCATAGGTCTTAAGCATATCTTCGGTAAGAATCTTAAAACCGCCGTTCTTGGCATTGGGCCAAGCATCAAGCCAGTCGGATGCGGTACCGATAAGGTCTACCGTTCCGTCGTTGGCAGCGATGTTCATGTTGTAATTGGAAAGATAATCGGTCCATCCAATCCAGTAGAACTCAAGCTCTGCATTGACTTTCTCGGTGAGGATGGCATTAAGTTTGTCATTCATCTCCTTGAATCTGTCCATGGCAGCGCCCTCGGGCTTGGAACCGGTGAACATGTAAACGATCTTTACATGCTGGGAAGTGTCAACCTTCTTGGCTCCGCCTCCGCATGCAGCAAGGCCTAAGATCATGGTTGCTGCAAGTAAAATTGCCAGTAGTTTCTTTTTCATAGGAACCCTCCTTAAATAATATATTATTAACTTGCTGCGACTGTCGCAGAAGCAATAATCATGTGTGTTAACCCTTTACCGCACCTACGGTGATACCGCTTATGAAGTATTTCTGTACGAAAGGATAAAGCAAAACAATGGGGCCGGTGGCCAGCATCGCCGTAGCCATCTTAACCGTGTTGGAAGGGATGTCGGTAATGACAACGTACTGTCCCGCAACGGTGTTCTTTAACGCATCGGTCTTGTTAACGGTTTCGTAAAGCATGTACTGAAGGGGCTTTACATCGATCCTGGAGCTTAAGAACAATGATGACTGATACCACTCGTTCCAGTAGCCGAGGGCCAGGAACAATCCGATGGTGGCAAGAGCCGGCTTAAGCATGGGAAGGATCAGATCCGTGAAGATCTTCATGTCACCCGCTCCGTCGATCTTGCCGGACTCGGTGATCTCGTGAGGAATGCTCTTAACAAAGTTCTTCATGAGGATCACAAGCCAGGGAGACATGAGCAGGGGCAAAAGCACTGCAAGATAGCTGTCCTTGAGCTTGTAAACCTGGGTCATGATCAGGTAGTAAGGAGCAAGACCCGCGGAAAAAAGGCTTGTAAAGTAAATGTAGAAAGAAATTCCGTTTCTGAAGGGGAAATCTCTTCTCTGTAATGCATAACCCGTCATGGCGATAACGGAAAGTCCGATGCCGGTACCAACAGCCGTGAGGATGATGGTAACTATGTAAGACTTCCAGATCAGTCCGCTCTTGATGACGGCACGGTAAGCTTCCGTGGAGAAATCTCCGGGGATAAGCTGTACACCGTGAAGATTTAAGTAACTCTCCGATGTAAAGGAGCTTCCGAGTATTACCAGGAAGGGGAAGATACATGCCAGGGCGTAAAGGGATGTTACAAGATATCCCACGCCACGGACTATGATATCCGACGCTCCCAGTTTAACTTTGGCTGAACTCGAGACCATGTCCAAATCTTTAACCTTAGCCATAATCCCTCCTAAAACAGTGAGTAATCGGGTTCAATCTTCTTGACTATGAAGTTGACCGTCATAACAATTACAAATCCGATAACCGACTGGTACAGGCCCACGGCGGAAGCGGTGGAGAAGTTAAAGTCCGTCATGGATGCGCGGTATACGAAGGTTTCGATGATATCGGTGGTATCATACAGTAACGGGTTGGTACCGATGATGTTGTAGAACAGACCGAAGTTACCTTTGACAATACCGCCCAGTGCAAAGAGCAACAGGATAACGATGGTGGGCCGTAAGCTCGGCAGGATGATGTATCGGATCTTCTGGAAAGCATTGGCGCCGTCCACACGGGAAGCCTCGATGATCTCGCCGTCGATACCCATGATGGCTGCAAAATAGACTACCGAATTGTATCCGCTTTGCTGCCACAGATAGATAAGTACCAGGATCACCGGCCAGCAGGAAGCATCGGCGTAGGGCTGCCATCTTTCAAGTCCCATCTTTACAAGGATGGTGTTTACAAAACCGGTGTCGTAGTTTAAGAAGTTGAAGACCAGCACACCGATAAGTACGTGTGAGATAAAGTAGGGTAAGAACATCATGGTCTGGGAAACCTTCTTAAAGACCTTGGAACGGATCTCGTTAAGAAGAATGGCCATGAATACCGCAAACAGATTTCCAAGCAGTATAAATGCTATGTTGTACAGAATTGTGTTTCTGGTAAGGCTCCAGAGCTTGCCGGAAGTTGCCAGAAACTCAAAGTTCTGTAATCCGATGAACTTGCTCCCGAATATACCCTTCTGATAATTGTATTTAACGAAGGCAACATAGATACCCGGAAGGGGTACGTAACTGAACAGGAAAAAGAAAACTATTGCAGGTACGCACATAAGGGTAAGTGTCTTGTATTTCCAAACTGTCTGAAAGAATCCGCGACGTTTCTTCGGAGCCAAAACAACGGGGGCCGTCTTGGTCGCTGCCTGCGCTTCGGCGGCGGGAACTGTCGTCTCTTTTAAATCTGCCATGCTGTGTCCTTCCGTAATAATAACGGTGTTTGTGGGAATATGAAACCGATCTGTCATCAGTTGTGTATATTTGCAATCGGTTTCACTACTACAATAATAAACATTATGCACATAAAAGGTCAACCACTTTTTTGAAAGCGGTTGCGAATTTGTTAATTATGTATAAACAACCTATTGTTTTGTTGGGAGTTTTTAAAGATCTCTGCAACTTTTTTGTTGCATATGCCGAAAAACATCAGATGAGCAAAAAAATAGCACCGCTTGCCTTGACAAGTGCTTTTTTCCTTAATACGATTGTTTTGAAACCGATTGCGAAACCAGTTTCACCCTGTTCGCGGCGGTTTTTAAGCAATTTACGTCATATAATACGGAGTAACATATCTATGGCAGAGGCTAAAACAACCAAGCAGATCACGATATATGATATCGCAAGGGAAGCCAAGGTTTCTCCTTCCACCGTATCGAGAGTGCTCACAAACAGTGCCAATGTCCGTCCGGAGAAAAGGGACCGGGTCATGGCAGTGGTCAACAAATATAATTTTAAGCCAAACCCACTGGCCAAGGGGCTTTCAGACACCAGATCCGGAGTCATCGGCATACTTGCGGCGGATGTCAGGAACCCCTTCTATTCCGCAGTCTACGTAGCCTGTGAGAATGCCGCACTGGAGCGGGGCTACAGAGTGATCCTCTGCTGCTCCCTTGAAGACAAGGACCGCGAAGTCGAACAGCTTAACATCCTTAAGTCCCAGCGTGTGGATGCCATAATCCAGATCGGCGGCAGAGTTGATGACGTCATGACGGATCTTAGCTTTGCCAAGGAAGCCAAGCAGATCTCCGCCAATGTCCCCATCGTTACAAACGGCAAGATTGATTCCGTTCCCTGCTACAGAGTCACCATCAACGCCATCGAGGCTTCCAAGCTCTTAACGGAACACCTTATCGGCCTCGGACACAAAAAAATCGCCCTGGTGGGCGGTCGCCTGGATGTAATATCAACTTACGAGAAGTACATTACCTTCAGAAATATACTGAAACAGAACGGTATCCCCTTTAAGAAAGAGTACATCGTTGAAGGTGGTTACAACCACGATGCGGGCTATGCGGGCATCAAAAAACTCCTGGCTCTTAAGGAACGCCCCACCGCCATCATCGCCATCAACGACTTTTCCGCGGCGGGAGTCATGCGGGGCCTTACCGAGGCAGGTCTTAAGATCCCCGGGGACATGTCCGTAGTCAGCTACGATAACACCTACATCACGGATCTTCTGGTTCCCAAGCTTTCCAGTATCGACTACGACTACGATACCTTCGGCAAGAAACTTGTGGATTCCGCCATCGATGCATCATTAAAAAAGGACGTACCGACTCTTCAGACGGTTACGCCCCATTTAGTTCTTAGAGAGAGCAGCGGCCCCTGCACAAAGTAAGTCACGGGATACCGCGCCGGCAGGCTCAGCGAGCCGCCGTACATCATAAATATCTTCCGTACACCTCAATCTGCGTAAGGGCAGGGAATGGTGAGGGATCATCGGCTTTGATAAGATCGGACAGTGTAATGCTGTCCGTTTTCTTTTTCTTAAAGAGGATCTCGTGGCAATCGGAGCTTTTGTGAAGCTTTGTCACCAGTTTTTCACCGTCGGAAAAAGAAAAGGTCACGGATTCCCACCAGTTGTCGTGGGGGAAATCCGCTCTGGTATAGAGCAGGATCCTGTCAACTTCAACGGTCTTTCCGAAATCCACGGTGAGCTCCGCGTCGTCCCGGCGGTTGATGCCCCAGGATTCAAATGGCCACTCTCCGTGAGAATAGTTCACGCAGACTCCGTCCACGGCATTCCTTGCGGCAAAGACCGCTTCGCCCCTGGTTTCCACGTTGGCATGGGCATGAGGGAACAAAGTGTCCGAACCGTGACTGTCATT
>JAEEGT010000113.1 GCA_016280465.1 Lachnospiraceae bacterium | reverse complement strand
CGCCGGTGATGGGGCCGATACCGCCGATCTTGAAGGTGCCGCCGGACTTGCCGTTACCGCAGCCTGCGAAACTTGCAAGTATCATGGCACCTGTGAGTACAAGGCTTAAAAACTTGGTCGTCTTCTTCATAATGATCCTCCTGAAAATGTGCCCGTAAAGGAGTTACGGGCGGTTTTCTTTATTTGTTTGAAAAACAATGTATTACAAAAAAATTACTTTGTCAATGTAATACGTTAAATTATTAAAATTTTTTCTCCGCGGGTTTGACTTATGGGGCGTATGTTCTTATAATAATACCTATGGAAGAACCACTTACAAGGGGGAAATCTGCATGCTTTCCTACTCAGAATGGCGATACTACGGTCTGAGCAAAGCGCGATTTGACGAGCTGTCTTACAGGGTGGCCAGAGACAATATCAAGTTCCTTCGTACGGCGAGTGCCACAGGCGCGATCTGTGCATCCTTATTCGGTCTGGTTTTTTTATTATCTCCGACCGAAAAGTTCAGAGGGATCGGATTACTGGTATTCTCCGTTATATCCACTCTGTTAAATTTCATAGGGTTTAAACTTAAGAACGAGGACAGCCGCAGTGTTACCGTGAAAGTAAACCGGCTTATATCCTGGTTTCAGATAATGATCCTTTCAATATGTATATACTGCGGCGGCGTCTTGAACGATTATCCCGCCGCTTTGGTGGTGGGCGGTCTTATAGCGGTACCCATCGCTTTTGATGTATCGCCCAAAAGAAACATTGCGGTGGTGCTGGCGGCATTGGTTGCTTTAGGGGTATGTTCTTTCTATTTCAAGGATATCGTTGCCTGTACCCATGACCTGGTTAACGGGATCATTGCCACGGTTATGGGGCTTACCATTTCATGGAAGAAATCCAAGGACAAGTGGGAACATGAGGACACTCTTGATCTGGTGGAGAAAAGAAACATCGACCTTTTCAGGGATTCAACCACCGATCCCCTGACAGGCCTTATGAACCGCCGTAACGCTTTTGAACGGCTGGAGGTCATGGCTGCCGAATCTCATATAAGCAACAAGCCCATAGTCTGCATGATAATGGATGTGGACTATTTTAAGAAGTTTAACGATTCCTACGGCCATCCCGAGGGTGACAAGCTGCTGGAGGGACTGGGACGGATCCTTTTGAACATGGCTTCCGCATATGATGTGAACATCAGCCGTATCGGCGGTGAGGAATTCATGGCCTTCTGGGTTCCCGTAAGCGATTCGGATTCCGCAAAGTTTGCAAGCGACGTCCTGGCTCAGGTCCACGAGCTTGACCATCCTGAGAAAGCCAAGGGTAAGCACGCCACTATCAGTATAGGTATTTTTGACGGTGTGGCAGGAGAGTCCGACACCGGCAACCGTATATACACCAAGGCTGACAGAGCTGTATATGCGGCCAAAGAAAACGGCCGTGACAGATATGAATTTTACGATCCCTCAACGGGAACAATGGAGAAATAAATGGACAGTGAGACAATTTCAAGAGACATGATGGACAGGAACTTTGCTCTGCTCATCGACGGGGACAATGTATCCCCCAAATATATATCAGGTATCATCGAGGAGATGACCACCAAGTACGGAAATCTTTCCTACAGACGTATCTACGGTGACTTCACCAAGACTTCCAAGAACAGCTGGAAGGACGTTCTTTTGGACAATTCCATTACTCCCATACAGCAGTACAATAACACCGTGGGCAAGAATTCTTCCGATTCCGCCCTTATAATCGATGCCATGGATATACTGTATTCGGGCAAAGTGGACGGCTTTTGCATAGTTTCCAGCGACAGCGATTTTACAAGACTTGCCTCAAGACTCAGAGAATCCAGGATGTTTGTTGTGGTCATGGGCGAGGACAAGACTCCCCGTTCCATCAGGATGGCCTGCGATAAATTCGTTACCCTTGAAAACCTCATCGATCAGGATGAAAGCGATTCCGGTAAAAAGAAAGACAGCAAGAAGAAACCCGCTGCAGCCCTTACCAGAGCTTTTGTCAATACGGTCATCAGCGATATCATAGCCGACAACGACAACAACGGCCGCGCAACTCACCTTGGAGAACTTGGCAGCAAGCTGGTTGCCATTTATCCCGACTTTGATACCCGTAACTACGGATACAGTTCCCTGTCCCGCATGATCGAGGAGACCAAGGAATTCAACTTATATAAGAATGCCAACGCTTACTATGTGTCCCTTAAGGAAGTCACCACCAAGAAGGATGTTTACGCTCTGGCGGTGAAGCTTATCAGGGATGCGGGGAAGAAAGGCCTGGATATCGGCGAACTGTCAAACCGGATCCACGCGGAGATCCCTTCTTTTACCCCCAAAGCATACGGCTATTCCCAGTTCCAGAAGTTCGTCAGTTCCATACCCGGTGCCACCATGTACGCTGAGGGCAACACCAAATGGGTTGTTTTGGAGGAAACGGTGAGTGTTTAATGCTTTTTACCTGATCATTTCGCTGCTGTATATTACGGATATGCTGCTTTTGGTACCAAAGTATACCCGATGCAAATACGACCATACTCCCAGGAAAAAGAAACTCCTGTGGAAAGGGGCCTGTATCGGTGTTCCGTTACTGATCCTTATTTTCGGAGTGACGGTTTTGTACATTGCAGGCTTTGGCACCGTCCCCATGATCCTGCTTTGCGCGGGAATGGTACTTTGTGCTGCGGGAGACCTGGTCATTGAGGTAAGATTCTTCCGCGGAGGCCTTCTTTTCGGAGCGGCGCATATCGTCTATGTGATCGCCATGCTTATGTTGGGCAATGAGATCAACTCCGCATCAATCGTGTGCTTTTTGATCCTTGTGGTACTCGGAACGGCTCTTTCCGTAAAATACCTGGGGAAAAAGTACCGCATCATGTGGATAATATACAATCTGGTGATCAGTGCTTCTTTTGCCATGGGTCTTGCGGGGATCCTTACCGGAGAACCGGGGAGAGTGCTCATGGGCTACGGGGTTATATCCCTCGTGCTTTCGGACTGGCTCCTTGCCAGGAACAAAGCCTTCGGAAGTACCTACGGCTGGTCACTTATATCACTGATCCTTTACTTCGGCGGGCAGATGATGATATCGGCGTTCCCGTATTTATCGTAGTTAGCTGTCTGCGGAGCAGAATATTATTTTGTAAGTCATAAGGAGGAATTCACATATAATGGAAAAGAAGGTAATGCTGGGCAACGCGGCCATCGCCCGCGGTGCATACGAAGCGGGAGTCAAGGTCAGTGCCGCATATCCCGGAACCCCCAGTACCGAGATAAGCGAGAATCTGGTAAATTATCCCGAAATATACTGCGAGTGGTCACCCAATGAAAAGGTTGCCTGTGAGGTGGCCATAGGTGCTTCCATGAGCGGCGTCAGAGCCATGTGCTCCATGAAGCACGTGGGTCTCAATGTGGCAAGCGATCCTTTGTATACCGCTTCATATATAGGAGTGAACGGTGGCTTTGTATTGGTGGTCGCAGACGACCCCGGTCTTTACAGTTCCCAGAACGAGCAGGATACCCGCATGATCGGAAGAGCCTCCATGGTTCCCGTCATCGAGCCCTCCGATTCCGAGGAAGCCAAGGAATTCTTGAAATACTCTTTTGAACTGTCGGAAAAGTACGATACTCCCGTGATCATGCGCACCACCACAAGACTGGGACATTCCCAGGGTGTGGTAACTTTAAAGGACCGCGAGGATATTCCCGACAAGCCCTACGAAAAGAACATACAGAAGAATGTCATGATGCCCGGAATGGCCAAGAAACGTCACCTTTATGTGGAGGAACGTTTAAAGAAAATGGCCGAGGACGGTCATGATTTCCCCATAAACAGGATCGAATGGGGCGATAAGAAGGTGGGCTTTATCACTTCCGGTATCGCTTACCAGTACGTTAAGGAAGTCTGCCCCGAGGCAAGTGTCTTAAAGCTTGGTATGGTACATCCCCTTCCCAAGAGCCTTGTAGCTGAGTTTGCGAAGGAGATCGAGACGCTTTATATCTTTGAGGAACTTGAGCCCGTTATCGAGGAGCAGGTCCGTGCCATGGGCATCAAGTGCATCGGCAAAGAGATCTTTACGGTGCAGGGCGAATACAGTGCAAATATGCTCAGAAAGGCTCTTAACAAAGAGACAGACATCGCGGATGCCGCCAAGGTTCCCGCACGTCCGCCCATTCTTTGTCCCGGATGTCCTCACAGAAGCGTATACACCGCTTTAAAGAAACTCAAACTTCATGCTGCCGGAGATATCGGATGCTACACCCTGGGTGCCGTTGCGCCCCTTAATGTGGTGGAGACCGCAGTCTGCATGGGTTCCAGCATATCCACTCTTCACGGCATGGAAAAAGCAAAAGGCAAAGAATATGTAAGGGACTGGGTTGCGGTCATAGGTGATTCCACCTTCCTTCATACAGGTGTGAATTCCCTTATGAACATGGTCTACAACAAGGCCACCGGTACCGTTCTTATTCTCGACAATTCCACCACCGGAATGACAGGACATCAGGATCACGCCGCTACAGGTAAGACCCTTATGGGAGAGTCTACCTACGCCATCGACATACCCGCTCTTTGCAGGGCAATGGGCATTGAACATGTGGTCTGCGTAAGCTCCTTCGACCAGGAAGAGCTGGTGCGTGTCCTTAAGGAAGAGACCGCAAGGGAAGAGGTTTCCGTCGTTATATGCCAGGCTCCCTGCGCGCTCCTTAAGGGTCAGGTATTCCCTTATAAGTGCAGACCCTTACCCGAGAAGTGCATGAAGTGCGGCGCCTGCTTAAGACCGGGATGCCCCGCCATCACAAAGAATTCGGACGGAACAGTATATATCAATCAGACAATGTGTAACGGGTGCAATCTTTGTGCCCAGATGTGTAAGTTTGGTGCTATTGAGAGGGTTTTGGCAGGTAAATGACCGTAATTTGAGGGGATTGCATTATGGCAAAGAGTAAGAAGATAGGACTTCTATTCAGACTTACTACGGTTTTTGTCGCCTTTACGATATTTGTTCTGATCGTATCGGGACTGGCCACTTATTTCAGCCAGATGAACATCTACAAGAAGCAGTGCGAGAGAGATATCCGCAGCATAGGCGAATATCTTGAGAGCATGCTGGTTTCCGACGGTGAAGCCTTTAAGTTCTACCAGGAATACTACATGGCCCATTTTGAGGAAGTGGATATTCCTTACGAATTTGATGAGTATGAGACCGCCAGAGCAGAGTTTGTCCGTATGTTTTCCGAAAAATACCCGGGAAAAGAACTGGGCAAGGACATCAGGCTCAGGGATATGGACGAGGAAATGCAAAAAGCTTTCTTCATCTATTACCATGAGTACTGGCTGTTGACCTTCGAGCAGGCAAGGGAATCCTTTGATATTCCCTACACCTACTATATCGTCATGAAGGAAGAAGAGTACCACGTGGTCTATATGATCGACGGGGAAAGGACCAAGAAAGAAACGGAAAACGGTGTATTCCTTTATCTCGGCGATGAATACTACAACGATCCCGAGGTCTATAAGATCGAGTGGGATACCTGGTTTACCAAGGAAAAGCAGGCGGGCTATCAGGAGTGGAACAATGCCTGGGGCCACACCTATTCTTATTACACTCCCCTTAAAGTGGACGGCGAGACTCTGGGCCTTATAGGAACGGAGATCGCGGTTGCGAGGGTCAATAAAGAGATCCTTACAAATACACTGATACAGCTTGCCGTTATCGCATCGGTGATCGTGGTGAGCATGGTGCTTTTGCTCATCAGCATCAACAGGCTTTATATCAGGAAACTGGAACGACTTGAGAGCGGAGTGCGTATGTACTCTGAGACCAAGGAATCAGGCATTGCGGAGATCATAGCAAGGGAGATCGCCGGCGGCGATGAAATATCGTCCCTGGCAAGGCAGTTTGCCAGCATGATCACCGAAATGGAGAACTACATCCGCAGCCTTATAAGGACGACTCAGGAACTTAAGAGTTCCCAGCAAAAAGCAGCGGATCTTAACGAACTTGCCAACAAGGATGCCCTTACGGGAATAAGGAACAAGACCGCCTATGACAGTGTGATCGAGGGCATCAACAAGGAGATCGGAGAAGGTCTTACCCGGTTCGGTATCGGTATGGTGGACCTTAACTATCTTAAGCGTATCAACGATACCTACGGCCACGACAGAGGCAATTTCGCCATTAAATGTCTGTGCCGGCTGGTCTGCACCGTTTTCGCCCATTCTCCGGTATTCAGGATTGGCGGCGATGAGTTTGTCATAATACTCCGAAACGGTGATTACGATAATTGTGATGAATTGGTTACAAGCTTTAACTTAAGGCTTGAAGAGATAAAGAGGGATGCGACCCTTGAGGAATGGGAGAGGATATCCGCCGCCATCGGTGTGGCGAAGTACGATCCCAAACACGATACCGGGGTTGATTCCGTATTCAAGAGAGCCGATGTGGCCATGTACGAAAGAAAGCAGGAAATGAAAAATGCATGATGTAACAAAGAATATTATGATCGTTGGCGTGGGAGGACAGGGAACCCTCCTTACAAGCAGGATACTGGGAGCCATCATGACCAGAGCGGGTTATGATGTCAAGTTGTCGGAAGTCCACGGAATGGCCCAGAGAGGCGGAAGCGTGGTTACCTTTGTAAGGTACGGCGACAGGGTTTACGAACCCATAGTTGAAGAAGGTCAGGCCGATGTGCTTATTGCCTTTGAGCGCCTTGAAGCCTTAAGATACGCCCATTTCCTTAAAAAGGACGGGGTTCTTATAGTCAACGATCAGCGTATCGACCCCATGCCGGTGGTTACGGGAGCAGAGCAGTACCCCGAAGGTATACTTGAGGATCTTGCCAAGACCCATACCGTATACAGTGTGGATGCCGGTGACGAAGCTCTGAAGATGGGAAATCCCAAGGTGTTTAATATCATTGTTCTCGGACTTGCTGCCAAACACATGGATTTTTCAAAAGACGAGTGGCTTTCGGTCATTGAAGAGACAGTGCCTCCGAAGACCGTTGAGATCAACAAACAGGCCTTTCTTAAAGGCTATGGATTATAAATAAAAGGGGGAACTCGCCAATGGCTATTTGGAACGAAGCCAAGGAATGCATGTCCAGGGACGAACTTGAGAACCTTCAGGGCAAGCGCCTTGTAAAGCAGGTAAACTATGTTTACCACAACGTGGAATTCTACAGAAAAAGAATGCAGGCTCAGGGTCTTGAACCCGGGGACATAAGGGGGCTTGAAGATCTTAACAAACTCCCTTATACTACCAAGGACGATCTGCGGGATACTTATCCCTTCGGTCTCTTTGCTGCTCCCCAGTCTGAGATCGTAAGGATCCACGCCTCCAGCGGTACAACCGGTAAGGCTACCGTTGTGGGCTACACAAGACACGATATCGATATCTGGTCTGAATGCGTCACAAGAGCCCTGGTACAGTGCGGTATATCCAAGAACGATATAGTTCAGGTCGCCTACGGTTACGGACTCTTTACCGGAGGCCTTGGAGCTCACTACGGTGTCGAGAATACGGGCGCCACTGTTGTACCCATGTCTACCGGAAATACCAAGAAGCTCATCACCATGATGAAAGACTTCGGTGTTACCGGAATAATGTGTACTCCTTCCTATCTTCTCCATATTGCCGAGACTATCAAGGAAGGCGGAGATCTTGACAAGATCAAACTCAAGGTGGCGGTCTGCGGTGCGGAACCCTGGACCGAAAAGATGCGCCAGCAGATAGAGGAAGAACTTCACATCAATTGCTTTGATATCTACGGCCTTTCCGAGATCATGGGTCCCGGTGTGGCCTGTGACTGTCTTTATCACAAGGGATTGCATGTGCAGGAGGATCATTTCCTTCCCGAGATCATTTCCAAGGATACATTAAAGCCTGTGGCTGACGGTGAAGTGGGCGAGCTGGTATTTACCACCCTTACCAAGGAAGGAATCCCGCTTATCAGATACCGTACCAAGGACCTTACCAGTATCTCCAGAGAAAAGTGTGAATGCGGCAGGACTACCGCAAGGATCGCCCGTTTCAAGGGTCGTTCCGATGATATGCTCATCCTTCGCGGCGTGAATGTATTCCCTTCACAGATCGAAGCTGCGCTTCTTGAGGTATCCGAGACACTTCCTCATTACATGATCATCGTGGACAGAGTGAACAATCTGGATACCGTGGAGGTTCAGGTAGAGGTTGAAGAACGTTTCTTCAGCGATGAGATCAGAGAACTGGAGAACCTGACAAGGCGCATCGAAGGCGTCATCAAGACTGCCATCGGCATTGCCGTTAAAGTTAAACTTGTTGAACCCAAGACTCTTGCCAGAGCGGAAGGAAAGAGCGTTCACGTGATCGATAAGAGAGTATTTGACTAAAGCACCATGCGTAGTGTTTCTACGACAGGAGGGTTATATGTTTTTAAAGCAGGTATCGGTTTTTCTTGAAAACAGCGAAGGAAGACTTAAAAGCGCACTCCTTACCCTGAAGGATGCCAATATAGATATTAAATCCCTGAGCCTGGCGGATACCAGGGATTACGGAATGCTCCGTATGATCGTGAGCGATCCCGACGGTGCTGTGGATGCACTTAAGACCGCAGGATTCTCCGCTCACATTACCAAGGTCCTGGCTGTGAAGCTGGCAGACCGTGTGGGAGCCCTGGCAGATCTTCTTAAGGATATAAGCGGGGAAGGCATCAACATAGAGTATATGTACGATCTTTCCCTGAAAGAAGAAGGAGCATGCATGGTACTGAAGGTTTCCGACAAGGAGGCCTGTGAGCGCCTTATGGCGGGCAAACAGTATGAGTTTGTCAGTGCCGAGTGCATAAAGTAATGCCGAAACAGGAAAATAGTTAACATAACATCATCCCGCGGAATGGGTTTCTCTTTCCGCGGGAATTGGTTGTTTTACGGATAGTAGCGAAACTGACGCGAAACCGGAAATGAAGTTTACATAACATAGGAGACACCATGTCGGACGAGTTAAAGAACAAAGAAGACGAGAATAAAGTCGAGGCTGAAGAGACTTCCGAAGCGGTTGAAACCGAAGCGAAGGCTGAAGCCGAAGCTGAGGCCGAGGTCGAAGAGAAAACTGAAGCGGAAGAAAGATCCGAATCCGAAGCACCGACTGAGACCGAAGATAAAGCCGAAACTGAAGATAAAGCTGAGAGCGAAGAAAGATCCGAAGAGGGAGAAAACTCCGAAACCGGAGAAACTTCCGGGAATCCTGAAGCAGAAGATAAAACTGAACCCGAAGACGAAACTGAAGCTGAAGATAAAGTTGAATCTGAAGATAAAACCGGATCTGAAGATAAGCCTGAATCTGCGGAAAAGACCGAGACCGAAGATAAGTCTGAGACCGAAGAGAAGACCGAAACCGAAGCTCAGCCCGGGTCTGAGGAAGATCGTGCCATGAAGGTTAACATAACATCATTGGCAGTCACGATCCTCGGCTGTGTGGTGGCGGTTGCTGCCTTGGTGGTGCTGGTGATCTTCTTGCTGCCCGCAAACCGCATCAAGCGCTACATGAACGCTGCCGACAAGGCTTATGCCGGAAGTGATTACGAGAAGGCCCTAAATAACTATGTTAAGGTTGAAAAACTGGACGAGACTGATTATAAGGCCATTCACGGCAAGCTCCTCTGCATGTCCGCCCTGGGTGACGAGAAGGCCGAGAAAGCCGCTCTGGAGGCTCTTGTGAAGCTCTCCGAACGTACGGAAGCCTTCACCGACGAAGAAAAGACCGACTGTGAAGAACTCTATCTTTGTGCGGCTGATATATTCAAGGATTATGATAACAACGGTGCTGCCTACTGCGCCAAGCTGGATGCGGTATATGAAACCCTCGATAAGCCGGGAACTCTCAGCGCTGCACTTTCCGATTCCTGCGTTAAGTACGCGGACACACTTTTTGACACCGGAACAGAAGGTCAAACAAAACTCGACCTCTTTGTGCGGGCTTATGAAGTAAGCTCCGCTGATTATTGCAGGGTCAGGGGCGCAGCGACTGCCGATATCCTCATCGGTGACGCCCTTTCAAGAGATGCCTTTGAAGAAGCACGAAAGCTCCTCGCTGAGTACGGTGAGAAACTGTCGCTTGCTGTCGATGCGCAAACAGAACGGATCGATAATGCCGAATCCCTTTATAATACAAAAAACAGCCTTATGTCTGCAGTCTTCGAGGCAATGAAAGCATACTACGATGAAAATGCCGGGACCTTCTCCGAGGAAAAAGCAAGGGCTGCGGAAGGCCTTAACTTCGGAATGCTTGCCCATGACTGGATCGCAATGCAGACCATCGACGGCTCCGATGATGCCCAGCTTCTTTCTTCAAACTGTGAAGACGGAAAGCTTCTGTGGGCTCCCGAAGGCTTTACACAGGGCTATACGGGCCTTGCCTGCGGACTTTACACCTACGGCGACGAAGTGATTGATGAGAATGGCAACAAACTTGTCAGCTACTATTTCTTTTTCGGAAATTACACGAACGGTGTCAGAGACGGATACGGCATTTCCTTTATCAAGATCAAGGACACCAGTTACTACGCCTTTGAAGGCTTTTACAAGGATGATAAGCCCGAGGGCTTCGGTGTTTACTACAAAAAGAACACCTACGCCTACACATCCCTTGCTGAGTACACGGAGGTCTGCTTCGGCAATTATATCGGTGGTTTCGTGGACGGTACTGCAACGGTAAGGGTTTCTTTAAACGAAAAACCCGGAACCTACTATGAAGGAACCTTTGAGGCCTCCTTGGGCGAACCCAAGGAAGCTCCCATGGCAACGGAGGAGTATGAAGTCCTTAACGAGATCCCCGAGGGCTATACACTTATCGGAGTTCTCCCCAATATTACCGACGGTTACGACAATTTCATGATATACCGTAACCCCGTCGGCGCAAAAAAAGGTGCCATCGGTTACGAATAAAAAAGGAATTTGATGTTTTACGAAGAATAATAAAAGTAGGGGCCGAAAACCGGTCCCTTTCACTGTAGGAACCTTCGTCCGAAAGGAGTTCTGAATGCACATTCGCGAGACTCTTGAAAGAATGGAAAGTGAGTTCTTAAGTCCCTATGCTTCTTTGAGCGCAGAGTCAAAGGGGAGACTGCGCCCCGAACCTCAGTGCGACATAAGACCCGTTTATCAGCGGGACAGGGACCGCATAATCCACTGTAAATCCTTCAGAAGACTCAAAGATAAGACACAGGTCTTTCTTTCTCCCGACGGAGACCATTACAGGACCAGGCTTACACATACTCTTGAAGTATCCCAGAATGCCCGCACCATAGCCAAGGCATTAAGACTTAACGAAGATCTGGTGGAGGCTATCGCCTTAGGTCATGACCTTGGACACACACCCTTCGGTCATGCGGGAGAGAGAGCTTTAAATGAGGTCTGCCCCGAGGGCTTCGATCACTCGGTACAGGGTGTCAGGACCGTGGACTTCCTTGAGAAGGACGGACAGGGACTTAACCTCACCATTGAGGTCAGGGACGGAATGCTCAATCATCAGACCGACGGCATGCCCTTTACTCTCGAAGGAAAGATCGTGAGATTTTCCGATAAGATCGCCTATATCCACCATGATATGGACGATGCTATCAGAGCCGGTATCCTTAAAGAATCTGACGTCCCTAAAGAAATAACGGACGTTATCGGTGATACCACAGGTAAGCGCCTTGATTTCTTTATCCATGACATCGTGATGAACAGCATGAACAAGCCCGACATCGTCATGAGTGAAGAGACCGCGGGAGCCATGAAGGCCCTGAGAGCCTTTATGTTCGAGCATGTTTATCAGAATCCCGAGGCCAAAGGCGAAGAAGCCAAGGCCGAGTCTTTGATGAAGACTCTTTACGAGTATTACCTTAAACACTTTGATCTGCTTCCTCCGGAATTAAAGGCCCTGCACGACAAGGGGGACTCAAGGGAACGGGTCGTATGTGATTATGTGGGGGCTATGACGGACCGGTACGCCGTCGCTCAGTACGAAGAACTGTTTATCCCGAAATCCTGGCATTACTGATTGCTTCGGAACGGGTATTTGGAGGGTTAATGAGGTATCCCGACGAACTGATCGATGAGATCAGGCAGAGAAACGATATAGTGGATGTGGTGGGCAGTTTCGTGTCTTTAAAGCGTCAGGGCTCGAACTACACGGGACTTTGTCCTTTTCACAGTGAAAAGACCCCTTCTTTTGCGGTATCGCCCACGAAGCAGATGTGCCATTGCTTCGGTTGCGGAGCCGGCGGGAATGTTATTACCTTCATCATGAAGTACCAGAACGCAACATTCCCCGAAGCGCTTAAGTATCTTGCGGACAGGGCAGGAATCGAACTTCCCGAGCCCGAATACTCCGAAGAAGAAAAACAGCGCCGTTCCGTACGAGACGAACTGTTGAATATCAATCTAAAAGCGGCGGGCTTTTTTTGTTACAGATTAAAAGACAGGGAAGGCGAGGTCGGCCTTAAATATCTTAAGGGCCGGGGCCTTTCCGATGAGACCATAAAGCAGTTTGGACTGGGCTTTGCGCCTTTGTCCAGGGATAACCTCTTTAATTATCTGAAAAAGCAGGGGTTCTCCACGGAAGCCATACGTGAATCCGGACTGGTGACCTTTGACGAAGCAAAGGGCTTTACCGATAAGTTCTGGAACCGTGTGATGTTTCCCATCGCGGATGAAAGAAACCGCGTGATAGCCTTTGGCGGAAGAGTCATGTCCGATGCCAAACCAAAGTATCTAAACTCGCCGGAAACCGCTGTATTCGACAAGAGTCGGACTATCTACGGTTTGAATATAGCAAGGAGCACCCGCAGAGATTTCTTTATACTCTGTGAGGGCTACATGGACGTAATATCCCAGCACCAGGCAGGCTTTAACAATGCCATAGCCTCACTGGGAACAGCATTTACCTCGGGACACGCCAGCATAATAAAGCGCTTCAAGAAGCCGGTGTATCTGGCCTACGACAGCGACGGAGCGGGAGTCAATGCCGCACTCCGTGCCATCAAGATCTTAAGAGAGAGCGATGTGGTGTGCCGGGTGATCAATCTTCGTCCCTATAAGGACCCGGATGAATTCATCAAGAATGAAGGAGCAGAAGCCTACGAGCAGCGGATCAAAGAAGCTGAGAACGGTTTTCTTTTCGAAGTAAGGATCCTGTACGAGAGCAAGAACATGTCGGATCCCGACGAAAAGACCGCCTTTATCAAAGGGGTTTGCGAACTGCTTGCTTCCATGCCTGATGAAGTTGAACGTGAAAGCTATATGAGTGCTTTTACCGAGCGCTACGGGATCGCGGCGGAAACCGTGAAACGGACTGTTGCATCCATAGCGGCAAAGAACGGCGGCGAATACCGGCCTGTGGACAGACCGAAGCCCGCACCCTCAAGGCCCAAGGACCCTGATGAGAGTATCAAGCGCATACAGCGTACGTTACTGACCTGGATGTGCGAAGATACGGGGATCTACAGGGCTGTGAAGGATTATATATCCCCTTCGGATTTCACCGACAGGATCTATTTTGCGGTGGCAACACGGATGTTTTCCGATATCGAGGCGGGAAATCTTAATCCGGCGGCTTTGGTGAACATGTTCGAAGAAGAAGCGGACCAGGCAGTGGTAGCTGAGATCTTCAACACGGAGATGGAGCCTGTTGAAAGCAAACAGGACAAAGAAAAAGCACTGGGAGACATGGTCTACGCCATCAAGCGTAACAGTCTCGACACACTGGACAAGGCGGAAGGCGGTTCGGTGGAAGATATGATGAGATCCATCGAGGAGCACAAGAAACTTGAAAAGCTCAGATCGGTGAAATTTACTTTAAAATGAAAGTGACGGTTTAAAAAATGGACGAGAACATGCAGGCAAAGTACGAAGAGAAATTAAAGGAGTTCCTTTCGTACTGCAAAAAACACAAGAACATGATCGAATACCATGAGATCACGGATTTCTTCGCAGAGCTTTCTCTTGACGAGGAAACCTATGATAAGCTCATGGAGACACTGGAATCCAACGGCGTGGACATCATGCAGCTTCCCGAGGAGGAAGAATCCGATGATGATATCATCTTCGACGATGCCGACAGCGATGTGGACGTTGACGTTGAGAATATCGATCTTTCCGTGCCCGAAGGCGTGAGCATCGAGGACCCTGTACGTATGTACTTAAAGGAGATCGGTAAGGTGC
Source organism: Lachnospiraceae bacterium (assembly GCA_016280465.1). Lineage (GTDB taxonomy): Bacteria > Bacillota > Clostridia > Lachnospirales > Lachnospiraceae > UBA1258. The sequence continues at coordinate 38,355 of JAEEGT010000113.1, read as the reverse complement.
CCCTTCTTTCTGCAGAGGAAGAGATCGAACTTGCAAAGAAGATGGAAAAGGGTGATGAAGAAGCAAAGAAAAAGCTGGCCGAAGCAAACCTTCGTCTGGTTGTTTCCATCGCCAAGAGATATGTGGGAAGAGGTATGCTTTTCCTTGATCTTATCCAGGAAGGTAACCTGGGTCTTATCAAGGCTGTAGAGAAGTTTGATTACCGCAAGGGTTACAAATTCTCCACTTATGCCACCTGGTGGATCCGTCAGGCCATCACCAGAGCCATTGCGGATCAGGCGCGTACCATCAGAATTCCCGTACACATGGTAGAGACCATCAACAAACTCATCAGAGTTTCGAGACAATTGCTTCAGGAATTGGGGCGTGAACCTACCCCCGAAGAGATCGCCAAGGAAATGAACATGCCCGAGGACCGTGTCCGAGAGATCTTAAAGATCTCTCAGGAGCCCGTTTCCCTCGAGACTCCAATAGGCGAAGAAGAAGATTCCCATCTGGGAGATTTTATCCAGGACGAGAACGTGCCCGTTCCCGCCGAGGCTGCTGCTTTTACACTGTTAAAGGAACAGCTGGTGGATGTGCTTGAGACCCTTACGGAAAGAGAGCAGAAGGTATTAAGACTTCGTTTCGGTCTTGATGACGGAAGAGCACGTACCCTTGAAGAGGTTGGTAAGGAATTTAACGTTACCCGTGAGCGTATCCGTCAGATCGAAGCCAAGGCTTTGAGAAAACTCCGTCATCCCAGCCGCTCCAGAAAACTTAAGGATTATCTTGAGTAATGGCTTTATCTTTACGATTACAGACACTGTGCGATACCGTGAGCCCCTGCGAGAGTCTTTGTGATGTGGGCTGCGACCACGGTTATGTCTCAATAGAACTGGCGCGTACCGGCAAGGCAAAGAAGATCCTGGCAATGGATATCAATGAAGGTCCTCTTAAAAGTGCCGTTTCCAATATCCAGCGGGCGGGTTTGTCAGACAGTATCGAGACCAGATTGTCAAACGGTTTACATAACATAAAAACCGGTGAGTCTTTCGATACCGTCCTTATAGCCGGCATGGGCGGAAGACTGATGGAGGAGATCCTGACAGAGGGCCTTGAGACCGCATCAAAAACAAAGCAGCTTCTTTTGCAACCCCAGTCGGAGATATTTCTTGTAAGGGAGTTCCTCAGAAACCACGGCTTCGGTATCTTCAGGGAGATCTGCCTTAAGGATGCGGGAAAGTACTATTTTATCATCGATGCAAGGCGGGAGGTTCCCGTTTCTGTTCCGGAGGATGTTTTCTTTTTCGACAGGTATTCAAAGTATCTTATCGATAAAAAGGACGGACTCTACAGGGAGTTTCTTCTTACGGGACTGAAAAACAACGAAAAGTACATAAAACAGGCAGGCGATGGCAATATCGAAAGCCTGACTCTTGAAAAAGAAAACCTTGAGCGTGCACTTAACCTCATGGACAGGAAAGGAAACTAAGGTATGGCTAAGATTACTGTTTTGGGTAAGACAAGTGAATATGCGGAAGGCACCAGACTTTCTGAGATCGCGGCGGATTTTGCGGACAGATACGATCATCCCATCGCCGTTGCGGTAGTAAACGGCAAGATTCGTGAACTTTTCAAAAAGATCACCGGAGATGCCGAGGTGAGTTTCCTGACACTTGCGGATTCCGTTGGTCACAAGGCCTATGCAAGAAGCGCAATAATGCTAATGCTCAAATCCTTTGAGGATATCCTGGGACGTGACAATATCGATTACATGAAGGTGGAATTCGTGATAGCCAACGGTTATTACTGCACCTATAAGGGCTCTTCAAAGATCGATGCGGCAGTCATCGACCGGGTAAAGGCTCACATGAAGGATCTGGTAGCCAAGGACCTTCCTTTCCTTAAGAGCAGCATTCCTCTCGAGGATGCTGTAGATATCTTTAAAGAACGCAAGATGAAGGACAAGGAGAGCCTTTTCCGTTACAGGAGAAGTTCCTCCGTGAATATTTACAGCCTTGAAGACTACAAGGATTATTATTACGGATATATGCTTCCTTCCACCGGATATATCAAATGGTTTGATATCATTCCCTACGATGACGGCATAATCATGACCATTCCCTATGCCAAGGAGCCTGAGGTATTAAAGCCCTTCGAAGAGAGAAAGAACCTCTTTAAGACCTTAAAGGCCACCACCGACTGGAACAACAAGATCGGTGTAAGCACCGTGGGTGAACTTAACGACCTTGTGTGTCGCGGAGAGATCAATGACATGATCCTTGTGCAGGAGGCGCTTCAGGAGAGACGTATCGGCGAGATCGCAGCCGATATCGTGAAGCGGGGCGGTGTAAAGTTTGTTATGATCGCAGGCCCTTCTTCTTCCGGTAAGACCACCTTCTCCCACAGACTTTCCGTAGAACTTCGGACTTACGGATTAAAGCCCCATCCCATCGGAGTTGACGATTATTTCGTTAACCGTGAGAACACTCCCAAGGATGAGAACGGAAACTACAATTTTGAGTGTCTTGAAGCCATAGACGTTGAGCAGTTCAACGAAGACATGACCAGGCTTTTAAAGGGCGAGAAAGTTGAACTCCCCACCTTTAACTTTAAGACCGGCAAGCGTGAATACAAGGGTAATTTCAAACAGCTGGGACCCGATGACGTGTTGGTCATCGAAGGCATCCACGGACTCAATCCCAAGATGTCCTACAGCCTTCCCGACGAGAGCAAATACCGCATCTATATAAGCGCACTTACCAGTATCAATATAGACGAGCATAACCGCATACCCACCACCGATGGCCGTCTTCTTCGAAGGATGGTCAGAGATGCACGTACCCGCGGAACCAGTGCAAAGAACACCATTAAGATGTGGCCCAGTGTTCGAAAGGGCGAGGAAGAAAACATCTTCCCCTTCCAGGAAAATGCCGATGCCATGTTCAATTCCATACTGATCTATGAGCTGGCAGCCTTTAAGACCTATGCAGAGCCCCTTCTTTTTGAGATCGGTAAGGAAGAACCCGAGTATTTTGAAGCAAAGAGACTTCTTAAGTTCCTTGAGTATTTTGTGGGTATAGATCCCCATGTGGTACCCGCAAACAGTATTTGCCGTGAATTCATCGGCGGAAGTTATTTTAATGTTTAGGACGTCTTCGACGCGAAACGCGGAGAAGACAGCGGGTCCGCGTCGCGCCTGACGCGGTAAGATAAAAAGAAACACAGCATGTGTTTCATCGATTTTATTGCGCCAAGCGTCGCGCAAACCGACTGTCGAGCTTTCAGCTCGACGACTTGAGCAGGACAGACGATCGCGGCTGCAGCAATGCAGGTGAGGAAAGTCCGGGCTTCACAGGGCAGGATGCCGGATAACGTCCGGCGGAGGCGACTCCCGGGAAAGTGCAACAGAGAGATACCGCCTGCATCAGCAGGTAAGGGTGAAAAGGCAGTGTAAGAGACTACCGTGCGTCCGGTAACGGGCGTAGCCATGCAAACCCCATCCGAAGCAAGACCAAGATGACCGAAAGGTTGGAAAACTATAGATTGGCCCGATCTGTTTTCCGGTAGGTCGCTCGAGACCATTGGTAACAGTGGTTCTAGATAGATGATCGTCCAACGACATAACCCGGCTTATCGTCCTGCTCACAATATTTGTTGATAATCGAGCCGTGCCCTGCTCGGCTCGTTTTATTCGATCGGAATTTGTAAATGATCGGCGTTTAGGTTAACATAACAAGTTATAACCCCTTCGCTCGTAAATATAAGGAGGTAAATATGACAAAGATTGACATTATTTCAGGATTCCTGGGGGCAGGAAAGACTACCCTCATCAAAAAGCTTCTTTCTGAAGCGCTTAAAGGTACCAAGGTCGTTCTTATTGAAAACGAATTCGGTGAGATCGGCGTAGACGGCGGATTCTTAAAGGAGGCCGGCATCGAGATCAAAGAAATGAATTCCGGCTGTATCTGCTGCTCCCTTGTGGGAGATTTTAAGACCAGTCTTACTGAGGTTATCGAGAAATACGCTCCCGAGCGTATACTTATCGAGCCTTCGGGTGTCGGCAAGCTTTCCGATGTACAGAAGGCAGTCATCAACGCCAGTGAGCGGGCGGGAGTTGAACCCGGTTCTTCCGTTGTTGTGGTCGATGCCACCAAATGCAAGATCTACATGAAGAATTTCGGAGAATTCTTCATCAATCAGATCGAATATGCGGGAACCATCGTTTTGAGCCGTACTCAGATGATGGACGAAGAAAAACTTAAAAAGGTTGTGGAGATGATCAGGGAGCATAATGCTAAGGCAAAGATCATTACCACACCCTGGGATGAACTTACCGGAAAATATATCCTTGATACCTTCGAAGAGGTTACTTCCTTTGAGGAGGAACTTTTAAAAGAAGTTGAAGAAGAACATCACCATCACCACGATGACGATGACGAAGATGAGCATGAGCACCACCATCACCACCATGATGATGACGATGAAGATGAGCATGAGCACCATCATCACCACCATCATGACGATGACGACGATGATGACGATGAGGACGAGTGCTGCCATCACGACCACGAACATCACCATCATGACCATGATCACGGCGACGGCTGCAGCTGCGGCTGCGGTCACGATCACCATCATCACCATGATGCGGATGAAGTATTCACAAGCATCGGTCTTGAGACCGCATCCAAATATTCAAAGAGCGAAGTTGAGAGTATCTTAAAGAGCCTTGAGGACGAGGAAAAGTACGGCTTTGTTTTAAGAGCCAAGGGAATGCTTCCCACCGAAGGTTCCGAGTGGATCTACTTTGACTATGTACCCGGCGAAGCAGATGTCAGGACCGGCGCACCCCAGTACACCGGTAAGATCTGCGTGATCGGCTCCGAACTTAAGGAAGATGCCATCAACGAACTGATCCGCAAATAATAGCGGGTCAGAAGCGGTTTTAAACATTTTAAGGAAGCGGTAATATGAAATCAGTATTTGTTATCAACGGGTTTCTCGACAGCGGGAAGACCCAGTTTATCAATTATACCCTTGCCCAGCCCTATTTCAGGACCAAGGGGACCACTCTTCTTATCGTCTGTGAGGAAGGAGAGGAGGAGTACGATGAGAGGCTCCTTAAGGCCACAAACACCGTTCTTGTGAACGTGGAAGAAGAAAGCGAAGTGGCTCCCGACAAACTCATGGAATTCGAGAAGAAGTACAGACCTTCCAGGATCATCGTTGAGTACAACGGCATGTGGAATTACAAGAATTTCAAACTCCCCTTCGGATGGAAGCTCGAGCAGCAGATCACACTCATCGATACAAGTACCTTTGAACTGTACTATACAAACATGAGGTCCCTGCTTGCGGAGATGATGCGCAAATCCGAGATGATCATCTTTAACCGTGCGGACAATTTCGTTGAAAAACTGCCGGGATACAAAAGAAATGTCAAGGCTTTGAATCAGGCTGCCGAGATCATCTTTGAGGGAAAGGACGGAGAGATCAACGCTACTCTCGAAGAAGAACTTCCCTATGACATCAAGGCCGACAAGATCAACCTGACGGACGATACCTACGGTGCTTTTTACATCGATGCTTTGGACAATACCGACAGATACAAGGACAAGGAGATAACCTTTGTAGCCTGTGCCATGATTCCCGGTGATTACGCCAAAGAAGTGTTTGTGCCCGGCCGTTCCATCATGACCTGCTGTGCGGAGGATATCCAGTTTTTGGGCTTCCCCTGCAAGTATGCCAAGGCCAAAGAGATCAAGAATCATTCCTGGGTCAAGGTGACCTGCAAGTTAAATCGTGAATATTTTGACGGTTACAAGGCTGAAGGTCCCGTGCTTACGGCTCTTTCTGTGGAACCCGCCAAGGCGCCCAAAAACGAGGTGATCTCTTTCATATGATGCAGTATTCCTTTACGCGGCTTCTGTTTTTCTTCTTTGTATATTGCTTCTTTGGCTGGTGTATAGAATCCACATATGTTTCGCTTCATTCAAAAAAGCTGACCAACCGCGGGTTTATGCGCGGTCCCGTGATACCCATTTACGGGTGCGGTGCCATGACCCTTCTTTTTGCCAGCGCACCGCTGTTAAAATGGCCGGTGGCGGTATTCTTTGCGGGAATGGTTGCCGCCAGCATCCTTGAATACATAACGGGTGCTGTTATGGAGGCTGTGTTTAAGGTACGCTATTGGGATTACTCCACGGAAAAGTTTAATCTTAACGGATATATCTGTTTGTGGACCAGCGTGTGCTGGGGGCTTCTTTCTCTGGCCATGAATTATCTCATCCAGAAACCGGTGGAAGCCTTGAGCAATCTCTTTACGGAGCGTGAATTGCAGCTTATCACCCAGCCTATTGCGGCTTTGTTTATTATAGATTTAACTTTGTCCTTTAAGGCTGCTTTTGATGTAAGATCCGTGATAGTTTATGCGGAAAAAGCAAAAGAAGAGATCCGTCTGTTACAGAAGCGAATGGATGTGGTGCTTGCCTATGCGGGTGAGGATATGGAGGCCAAAAAGGCGGAGATTACCGCCGGTATCGAGAATCTTAGGCGTAATATCACCGACAGATTCGAGGACTTCACAAAAGACTTTTACAAGCGGGGAGCTATACTCGGAAACCCCACGCTTATGTCCAAGAAGTTTAAAGAGACGGTTGAGAGCGTCAAGCAGTATGTGACGGAGAAAAAGACCGATCGTAAAGATTGAGAGAATCAGAAAACACATAAAAAGAGGGCCTTGGTATCAAGACCCTCTTTCTTTTTCTTATATCCGTTTTACAGCCTTCTCTTCGCAGTATTTGCAGCGATAGACCTCGTGCTTAACATCCGTCAGTACAAAGATATGGGGAAGTTCCTGCTCTGTAGAGGTGATGCAGCGGGGGTTTTTGCACCGTATAACGTTGGTGATCTCCTTGGGAAGGGTGAGGGCTTTCTTTTCAACGATCTTTCCGCCCTTGACCACGTTGACGGTGATGTTGTGGTCGATAAAACCGAGAACCTCAAGGTCCAGCATCTCGATATCGCATTCCACCTTCAGGATGTCTTTCTTTCCCATTTTGTTGCTTCGTACGTTTTTGATGATGGCTACGGTGTTGTCCAGCTTATCAAGTCCGAGCTTGTAATAAATATCAAGGCTTTCGCCTGCTTTGATGTGATCCAGCACAAAGCCTTCTTCGATCTGTCCTATATTAAGCATTATTTAACCTCCAATCCCAGCAATGTCATGATCAGTGCCATTCTAACGTAGACTCCGTACTGGGCCTGCTTAAAGTAGGCGGCTCTGGGGTCGTCGTCCACTTCCACCGAGATCTCGTTGACTCTGGGAAGGGGATGGAGCACGATGCAGTTTTTCTTTGCTTTTTCCATTTTTTCTTTGGTGAGGATGTAGAAGTCCTTTAATCTGACGTAATCCTCTTCGTTGAAGAAGCGTTCTCTCTGGACTCTTGTCATGTAGAGGATGTCCAGTTTGCCGATGACATCGTCTAACTTGATGACTTCCTCGAAGGTGGCATTCTGTTCGTTCAGCTCATCGATGATATAATCGGGGATCCTGAGTTCCTCGGGGGAGATAAACACGAAGTGCACGTTGTTGTAGCGGAGCAGTGCTCTTATGAGAGAATGAACGGTACGACCGAACTTAAGGTCTCCGCAAAGACCGATGGTGAAGCCGTTTAAGTTGCCGTGAAGGCTTCTGATGGTCATAAGGTCCGTAAGTGTCTGGGTGGGGTGCTGATGACCTCCATCACCTGCGTTGATCACGGGGATGGAAGAGTGGGAGGCCGCTACCATGGGTGCGCCTTCCTTGGGATGACGCATTGCACAGATATCTGCGTAGCAGGAGATGACTCTGATGGTATCGGATACGCTTTCGCCCTTGGCGGCGGAAGAACTGGAGGCTTCGGAGAATCCCAATGTGGAGCCGCCTAAGTTAAGCATGGCAGCTTCAAAAGAAAGACGGGTCCTGGTGCTGGGCTCGTAGAAGCAGGTGGCAAGCTTCTTTCCGTGGCATACCTCGGAATACTTTTTGGGGTTTTTCTCAATGTCTCCTGCAAGATCAAAGAGTCTGTCGAGTTCCTCTACGGAAAAATCCAGGGGACTCATTAAGTGTCTTGGCTGTTTGTTCATTTACATCCTTTCTGTTGTCGGAAGACCGACATACGATATGCGCTCACCGGCGCGATTTAATCTTTAAAAAAAGAGGGATAAAAATCCCTCTTTTAATTAACTCATATAAGATAAAAGATCCGAAACTTCTTTACGCTTGGGAGCTTCGGGAGATACGGCCGGATGTCCGATGGCGATAAGTGATGCCACGCCCATATCTTCGGAAAGTGACAATACGGAAGCAACTTTGTCATCTTCAAACATTCCGAGAATGACCGTTCCGAGCCCCTTTTCATGGGCTGCGAGACAAAATGCCTCTGCTGCGATACCCGCATCGAAATTCTGCCATCTGTCTTCCTTGGAAGTGGTGAAGGAGCCGTCTCTTTCAAAGCCGGAACGATTCTTCACGAAGGTCTGGACTACGACCATGGGAGCCTTGTTGATGATATTGGCATTCCATTCGCCGACACATTCTGCGGCAAGCTTAGCCTTCATATCACCTTCAAGAGCAACGTAACGGGAAATCTGAGTGTTCTTCCAACTGGGAGCGAAACGTGCAACTTCAACGACTTCGGCAAGAAGATCGTGAGATACGGGCTCCGGGGTAAACTCTCTTACACTGCGACGACCTTTGATACAATCAATAGCGTTCATGTGATCCCTCCTTTTTGCTTTTACCATATTAGCATAAGGGTAGGGGAAATTCAAGAATCTAAATTCTCCTTAATTCCAGTTCTCCGCAGAAAGCACTTCCGGTGATGATGCACCTTACACCCTCGGGGTCTCCCTGGTCTTTGGTTACGTGATCGTCAACTTCGCCGAGAGCGGCGGTAGCCCGGTTTTCTACGTACCAGTCCCTGGGGATGTATACGTTCATCTGGCCGAAGGAAGTATTGCAGTCGATGGTAACTTCGCCGGAGGGAACATAAGCATCGTCAAAGTACACGGACATTTCGCCGAATTTAACGTTCAGGTCCACCTTGCTCAGGTTTTTGGAACGGATGTATTTTGTGGCCTCGGAAAAGGAGGTGCTCTGGTAGATATACTCGCTGTTTCCGCCAACCTCCGAGGTGGTGCTCTTTCCACCCATGTTCAGGTTGAAACTTGTTCTGTTTCTTTTTGCGGAAGGAATGATCACGTTCATGGCAGCGGTGAAGATGGCTGCAACGATGAGCACGGTCCAGGGCACGAGATTTTCGATCCCCAGAGGCTCCTTAAAGATGATGCAAAGTACGGCCAGAGGGAAGAATACGGCGCTGAAGGTCATGTTTACAAGCCCCCAGAGTATAAGTGCCACCATAAATATGGCGATCACTATACCGAAAGCGCCAACACCTGCCACTACGGCGGGCAGGGGCAGTACATTTAATTTCCAGAGGATCAGGCAGACCCCCAATACAATAAGCAGTAATCCCGAAAACAGTTTTCTCATTTATGTTCTCCTTTATAAAGTAAGCTTGTCTTTCAATTCTTTGTAATAGTTCCTTGAACAGAATACGATCTTTGGTGTCCCCTGAAACTCGATCTTACTGGCGCCCGTAAGATTCCTGGTTATGGAGTACACCTTCTTTACATTGAGGATGGCGGATTTGGATATCCTCATAAAGAAACCGGGAAGCATGTCCTCAAGCTCGTAGAGCTTGTTCTTCACTTCGAAGGCTTCCGTGGGGGTATGGGCCCATATCTGACCGCCCTCGGTCTCAAAGAAGAGAATGTCCGTCATGGGGAGAAAGAATTCCTTGTCGCCCTTTACAAAGCTTATCTGGCAGCCGGAAGAAAAACCTTCGGCTAAGAGCTTACGGATCTTTGTGACTCCCTCATCGATCTCTGCACATTTGATGGTGACCTCGTAGTCTTCAGTATTCGGTTCGATCTCGATCCTGACCTTGATGTTGTTCATGTTTTCATTATATACAAACTAAGGGAAAAAGAAACCGATTTGAGGTAACAGGTAAGTTTTTGAGGCCAAGAAGTAAATAATCCGCTTTACAGGTTAAAAACCGTGCAAATTAATAATTATTTAACTTGAAGATTCCTCCCGTAGTATATACTATTGAGGTGATGCGGTTGCGTCGTGTTTAAAGAGGAGTTTAACGTGGCTAATCAGATAGACATGACCAAGGGCAAGCCCTTCGGCCTTATAGTAAGATTCATAATTCCCGTGGTATTGGGAAACATTTTTCAACAGCTCTACAACATGGTGGATACCATTATCGTAGGGCGTTTTGTAGGTTTGGACGCCCTTGCGGCGGTGGGTGCCACCGGTACCATTTCTTTCCTGATCCTGGGTTTTGCCCTGGGACTGACTTCGGGATTTACCGTCCTTACCGCCCAGCGCTTCGGTGCGGGTGACGAAAAGGGTCTTAAGTTAAGTGTTACCAACGCCCTGATTCTTTCTTTTGCCGCGGCGGTCATACTGACCCTTATCAGTACCGCAGGCATGAAGAAACTTCTTGTTATCATGCATACTCCCGAGGATATCTATCAGATGTCCTACGACTACATAATCATCATCTGCATAGGTATGGTATTTACCATTTTCTACAATGTAATGGCAAGTCTGTTAAGGGCCGTTGGAAATTCCAGAGTGCCCCTTTATTTCCTGATAATTTCGGCACTTCTTAATATAGTACTGGACCTTGTGCTAATCAAGAACTTCGGTATGGGCGTAAGGGGAGCGGCTTTGGCCACGGTGATCTCCCAGGGAGTTTCGGGGATCCTTTGCTTTTTCTATACTTTAAACAAGGTTAAACTTCTGGTTCCGGACAAAGAGACCCTGCGGATCAACGGAATGTGCATGCGAAATCAGCTGTCCATCGGTATTCCCATGGCGTTACAGTTTTCCATAACCGCTGTGGGTACCATTATGGTCCAGACGGCTTTGAACAAATTCGGATCGGTGGTGGTTGCAAGCTACACCGCAGCCAACAAGGCAGGACAGCTGGCTACCCTTCCCTACAGTGCCATGGGTGTTGCCATGTCCACCTATTCCGCCCAGAACCGCGGTATCAATGACATCGGCAGGATCAAAAAGGGAACCCTGGTATCCAGTCTTATGTCCATCGTGTATTCAATTGCGATCTACGGGGTGGCTATCCTCACACTGCCTGTGCTTATGAGACTGTTTGTGGATACGGGCAGCGATATACCCTTCGATCAGATTCTTGAGTACGGCAGGACCTACATACTTATAAGCGGACTTTGTTACATCCCTCTGGGAGAGATATTCATATACAGAAACGTAATGCAGGGCTGCGGATTCTCGCTGATGGCCATGATAGGCGGTATTGTGGAACTGATATCCAGAGCCATCGTGTCCACCGTCGCAAGTGCTTATCAGAGCTTCGCGGGGGTATGTGCCGCAGATCCCGTTACCTGGCTTGTGACCGCCATCTTCCTGATGATCGGCTATAAATTTACCGTTCTCAAGATGGACAAGGACAAGCAGGAATTCCATGCCAGAAAGAAACGTGCCCTTGTAAAAGCAGAGGGCCCTTCGGAAGAGAGGCAGGATTCCCATGAAGTATGAAGAAGCACTGGAATATATGGAGAGCCTCGGAGTCCGGGGCATACACCCGGGGCTTGAAGGAATAAAGGGGCTTTGCAATGCTCTGGGAAATCCCGAAAGGGATCTTAAGATCATCCAGGTGGCCGGGACCAACGGCAAAGGATCCACAAGCCGGTTTCTTTTTAATATAATGTGCGCAGCAGGCTACAAAGTCGGACTGTTCACCTCCCCCAAGGTTTTTGATGAGCGGGAGATAATAAGGGTTAACGGCCGAAATATATCCGCTGCCGACTATGGCGATCTTGCGGAGCGTCTTTCAAAGGTCAATACCCTGGGTGCCACTCGCTTTGAGACCGAGACCGCCATGGCACTTTTATATTTTAAGGAAAAGAAATGTGATGCGGTGATACTTGAAGCAGGCCTCGGAGGGAAACTTGATTCCACCAATATAAGCCCCTCAAACATCCTGTCAGTCATCACGCCCATAGGCTTCGATCATATGGGGATCCTTGGGTCGAAGATAGAAGACATAGCGACAAACAAAGCGGGTGTTATTAAATTCGGTTCCCGCTGTGTTTCGGCCTTTCAGGTTAAGGAGGCAAAGGCTGTTATACAAAGGACCTGCGGAGACTTAAAGGTACCTTTGACCTTTGTGGAACCCGAAAGGATAAAGGCTTCTTTTTCCCTTAAAGGAACCGTATTTTCCTACAAAGACTTTAAGAAGCTTAAGATCGGTCTGCTTGGAAATTATCAGCCCGAGAACGGAGCTCTGGCAATCGAAGCGGCCCTTGCCTTAAGAGAAGAAGGCTTTAAGATCTCGGACGGCAATATCGCGACCGGACTTCTTAAGACCGAGGAATCCGGAAGATTTGAGATGATCTCCGAAAGACCTTTGTTTTTCATTGACGGGGCCCATAACGAGCCTGCGGCGATGAGACTCAAAGAATGCATGGAAACTTATTTTACAAACAAAGAAATAGTTATTATAATGGGAATGTTTAAGGATAAGGACTACCGGCGCGTTACGGAGCTTCTGACTCCCCTAAGCAAGGCTGTGATCACCGTAAGTTCTCCCAACAGGGAGCGCACCCTTTCTTCCTTTGAACTTGCGGAGACCATCAGGAATTATAATCCCAATGTTTCTGCGGCCGACAGCCCCGAAGAGGCTGTGGAGCTTGCCCGACTAATGGCCGGTAAGACCGGTGTGATACTTGCCTGCGGTTCACTGTCCATACTTAAGGGTATCAAGGACGCTGCCACGGATTTTAAGAATAAAAAAGATTTTCACGGAGTGAGATTCAATGATCGATGAAGCAAAGATAAAAGAAGCCGTTAAACTCTTCCTTGAGGGTATCGGCGAAGATCCTGAAAGAGAGGGCCTTTTGGAAACACCGGACAGGGTTTCCAGGATGTGCTCGGAGCTTTTTGCGGGTTTCGAAATGGACCCTAAAGAGATACTTTCAAAGCGTTTTAAGGTTGAAGGGAAAGAAGCCGTTATCGAAAAGGACATTTCTTTTTACTCGGTATGCGAGCACCATTTGCTTCCTTTTTTCGGCAAGGTTCACATTGCCTATATTCCCAAAGGAGAGGTGGTGGGCATCAGCAAGCTTGCCCGTACCGTTGAGGTTTTTGCAAAGCGTCCTCAGATACAGGAGCGTATGACCAACCAGATTGCCGATGCCGTCATGGAGAGTCTCAACCCCGAGGGTGTTATGGTCTACGCCGAGGCTGAACACATGTGCATGACCATGCGCGGGGTAAAGAAACCCGGCACCAAAACCGTTACAATGGCTGCCAGAGGCGCCTTTAACGAGGAAAGATACAGACGTGAATTCTTTGAGATGATAAAGTAAGCGGGTGAGATCATGAGGATTGGGAACAGGGATTTTGACGAAAACAGGACCCATATAATGGGGATATTGAATGTTACACCGGATTCTTTTTCCGACGGCGGCAGGTACAATGAGATGGATGCCGCCCTTTTTCATGCGGAAAAAATGATAAAAGAAGGGGCAGCCGTCATCGACGTGGGCGGAGAGTCCACAAGGCCCGGCTTTGCTCCCGTTTCGGCCGAAGAAGAACAGGCAAGGATATTGCCCGTGATAGCGAAAATTAAATCAGAATTTGATATTCCTGTTTCTGCGGACACCTATAAAGCATCCACGGCAGGGCTTGCCATAGAAGCGGGAGCCGATCTTATCAATGATGTATGGGGACTCCTTAGAGACGAAGAGATGGGCAGGGTGATAGCAAATAGCGGTGTGGCCTGCTGTCTTATGCATAACAGAAAAGAACATGATTACAGAGATTTTTCCGTGGATTTTTGGGAAGATCTTAAGGATATACAGAGAAGGGCCGAGGGATTCGGCATTGCCGGGGATAAGATCATACTGGATCCCGGAGTGGGATTTCAGAAGGATACGGCGGAAAACCTCTGGGTGATAAAGAACCTTGACGGCATGAGGAAACTTGGAATGCCTTGGCTTCTTGGCTGCAGCAGGAAGTCCGTTATCGGGAACACTCTCGATCTTCCCGTGGAGGAAAGACTGGAAGGAACCCTTGTTACCACGGTACTTGCTGTTTTAAACGGTGCCATGTTTGTGCGTGTCCATGACGTTAAGGAAAATCTCAGGGCTTGTTTAATGGCGGAGGCTGTTAAGAATGCAAAGATTTGATGATGAGATCAGGATCAAAGGACTAAAGATTTTTGCCTATCACGGAGTCTTTGAGTCCGAAAAAAGAAAAGGCCAGAACTTTTTGGTTGACATAACATTAAAACTTCCTCTGAAAAAAGCGGGTCTGTCCGACGATCTGAAGGATACGGTCAGCTACGCCGAGGTCTGTGAGTTCGCTCTTTCCAAATTTTCGGAGAAAAGCTTTGATCTTATAGAGGCTGCCGCGGATACTCTGGCAAGATCCATACTTTTAAAGTTCTCTCTTTGTGATGCCGTCTCCGTTGAAGTTTATAAGCCGGAGGCCCCCATCGAAGCGGAATTCGAGAATGTGTCGGTTAACATAACAAGAGAGTGGCATGAGGCTATTATTTCTGTAGGCTCCAACATAGGAGAGGGACCGGCACAGATAACTGCCGCAAAGGATATTTTCGCTGGCTTCGAGGGTATAGAACTTTTAATGGAAGCGTCCCTTATCACCACCAAGCCTTACGGATATACCGATCAGCCGGATTTCACTAACGGAATGTGGAAGATAAGGACTTATTTAACGCCTTTCGAGCTTCTTGAACGGATATCCGAAACGGAGCAGAGCCTTAAGAGAGAAAGAAAGATCCACTGGGGTCCCCGGACCATAGACCTTGATATTATCTACTACGATGATCTTGTGATGGCTTCGGAGGAACTTACCATTCCCCACAGGGACATGCAGAACAGAGAGTTTGTGCTTGAACCCCTTAAGGAGATAGCTCCTGATTTAAGGCATCCGGTTTCGGGGCTGACGGCGGAAGAAATGTTATGTAAACTAAAATAAGCAAATTTAAACCGGGCAGCATCGCCCGGTTTTTTGTTTTCTTTTGCACTTATGGCGAAAAACATGTTGGCAAGACCATGATCACTTACCGGGTCTGATAGCCTCAAGAGCAGCATCCCTCGCCTCGGTAAATTCCGTCACATTGGGGTATCCGTAGGTTGGTGTCCTGTAAAGCGGGGTCGTGTGGCCGAATTCTGTAAAGTAAGCGTATTCGGAGGTTAGGCTCACCATATTGTAAGTTCCCTCCGCCACCACCATGTTTTCGGTCCCATCCAGGGCCATTTTCTTTAAAGCAGGCGAAGTCTGGGAACTTTTCTGGTAGAAGATCACATTGCCGAATATATTGAAGAAATCCGCCCGGTCGTTGGTAAGGACCTCTATCTGATTATATTCAGGTGAATATCTGCAGATCCTGTAATTGTTCTGTACGTCCAGGTAGTACACATATCCGGCGTAATAGACGGGTGCCCATACATCACCCTGCCATATGGCTTCTTCGACCCTGAGTCCCGTGTCAAAGGTATAAAGAAAACGCTCGCCGGTCTCGCCGCCGTAGTAAAGCTTACCCCTGTCGTAGGAGTAGGCGCTGATGGGATGAGGGAGAAGCTCGGTGCTTTCTTTCTTTTTCAGGTCAAAGACATCGAAGGTTATGGCATCGGCCCCCGCATGTTTGTAATAGATATTGTTGCCCACAAGGAACATGCTCATGGGAATGTTGCTGGTCAGCTGTGAAAGATGGCTTCCGTCGGACCTTACGGAGAAGATACCGGGTTTGCCGGCCACACTTCCAAGCCCCTTGCTGGTACCCACTCTGGCACCGTAAAAGAACACAAGATCTCCGCCCGCATTGATGTATGCAGCGGAAAGATTGCAGAGTTTTTTAATATTGGTGCCGTCCGGATCCATGGAATAGAGGCAGTTTTCATCGTAGGGATTTGCAAAATAGACTTTGCCGCCCGCTTCGGAAAACAGCCCGCCTGCGGTAAGGTTACCTGCGGTGTTTCCTATGGTGTTATCGGACACCATGCTTGAGCTGTGCCTTGTGATGCCGTAAAACAAAATGCCCGCCATAAAAAGAAGGGCTACGGCTATTGCGATTATGTTTCTTGAAAGTCTGGACAATTATCCAACACCCCCTTCGGAGTATCTGTCTATAAGCCTATTATAGGGCAACAGAATCTTGCTATCAAGCGCCAAAAGGATTAGAATTACAAGAAAGAAAACAATTAAAAGGGGCCCGTTATGCGAGAACAGGAACTGATAATCTTTCGTGATCTTCTTGAGGATCGTCTTTTTTCCGACTTTGTCTATCTCATGGAAAATTTCGGCAACAACAATACTTCGGTAAAAGAAAAGCAGACAAGATTTTACGACTGCTTTAATAAACTGACGGAATTTGCCGCCCAAACGGGAGTCTCCGGCAATCTCTGGCATAACTATCTGGTCTTTCTTTTGCTAAACAGCGAAAACACTTACAGTAAAGCAGCGGAAGGCAAAGGAAGCGTCGAGGGGGATATCAACCGCCTGGTGCTTTCGGACCTTTCCATAATCCGCGAACTTTACGATTTCGATCTTTCGGAACTATCCAATGCCCTGGAACTTAAGAATCTTGAGTATCTCACAGATTATAAGCTTCCCGGGAACATCGGGATCTACAATCACGAGATAAGGACAGCCATTTGCGGATTCATCGCCGACTTTGACAAGGCATCCTCGCCGGAGGAGATGAAACTGATATTGAACGGCTTTTACGGAAAGCGCGGGGCCGGACAATTTGGTTTACATAACGCCTTCAGAGTCCTCCGTGACAACCGTACAGATGCCGTTAAGATCGTGCCCATTACGGGACTTGCCCCCGTTTCTCTTGACGATCTTGTGGGCTATGATTCCGCAAAGAAACAGCTTATCGAAAATACGGACGCCTTCGTGGGAGGGAACCTTTCCAACAACTGCCTGCTTTACGGCGATGCGGGGACCGGAAAGAGCACTGCGGTCAAGGCACTTGCCAACATGTATTTTTCAAAGGGTCTGAGAGTCATTGAGATCTACAAGCATCAGATTGAGTATCTTAACGCCGTCATCGACCTTATCAAAGACAGAAATTACAAATTCGTTCTTTTTATGGACGACCTGAGTTTCGAGGAGTTCGAGACCGATTACAAGTATTTAAAGGCCGTTATCGAGGGCGGCATCGAAAAGAAACCCGAAAATGTGCTGATCTACGCTACTTCCAATCGAAGGCACCTGATCAACGAGAAGTTTTCCGAGCGAAGCGACGACGAAGTGCATCTTAACGATACCATGCAGGAAAAGCTTTCTCTTTATGATCGCTTCGGCATTACGGTATATTTCGGATCTCCCGGACAAAAGGAATACGACAATATCGTTCTTACCCTGGCGGAGAGAAACGGTATCTCCATACCCAAGGAGGAACTTATTTCCCTTGCCCGTCGTTGGGAACTGAACCACGGCGGAAAATCGGGACGTTGTGCAGAACAGTTTATTCAATACATTATGGGACGGTCCGTTAATGACTGATGCCGGAGATCATGGGTCAACTGAATATTATGTAAACCGAGAACTGTCCTGGTTCTCCTTTCTGGAGAGAGTTCTTTCGGAGGGAGTCAATCCCCGCTACGGGGCAGAAGAGCGGGCTAAATTCCTTGGCATTGTCTCCGGCAGCCTGGATGAATTCTTTGCCATCAGACTGTCCACTCTTTTAAGGCAAAAGAAAGAATTTCCCGAACTAAAAGATATTTGCGGCTTTACCGCCGAAGAGCAGATTAGGCTTGTGCTTAAGAGGGCGGGAGAGTTTCTTGGCAGAGCGGATCATGTTGCTGATAGTTATGTAAACTATATTAAAAGCTCGCAGGAGCTCCGTTTATACAGAGACGGAGGGTTGAAGAGGCAGAATAATTGCGGCAGTGTTATGTCAACCATACCCAGCCTCATAAAACGCATTGTTCCCTTCGACCCTGCAAAGATAAGATCCGAATCGGTTAACATAATTCTTAAATCCCGGGATGGTGCAAGCTGCTTCCTTCTTCCTCTTAAGTCCCCGGAAGAGAGGATAGTGTTTGCGGAGGGAGATAAACCCGGAGCCGGGACTGTTTTTCTCCTTGAAGATATACTTAAGGACCGGGGAGATCTTTTGCCGGATTACATCGATCCTTCGACGATCTGCGTATTTAAAGCCGTAAGGGATCGGGATGAGATATATCCCGGCACTCCGGATCAAAAAAACATGGCAAATTGGCTTAAGGATCTTGAAACGGCGGGTTTTGTATGCTGTATCCTTCAAAATACCGCAAGTGAGGATACCAAAGCTTTTCTGGCGGATACCATTGCTTTGTCCCGTGATGCGATATTTGAGAGTAAATATGTGGACCTTCGATTCTTTTCAGAGGTCTTAAAAGAAAGGACGGAGACCGCACCCGAAACCATGGCGGAGTCCGCGTCCGATCCCTTTGGGGCGGGCGCCTTTAACCTTCTTTCAAAGCGGGACCGTCTTTGCTGCGTGCCCTATGACAGCTTCAATGAAGTTTTAAGTTTTCTCGGGGAAGCCGCCTCGGACCCCGATGTGATATCAATACGCCAGACCCTTTACAGGACCGGCAGGGAATCCGCAGTCACGGACCTTCTCTGCAGGGCCGCACAAAACGGCAAAGAAGTTATTGCCCTTATGGAATTAAGGGCCCGTTACGATGAAGAAAGAAATCTTGAAAATACAAAGAAACTGATCGCTTCCGGGGCTAAGGTCCTTTTCGGAAGAGCCGGGTTAAAGACCCACTGTAAGCTTCTTTTGGTGGAGAGAAAGGAACAGGGTGGTATCCGCAGATATGCCCATATTTCCACGGGGAATTACAATGAATTTACCGCTAAAACCTACACGGATGTAGGACTTTTTACCGCCTCGACCGGGATCTGCGACGATGTCCTGTCTCTTTTCGAATATGCTTCTGGTTACGGCAACAAACCCGATCTTTACAGCCTTACCGCATCTCCCTTCGGCCTTAAAGAAGAGTTTTTAAGACTGATAGAGCGGGAAAGATCCAATGCCGGGAACGGGAAAGCCGCAGAGATCACCGCAAAGATCAATTCTCTTTGCGACAGGGACATAATAGATGCACTTTTGTCAGCTGCCGCTTCGGGTGTCAAAGTTACCCTCATAGTCCGCGGGATCTGTTGTTTTAAACCTTCCCGCCCGGGGTTAAATGACAATTTAACCGTACTGTCCGTGGTGGGTAAGCAGCTGGAGCACAGCAGGATATTCAGATTCCGTAACGGCGGGAATACCGAATATTACTGCTCAAGCGCAGACTGGATGCCGCGAAATTTTGAGGGGCGCATTGAGGTTCTTTTTCCCATTTGGGATAAGTCCGCTCAAAGAAAACTTGAATCTGTATTAAACAGGCTGTCTGAAGGCAGCATCGATACAATGAAGCTTACCCCCACCGGGGAATATATACCGACGTCGGGAAAGACCGGCTCCGCCCAGGAGGATCTTACCGGACTCATAGGAGGAATGGATTGATAGTACTTGCTTCGGCCTCACCCAGAAGAAGAGAACTTCTTGCGGGCATGGGCTTTGATTTTAAGATCGTTACAAGTGACGCTGAGGAGGTAAGCCGCGAAACGGCCCCCGGCCGCATAGTGGAGGATCTGTCCTTAAAGAAAGCAACGGCGGTCTTTGAAAAGTTAAAAGAAGGTTCACAGATCAAGACCGACGGTGCGGAACCCCTGCTAATCATTGCGGCGGACACCCTGGTTTTTTACAGGGATGAGGTCCTGGGGAAACCTGCGGATGAAGAAGATGCCTTCAGGATGATCAAAGAACTGCAGGGAAATACCCACAGCGTAAGGACCGGTGTCACCCTCATCCTTGTGACCGGAAATGGCTGTAAAAAGGTTTCTTTTCATGAAGAAACAAGTGTTATTTTTGACAGTATGAGCGATGCCGAGATAAGAGAGTACGTTGCCACCAAGGAACCCATGGACAAAGCCGGGGGATACGGTATTCAGGGCATCTGCTCAAAGTTTATCAAAGGGATAAAGGGCGATTATTTCAACGTGGTGGGATTCCCGGTGTCCCATGTGTATCGTGCCATGAAAGAGATCGGTTATATCAAGGTTTAACAGGAGGCGTTTATGTTTGATGATAAGGTTCTGGATGTTTTTCTTAAAGATCAGTTGAAACTTTTCCCCGAGGAAGTGGCTTCGGACCGTGAAGAAGCAAGGGAGTTTCTTGAAGACTGCATGGCCACGGTGGTGAAGGGAAAGAAAGAAGTCCTTGCCTACTTTGAAGAAGCGGGCATTGACTACGAAGCTGAGGATATTTTCGAGGCTGCCGAGGTGTTCCCTATCGGGGACGGACGTTTCCTCATCGTGGAGGGGTAAGGCTCCGTTTTCGTTTTTTTCCGGTTAACCCGTAAATGATATAATAACATCTGTGCGGGCCGTCGTGACTGTGATATACTATATGCGGCAGTACATACCAGGAGGGGCTTTTATGTCGGCAAACCGTATAATGATCATAGGTGAAAAAGAAACCTTTCTCATAAAGGTCTTGGAGAAGAAGATCGAAGAGGCGGGCTTCGAGGCTGTATATGCCTCCGCCACCGTCAACAGGATCAACGAAGAGTGGAATTTCTGCTCCCTCATCACCTATTACATGGATTCCGGAGACCGGATCCCCAGTGATGTGCTTCGATTCCTTACCGACAAGATGACCGATGATGACAAGCATATGATCGTTATCGGCGAACAGAACGATATCGCTTATGTAAGCGACAATATTCCCAGCAAGCTTATTTACAAGACTTTCTGCCGTCCGTTGGACAATACGGAATATATCAGGCTCATTAAGGAACTGTTTGACAAGATAGCCCAGGGAGCTTTCAAGAAGAGCATTCTCATTGTTGACGACGATCCCAACTATCTGGGACTGGTGAGAGAGTGGCTTAAGGATTTCTACAAGGTTTCCATGGCAACTTCGGGACTTCAGGCTCTTAAATGGCTGGGCATGAACAAGGCTGACCTTATCCTTTTGGATCACGAGATGCCTGTTACCACCGGTCCTCAGGTCCTTGAAATGCTTCGAAGCGACCCCGAGACCAGAGGCATCCCCGTAATATTCCTGACGGGCAAGAGTGACAAAGAAAGCGTTATGGCCGTGGTGGCACTTAAACCCGAAGGCTATTTCCTTAAGAACATTTCCAAAGAAGAACTCCTCCAGAAGATCGATGAGTTCTTTACAATAAACAAAGGTTAAACAAAATACTTTTCTATGACTTCAAGAAGGCCGTCGTGGTCATTGTCCCTCAGGGTGACGATGTCTGCGGCGGCTTTTAATTCTTCGCAGCCGTTTTTCATGGCAATGCCGGTACCCGCATACTGTATCATGGTCATGTCGTTATGCTCATCACCGGCGGCAAACAGACGGGAGCGGGGCACGGGTAAAAAGTCTGCCAGATAAAGCATGGCGTCTCCCTTGCTGACACCCTTGGGCACGATCTCCAGATACTGATCGTTTGAGAATACCGCATCAACTTCCAGGGGGAGTGCGGCAAGGATCCTGTCCTTCAGTGCCGCCAGAGCGGGAATATTATCAAGTGAGATGATCTGTACCTTAAAGGAACCCTGAGGCAGGCATCCTGCGATGTCATCGGTCTTGATGAAGGGCATATGGATCCTTTCCCTGTAGAACTTAAGCTCGTCATCGTCTTCGAAGCCCACGATCTCACTGTCCGTATAACTGTGAACATGTATCCCCGCCTCCTTGGCCATGTCCACCACCTTGCGGATGGTATCCTGTGAAAGCCTGAAATCCTTGATGATATTCCCGGTCTCATAATCGTAGATCAGACCTCCGTTATTGGAGATCACATACATATTTGAAAAGTTAAATCCTAAATTAACAATTCTTTCCATAACACTGGGAAGAGGACGACCGGAATTGATAACGAAACGATATCCCTTGTCCGTCATGGCTTTAAGCGCTGCGTGCATTTCGGGGCTGATGGTTGAGTCCTTAAGAAAAAGGGTACCGTCAAGATCGCTAAAAAGAACATTCCTTCCGGCCAGCTTTATCTTATCAAGAAATTCCTCGGGAACCTTCAGATTGCCAAGACCTGTTCCAAGATCTATCCTGTCCTTGTTCTTTCCGTGAAAATCGCTGCCACCTGATAATAACAGATGATATTTATATGCAAAAGCACGTATTTTTCGTTCATCGGCGGGAGAGTAGGTGGAATACACCGCCTCGATACCGAGAAGTCCTTTTTCTTTAAGATCGAGGATCAGCTGCTCCAGTTTTCTGTCAGAAAGATTGTAGAGGATCGGATGAGCCAGCACCGGTATGCCGTCGGCTTTGAGTATAAGCTTTACCGCCTGCTCGGGGGTGACTTTCTCCCTTGGTACATAGCAGGGTGCGTGGTCTCCGATATATTTTTCGAAGACGTCGGGCATGGAGCGTACATATCCCTTTTCCATGATAAGTCTTGCAAAATGAGCCCTCGTGATCACTGCTCCCGGGAAACGGGACAGGAGTTCTTCCATAGTTATGTCAACTCCGTGTTTGCGAAGCCTTTCGCACATGATCTCGTTTCTTTTATCTCTGGATTCAACGAAATCCTTAATATACTTTTTAAAATCCGGAGCGTCTTGGTTTACATAAAGTCCGACAACGTGCACATCTTTTCCGTCTCTCTCGGTTGAAAGCTCGATGCCGGGAATTATCTCAGGAACATTTTCTTTACCTTGAGAGCGAAGCGAGTTTGCGTAATCCTGTATGCGCTTTACACCGTCCATTGTATCGTGGTCCGTAAGGGCCATGGCGGTGAGTCCCTTTTCCATGGCAAGGTCAACCAGTTCTTCGGGGGTAAGTGTTCCGTCGGAGCAGCAAGAGTGTACGTGCAGGTCTATCATGGGTTTTCCTTTCTTTAAACAAAGCCCATCCTTTGGGGAATGGGCTTTGAAAACGGGTCTATTCTTCGTCATCCTCGCGGTTTGCGGTGAAGATGGTGCGCTTTCTTGCCATTTCATCGCTGGCAAGGTATTCGTCGTAGGTAGTGATCTTATCGATTATGGTACCGTTTGGAAGTATCTCGATGATCCTGTTGGCCGTGGTCTCCACAACCTGGTGGTCGCGGCAGGCAAAGAGCTCTACACCGGGGAACTTGATCATGCCGTTGTTTAAAGCGGTGATGGATTCCATGTCCAGGTGGTTGGTGGGCTCATCGAAGATCAGGCAGTTGGCACCGGAGATCATCATCTTGGAAAGAAGGCAGCGAACCTTCTCACCTCCGGAGAGGACCTTCACCTTCTTGACACCGTCTTCGCCGGCAAAAAGCATACGTCCCAGAAAACCGCGTACGTAGGTGGCATCCTTGACGGGAGAGTAGCCTGTGAGCCAGTCCACGATGGTGTAATCGTTGTCGAATTCATTGGTGGGATCCTTGGGGAAGTAAGCAAGGCTTGTGGTAACGCCCCATTTGTAGCTTCCTTCGTCGGGCTCAAGCTCGCCGGTAAGGATCTTGAAAAGTGTGGTCTTAGCCAGCTCGTTGGAGCCTACAAAGGCTACCTTATCATCGTGGCCAAGGATAAAGGATACGTTATCCAATACATTTTCACCGTTGATGGTCTTGGAGATTCCCTCCACCGTAAGGACTTCGTTACCGATCTCACGGTCGGGTCTGAAATCGATGTAAGGATATTTACGGCTTGAAGGCTTGATCTCGTCAAGCTCGATCTTTTCGAGGGCACGCTTTCTGGATGTGGCCTGCTTTGATTTCGAAGCGTTGGCGGAGAAACGGGAGATGAACTCCTGCAGTTCCTTGATCTTTTCTTCTTTCTTTTTATTGGCTTCCTTCATCTGTTTGATAAGGAGCTGTGAAGATTCGTACCAGAAATCGTAGTTACCGGCATAGAGCTGGATCTTGCCGTAGTCGATGTCCGCAGTGTGGGTGCAGACTTTATTTAAAAAGTAACGGTCGTGGCTTACCACGATGACCGTGTTTTCAAAGTCGATGAGGAATTCCTCAAGCCATGCGATGGCATCCAGATCCAGGTGGTTGGTAGGCTCGTCAAGGAGCAGGATATCGGGATTGCCGAAAAGCGCCTTGGCAAGGAGGACCTTCACCTTCTGGCTTCCGTCCAGGTCTCCCACAAGAGAATAGTGGTATTCGTTGTCGATGCCCAGACCGTTCAACAGCATGGCGGCGTTGGATTCTGCTTCCCAGCCGTTTAATTCCGCAAATTCTCCTTCAAGCTCGGAGGCTCTGATACCGTCCTCGTCGGAGAAATCTTCCTTGGCGTAGATGGCATCCTTTTCCTTCATGATGTCGTAGAGACGCTTGTTGCCCATGATGACCGTATCCATAACGGGGTATGCGTCGTATTTGAAGTGGTCCTGCTCAAGGACCGAAAGTCTCTGTCCGGGTGTGATGGTGATATCACCGTTTGTTGTATCAAGCTGTCCGGCAAGGATCTTTAAGAAGGTGGATTTTCCGGCACCGTTGGCACCGATGAGACCGTAACAGTTGCCTTCGGTGAACTTGATGTTTACATCTTCAAAAAGGGCTTTCTTGCCCACTCTGTATGTGACGTTGTTTGCTGCTATCATTTAAAACTCCTTATTTACTGCAGGTGCAAAAAGCACGGCGGCGAAACGGCCGCATTGAAAGTTAACCTCTATCATTTTACAGAAAATCCTGCATTTTGCAAGCATTGAAAAAAGATTGTTACAAAGGCGGGAAATGATTGAAACCTGAAGGGGATTTTAGTAAAATATTTCATGTATGCTGCATAGGTCAAAAACCGCAGTCCGAGAGGAGAAAACAGTACTATGCCTAAGTTTTACGATATTAACGAGATCGGTAACAAACGGGTCCACGGCCGTACCGTGGAGGGCGCTACGCCGCTGCCCCTTTTCTGGAATCATGCAGGAGTTGAAGTCAACTGCACAGGCTCCGAACTTTGGATCCACATAGAGTCCGACTGCGGCTTTCACGAGCCCTGGGTCGCCTATGAGATCAACGGAGCCCTGATGGGAAGACAGATGCTCCTTCCCGGAGACCACGATATCTGCCTCTATCGCAGTATGGTTCCGGGAGTTGTAAAGAACGTTAAATTCTACAGAGAGACCCAGGCCATGGGTGAGGATGAACTCTGCCACGTGCTGGTCAGGGGCTTTTCCACCGACGGAACCTTTGAACCGGTGAAAGAACCTAAACTCAAGCTTGAATTTATCGGTGACAGCATAACCTCCGGGGAAGGTACCTACGGCGCTCTCGACGATACCGAGTGGCTTGCCATGTACATGAGCTCCAGCCGCAACTACGCCACGATCCTGGAAAAAGAAATGGATGTTGAGACCCGTCTCATTTCCCAGGGCGGATGGGGAGTATATATTGCCTGGGACAACAATCCCAAGCACAACATCCCAAGCATTTACGAGCCCGTATGCGGCATTTCCGAGGGCGAGATCAACAAGCGTCTCGGGGCTCAGAACAAATACGATTTTTCAAGCTGGGTTCCCGATGCCATAATCGTAAATCTTGGCACCAACGACAATTCAGCTTTCACACAGCCTCCGATGGAAGTTCCGGGCTACGGAGTATGCAAGATGCGCATTGATGAAGCAACGGGAGAGAAGAACCCCGAGGATGTTCAAAAGGTCCACGATGCCATCGTAAACTTCTTTAAGATGTTAAGGCGCAATAACCCTACCTCCCTGATTCTCTGGGTATACGGCATGCTTGGCTGTGAGCTTGAACCCGTCATCAAGGGAGCCATGGAAGAGTACATCAAAGAGACAGGGGACAACAATGTTGAGTATTTAAGGATGTCCGACACCACTCCCGAGACCGTGGGATCCCATTCCCATCCCGGTTACAAGGCACACTTTGTGGCAGCCAAAGAACTGGGCGAATACCTGAGCCGCAAATTCAACGTACCCTTCAAGGAACTTCGGGGAAATCTGTAGGGATCGAAAGGATCGATAAATGATAACCTTTTGTGAGGAACGTAAGACCTTTAAACTTGACACCCCTTCTTCGAGTTATGTCTTCGGAATAGAGGATGACAGGTATCTTGTACATTATTACTACGGACGAAGGATCGGTAACGAAGACCTTTCCTACCTTGCCCGTACCGAAGGCACCCGCCCTTCGGAGCGCCTGAGGGAAAAGAACTCTTTCCTGGATTTTGCCCCCATGGAGTATCCCGTTTCGGGTACGGGAGATTATCGTCCCGCAGCCTTTGAAGCGCAGAGAGAAGACGGGACCTGTTCCGCGGAACTGTATTATGTAAACCACACGATCGAAAAAGGAAAGCTGAAACTTGAAGGACTTCCCGCCACCTTCGGAAGCGAAGCAGAGTGCGAGACCCTGACGGTCTGCCTTGAGGATCCCATCCTCAAACTGAAGGTTTTCCTTGTTTATTCGGTCTTTGAGGGACTTGATGCGGTGGTAAGGAGCCTTCGGGTCGAAAACGGCTCGAAAGACAGCAATGTTTACATAACAAATATTATGTCAACCTGCCTTGACATAGACAATGACGATTATAAGCTTCTTTCTCTTCACGGATCCTGGGCAAGAGAGAGAAACATCGAAACAAGGTCCATCGCCCACGGAACTCAGGGTGTGGGTTCCATAAGGGGTGAATCAAGTCATCAGGAGCATCCCTTCATAGCACTTTGCAGTAACAACACAACCCAGACAACAGGTGATGTTTACGGCTTTTCTTTTGTATATTCCGGTAATTTCACCGCCTCGGCCCACCTTGACCAGTTTAACAAAGTGAGAGTCCTGATGGGCATAAATCCCTATCATTTTCGCTGGAAGTTAGAGCCGGGCGAACAATTTACCGCCCCCGAAGCGGTGATGGTCTATTCTCACGAGGGCCTGGGACACATGACAAGGACCTTCCACGATCTTTACAGAGAGCATTTGATCCGAAGCCCCTACAGGGCCAAAGAAAGACCTATCCTCATAAACAACTGGGAGGCCACCTACTTCAACTTCGATACGGAGAAACTTTTAAGCATCGCCAAAGAAGCCTCGAAGCGCGGCATTGAGATGCTGGTCATGGACGACGGATGGTTCGGCGTCAGAAACGACGACAATTCATCCCTGGGAGACTGGTATGTCAATGAAAAGAAGCTACCCGGCGGCCTGAAGCCTTTAGTGGATGGCGTTAATGCCCTGGGCCTTAAGTTCGGTATCTGGATGGAGCCTGAAATGGTGAGTCCCGATTCGGACCTTTACAGGGCGCATCCGGACTGGACAATTTCGGTTCCGGGCCGCACACCTACCCGTTCAAGAAACCAGCTGGTGCTGGATCTTACCAGGCCCGAGGTCTGGGAACACACCTGGAATTCCGTTAAGACCGTTCTTAAGAGTGCCAACATCGAGTACCTGAAGTGGGATATGAACAGACAACTGACGGACCTTTATTCCGCAGGACTTCCCGCCGACCGGCAGGGAGAACTGTTACACCGTTATGTGCTGGCGGTCTACCGCATGCAGGAGACTCTCGTGACCGAGTTTCCTAACCTTCTTCTCGAAAACTGTTCGGGAGGCGGTGCAAGGTTCGATCCCGGCATGCTCTATTACAGTCCCCAGATTTGGACCAGCGACGATACGGATGCTATAGAGAGGCTTAAGATCCAGGAGGGCACGGCCCTTGTTTATCCTCTTTCCTGCATGGGCGCCCACGTTTCGGACTGCCCCAACCACACGGTGGGAAGGGTGACTCCCTTTAAGACAAGAGGGCACGTGGCTCTTGCGGGAACCTTCGGATATGAGCTGGACATCACAAAGATCTCCGAAGGGGACAGGGACCTGATCCCCACTCAGGTGGCGGACTACCATAAGTACGGCGATCTTGTGAGAAACGGAGATTATTACAGACTGGCTTCTTTTTCCGAAAACGGAAAGTTTGATGCCTGGATGGTGCAAAAGAAAGACGGTTCCGAGATCCTTGTGACCTTTGTAAAGGGCCTTAACGAAGCCAATACCAAGGTTCGGTTCATAAAGCTTCAGGGACTTGAACCGGGGGTATCCTACAAAGACGAGACCACCGGCAGGGTGTACGGATCGGAAGTACTGATGTATGCCGGCCTTCCCATGGACTCGCTGAACGGTGATTTCGACTCAAAACTGGTACATCTGTTGAGGGTCGACTGAGTATGGCCTCTCAAGCCATGCTATACACAAAAGAACCATAAAAGAACACAAATAAACCACAGTACGTGAAAACAAGGTTTCACGCAGAAAGGACGATCTATGAGCAAAGTAAAGATTTTAAACTGTCCCCCCGTAAAGAACATTCCCTGGCAGGATAAGCCTGCGGACCATAAGGGAGCACCCCTTTGGAGATACACCGAGAACCCCATCGTCGGAAGAAACCCGGTGGAGGGTGTGGCACGTATCTTCAACAGTGCCGTAATGCCTTTTGAAGACGGCTTTATCGGTGTGTTCCGCGGTGAGCAGACCAACGGTATTCCCTACGTATATCTCGGCAGATCCAAGGATGCCATCCATTGGGAATTTGACAAGGAAAAAGTACCCTTTGTCAATGAAAAGGGTGAGCCCTTCATGCCCAGATATGCCTACGATCCCCGCCTTGTTAAGGTTGAGGATACCTACTATATCATCTGGTGCGGTGATTTCTACGGCGCGGCCATCGGACTTGCATGCACCAAGGACTTTAAGACCTTTACCCGTCTTGAGAATCCTTTCATTCCCTTTAACAGAAATGCAGTTCTTTTCCCGAGAAAAGTCAACGGTAACTATTTGATGCTGAGCCGTCCCTCCGATTCCGGACACACTCCCTT
Source organism: Lachnospiraceae bacterium (assembly GCA_016280465.1). Classification (GTDB taxonomy): domain Bacteria; phylum Bacillota; class Clostridia; order Lachnospirales; family Lachnospiraceae; genus UBA1258. The sequence goes on along the minus strand of JAEEGT010000113.1, from coordinate 9,433 downwards.
CGGAGATATCTTCTTAAGCGAATCCCCGGATATGACCTACTGGGGCAAGCACCGTCATGTCATGAGCCCCAATGGCAAGTGGTGGCAGGCTGTCAAGATCGGCGGCGGTGCGGCACCCATCGAGACCAGCGAAGGATGGCTTCTTTTCTACCACGGCGTAAGCAGCACCTGTAACGGTTTTGTTTACTCCATCGGCGGAGCGATCCTTGATATCGATAATCCTTCCGTTGTGAAATACCGCTGCGAGGACTACCTCCTTACACCCGAAGACTGGTACGAAGAAAGAGGCTTCGTTCCCAACGTATGCTTCCCCTGCGCTACCATTCACGATCCCGAGAGCGGAAAGATCGCCCTCTATTACGGATGTGCGGACAGCTATGTAGGCCTTGCTTTTACCACCATCGATGAAGTGGTGGATTATATCAAGGCACATTCCAGCACCGACGGTACCGACACCGAGATCGGAATAAGATAAAGAAAGAGACAGAAAAATGGCTTCTTTGTTGTTCTTTGAACCTGTATTTAAGACCATGATCTGGGGCGGCAACCGCATGCGTGCCGCCTTCGGATATGATATCCCCGCCGACAATACCGGCGAGTGCTGGGCCATCAGCGCCCATAAGAACGGGGACTGCACCGTAGCAGCGGGAGAGTATAAGGGCGCGAAGCTTTCGGAACTGTGGGACAAACACCGTGAGCTTTTCGGAGATCTTTCGGGAGACAGGTTTCCCCTGCTCCTTAAAGTGATCGATGCCAAGGATGATCTTTCCATTCAGGTACATCCCGATGATGACTATGCCAAAGTCCACGAGAACGGGTCTTTGGGAAAGACCGAATGCTGGTACATCCTTGACTGTGAGCCTGATTCCGCTCTGGTGGTAGGACACAACGCAAAGACGAGAGAAGAGTTATGTAAACTGATTGACGAGCATAAATTCAAGGAACTCATCAGGGAAGTTCCCGTCAAAAAAGGAGATTTTGTACAGATCGATCCCGGAACCGTTCATGCTATCAAGGGCGGAGTAATGATCCTTGAAACCCAGCAGAATTCCGATATAACCTACAGAGTCTACGATTATGACAGACTTCAGAACGGAAAGCCCAGAGATCTGCATATCGAGCAGTCCAAGGCTGTGATAAAGGTGCCCGGGGCGGGTACAGCCGGTGATGTTATGTCAACTGAATCTGTGTGTGCTTCCGGCACAGTCACATCGACGCCATTGACAGCTGGTTTACATAATCTGGTTTCCTGCAAATACTACACCGTAAATAAGCTTAACGTTAAGGGAAGCTTCACACTTGAGCCTTCCGGTGTCTTTTACATGGCTTCATGTATTGAAGGCACAGGCTCAGCCGACGGCACCCCCATTAAGCCCGGAGATCATTTCATAATCCCTGCGGGATACGGAAGGCTTTCTTTTTCGGGAGATATGACACTTATCATTTCAAATCCGGAGTAGAGCGAAGCGGTCGTATGACCGAGTGCTAATAGACAAAAAGGTCTCGTTTGGTATAATTATACAGATGTGTTTCTAAGCATGGGGAAGGGCTTCCGAAGATAGGGATCCCTGCCTGTCCCCGGGAGGTTAAGGCGTGAAGAAAGCGCTGATTATTGCTATCGACCTTGTGATAATGGGGTTGATACTCTTCTTCATAATTCAATATGCCAACACCAAAATGAACGAAAGCAACGAGAGCGTTATCGAGGCTTTCCAGAAGATGACGGTCACAGCTGAGCAGATCATTACCAACTACTTGGAGGACGAGCAGCATCTTTGCGATATCTGGGCAAACTATATCGACAGGTCCGCCGAAGCCGGCAATCCCATGACCGCCGAGGAAGCCATTTCTTTTATCAGAAAAGCAAAGATATCCCCGAGCATCTACGGACATCTGATCTTCCCGGAAGAACAGAGACGGAGCGGCATATCAACGCACCCCTCCGTTAAGGACCCGGGTGACTATTCGGTTTCTTACCGAAACATAAATCTGTTCGACAATCTTGACGATATAAGCCGTGAAGACGGCGTCGTGAACCTTACGCGAGCCTATACGAACCCTCAGAACGGTGTACAGTCCATCGCTTTCATGAATTACGTGACCATCCTGGACGAGACCACCGGAGACCTGAAGGAAGCACTTTTGATGCGCGTTGAGCCCGTAAGCGTGCTGGAGGATAAGCTGGTCTTTTTAAACGGCGAGTATGAAAGCGTGGAGATCTCCCTCATCAACAAGGACGGAGATTATCTTGTTCACGGCAAATCCCTTAAGAATTCCAATTTCTTTGAATATTACAAATCTTATAACAAAGCGGATATAGCGGATTACAACGAGATGACCGCAAAGATCACCTCGGGGTCCGGGACCATGACCATGAATAACTCAAAGGGAGAGGAATGCGTTATTTCCTACACTCCTTTGCAGTCCATGAACACATGGTTTCTTTTGGCCTATATACCGGCGGGAGAGCTTGCCACCAACACGGTGGTGGACTGGCTGCTGCTGGGAATGGTGACTGTGGGACTTCTGGTGCTCCTTGTATTCAATTTCCTTATACTGGTTTCCTACAACAGAAAACTGGCCGAAGCCGCCGAAGCCGCCAACCAGGCCAATGAAGCCAAGTCCTATTTCCTGTCCACCATGTCCCATGATATCCGTACCCCCATGAATGCCATTCTGGGGCTCAATGAGATGGTGTTAAGAGAAAGTCACGACGAAGATATCGTGGCCTACTCAGAGAGCATCAGAACAGCCGGCAAGACCCTTCTGGGACTCATCAACGATATCCTGGATTTTTCCAAGATCGAAGCCGGCAAGATGGATATCATCAACGTGGATTACAGCTTTGTTTCCCTCCTTAACGACCTGGTGAACATGGTCCAGGGCAAGGCAGAGGGCAAAGGACTTGATTTTAATCTCGATATCGACAGGAATATCCCCATGATTCTCCACGGCGATGAGATCCGCATAAAACAGATCATCACCAATATCCTTTCCAATGCTGTCAAATACACCAAAGAAGGTTCCATTACCTTCAAGGCGGGCTTTGAAGATATCGAAGGCGATCCCGATTCCGTAAGGCTCCTTATAAGTGTCAGCGATACGGGCATCGGCATCAAATCCGAGGACATGCAGCGCCTGTTCCGGGCTTTTGAGCGTATAGAAGAGAAAAAGAACCGTAACATCGAAGGAACCGGCCTTGGCATGAGCATAGCCCAGAGCTTTCTTTCCATGATGGGAAGTCACATGGAGGTTAAGAGCGAATACGGCAAGGGTTCGACATTTTCTTTTGCCCTTAAGCAGGGTGTTCGGAGCCGCAATCCCATCGGCAATTACGAGGAGACCTTCAAAAGATCCGTTTCCGAAAGAAAGAAATACCGCGAGCGGTTCACGGCGCCTTACGCAAGGCTTCTGGTGGTGGACGACACACCGGTCAATCTCTCGGTCTTCCAGAGCCTTCTTAAGCGCACAAAGGTGCAGATAGATACGGCGGGAAGCGGCGATGAAGGCATCGCGCTCTTTAAGCAAAAGCACTACGATGTTATATTCCTGGATCACATGATGCCCGATAAGGACGGTATCGAGACCCTTAAGGAGATGAAAAAGATCGCGGACACCCCGAATTCAGGAACACCCGTTGTGTGCCTTACCGCCAATGCCATTTCCGGTATGCGTGAAATGTATATAAACGCAGGCTTTGACGACTACCTGACAAAGCCCGTGGATCCCGACAGACTTGAGGTACTGCTCCTTCAGTACATTCCCAAGGGAAAGATCGCTCCCGCGGCCGATGACGACGAGGACGACGATTACTTCATCCCCGACTTTATCTTTAAGCTTGATGACCTGGATGTGAACTCCGGTCTTATCCACTGTGGAAGCCGCGAGGCCTATATGGTGACCCTTAAGATGTACCTTGAGGCGGCGGCAAAGAACGCCGATGATATCGAGAAATACTGGAGTGTTAAGGACATTAAGAACACCACCATCAAAGTCCATGCGTTAAAAAGCACCTCCCGTGTTATCGGAGCTTTAAAACTGGGAGATCTTGCGGCAAGACTTGAAAAAGCAGGGGATTCCGGTGATACGGATACCCTTGAAAGAGAGATGGGTGATCTTTTGGCCGGGTACAGAGAACTGGCAAGGGAGCTTGAGCCCCTTCGTGACCTTGATGCCAATGAGGCAGGGGACGACCGGCCGGTCATTTCCGAACAGGACATGAAAGAGGCCTACACCGCACTGGCGGAATTCTGTGCCTCCTTTGACTATGACAGCGTGGTAAATATAGTGGAATCCCTTGACGGATACAGATTTCCCGAGGAAGAAGCCACCAGGTTCGATGCCATTAAGAAGGCCGTCGACAACTTTGATTACGATCAGATACCGAGTATTTTATCGGGGGGAGAGGTATAATGACCAGCAAGATACTTTTGATAAGTCGCGGAAGCGGTTTTATGGTGGACGCGCTTAAATCAAACTTAAGGAAGACAGGCTTTACCATTGTTCAGGCGGAGCCGGATGTCCAGAGCATAGAAGCGGGCAAGGAGGATGTTGACCTGATACTGATCCTGGCAGGTGACTATGTGTACGATTCCGCAGAGGCTTTGGTGTACATCATGGACATAAGCAGGGACGAGGAGCGCCCGGTCTGCGTGATCGGCTACGAGGTGGAGCTTGGCGCCATCAAAAAGTACATTCCCGAGACCTACATAAAGAAGGAATTTAACCGTCCCTTTGATGCAAAATACGTGGCGGAAGGCTTAAAAACCCTTGCTGCGGCAGCGGAAGAAAAGCGGATGGGAAAGCATATCCTTCTGGTGGACGACGACACGACTTTCCTAAAGATGCTTCAGGGATGGCTTTCGGAAAAGTACAGGATCACGGCGGTAAAGTCCGGCATCCAGGCAATTACCTACATGGCAAATCACCGGCCCGATCTTATACTCCTTGACTACGATATGCCCATAACTCCGGGTCCTCAGGTCATGGAGATGATCAGGAGCGAGTATAACTACAAGGATATCCCCATTATCTTCCTTACGGGCAAATCCGACCGGGAGAGCATAATGAACGTTATGAGGCTCAAACCCCAGGGGTATTTTTTAAAGACCATGCCCAGGGACGAGATAGTGGAAGCCATAGATGAGTACTTTACGGCACATAAATGGGACGGAATGTGATCCGGGTCCTTCCCGGATACGAAACGGAGGTTTTATGACCAAAAGAACATCGGGATTGTTAAAAAAGACACTGACCCTTGTATCGGCCTTTGTGCTGATGCTTGGATCCGTTGCCTGCGGACAGGCCAAAGAAAACAACGAGGATTTTAAACCCGCGTTGCCTTCCGACACCACCTGCTCCGTCAAGGTTGCGGGTACCTATTCGAACTTTGAATCCCTTGAGAGCGAATTCGAACGGTTTTATGAGTTTTATCCCAATGTAAGTCTTAACTACGTTTATCTGGATGACTACGAAAACACCATCGTGAGCGCCCTGATGAGCGATGAGGCTCCGGACATCTATGTTACGGCTTCCTGGATGCTGGACAGCGAGAAGATGGCTCCGGTCTTTGACAATGCGGAGGTCCTTTCGGATCCTTCTCTTAATATCGGCCTTAACTGCATACGACAGGGAGCAAGGTGGACCCTTCCCAACGGCGATGTGGTCATGCTCCCCATATTCACCAGATCCTACGGCATGCTCGTAAACATGGATATATTCGAAAAGAACGGCCTCAAGATTCCGGAAGATTACAAAGAACTGAAGGACGTATGCGCCAAGCTTAAGAGTGCAGGGTACAAAAGCCCCATCATGGGAGCCAACGGCACCACGGTATCCGGAATGTACTATGCTTTTTCTTTTCCCCTGTTTTGTAACGGTGTCATAAAGGATCCCGGATCCCTGGCGGGCCTTAATGCCCTGGAGGGTTCTGCGGGAGAGATGCTTCGTCCCGCCCTTTTGAGACTCAAAGAATTTGTGGACGCCGGATACATTGATCCGTCGGTCTGCTCCGAAGAGATCACGGATGACTATAATTCGGTCATCATGCGTTTCTTTGAGGGCGATGTTCCCATGATGTTAGGGAGCGGGGATATGGTCTCCGGCACGTTCAAGCGGGAGAGCAAGTCCGAAGCTTTCACGGCAAATCCTTTTAAATACAGGTTCTTCGTGGTCCCCGCAGGCGATGAAGGCGGATTCTTCCTGGATGCTGTCAGCCTGTTCTTCAGCGTGAACAAGAACAGTAAAAATCTTGATATGACCAACGAATTCATCAGATTCCTTACAAGAGAGAAGGAACTTGGCAATATGGCTGCCGTCAAGCGGCTTATCACACCCACCGGAGACTTTTCTCTCGATGAAGTATATTCGTCTCTTGAAGGCTTCCCTGCGGATCGGACCTTCAGTTATCAGGAGACGGGACTTAACGATGCGGTTACCAAGGAATTCCGTGCAGCGGCCTACAACGTGGCCAACGGCACCATGACCGTGGACGAAGCCGTTGAAGGCTACGGCAGTCTGTGGAAATAAAGGAAGTTTCGGAAAGGATGACCAATGGACGAACGCATAGTTGTTGTAGACGATGATGCCATTATCTTAAGGAACGCCAATGCCGTACTTACCGGGGCGGGTTATAAAGTCACCTGCTTAAAGAGCGGCCGGCTTTTGCTGGATTATGCAAAGAACAACAGCATCGACATGCTTCTTTTGGATATAAGGATGCCTGAGCCCGACGGCTTTGAAACCCTGAAGCTTCTTCGAAAGATGGAAAAAGAAACAGGACATCGGGAAATCCCGGTGATATTCTTTACCGCCAACGATGACTGCGCTTCGGAGACGGAAGGCTTGTCTCTCGGAGCCATGGACTTTGTGAGAAAGCCCTTTGTTGCGGAGGTCCTGACCTTGAGAGTCAGACATCTCCTGGATCTTATCAGGCTCCAGAGAGACCTTCACGCCGAGGTTGAAAGAAAGACCAAAGAAGTGGAGGGCCTTTCCCTTCACGTGGTACATACTCTGGCGGATGCCATCGATGCCAAGGACGCCTATACCAAGGGTCATTCCGGACGTGTTGCGGATTATTCCAAAGAGATTGCAAGAAGAGCGGGCTATTCCGAAGAACATCAGGAAGAGATATACATGATGGGCCTTCTCCATGATGTGGGCAAGATCGGCGTGCCCGATGCGGTGATCAACAAACCCGGAAAGCTCACGGACGAAGAGTATGCCAAGATAAAGACTCATCCCGAAAGGGGAGCGAAGATACTTCAGAACATAGAAGAGATGCCCAAGCTTGCCACAGGTGCCAGATGGCATCACGAGCGCTATGACGGAAGGGGCTATCCTGACGGCCTTAAAGGTGAGGAGATCCCCGAAGAAGCAAGGATCATTGCGGTAGCCGATGCCTACGATGCCATGACCAGCAACAGAAGCTACAGAGGCCTGATCCCCCAGGATGTGGTAAAGTCCGAGATCGAGAAGGGCTCGGGAACCCAGTTCGATCCTAAGTTCGCGGCCATCATGCTTGAGATAATCAAAGAAGATGTCGATTATAAGCTCCACGAGCATTAAAGAAAAGTACATTGGGAAGGAAAGAAAATGATCCACGAAAAATACTTCGAACTCCTGGACGAACAGGAGAAGATCCTTACAAGGAAAAATAAAAAGAGCGATTTTTACAACGGTATCTTTGACCGTTACGAATATCCGGTGCTGGACCGCAGCATGATCCCCCTTCACTGGAAGTATGACCTGAACAAAGAGACAAATCCCTTCTTCATGGAGCGGCTGGGGGTCAACGCCGTGATGAATTCCGGCGCCATCGAATTGAACGGCAAATTCTATCTGGTTCCCAGAGTAGAGGGTAACGACCGCAAATCCTTCTTTGCGGTGGCGGAATCGGATTCCGGTATCGATGGCTTCAGGTTTTGGGATAAGCCCATCTTGCTTCCCGACACCTGTCCCGAGGAGACCAATGTCTACGACATGCGCCTGACAAAGCACGAGGACGGCTGGATCTACGGCGTTTTCTGCTCCGAAAGCAAGGATAAGACCGTTAATGACCTAAGCGCGGCCGTTGCGGCAGCAGGAATAGTAAGGACAAAGGATCTTAAGACCTGGGAGCGGCTTCCCAACCTTAAGACACTGAATTCTCCCCAGCAGCGTAACGTGCTCCTTCATCCCGAATTCATCAACGGAAAATATGCTTTTTACACCCGTCCCATGGATGATTTTATCGAGACAGGTTCCGGCGGCGGCATAGGCTTCGGACTCTGCGATGACATCACAAACCCCGTTATCGACCAGGAGATCATCACAAGTCCCAGAAGATACCATACCATCACGGAAGCCAAGAACGGAGCGGGTGCTACCCCCATCAAGACTCCCAAGGGATGGATACATGTGGCCCACGGTGTAAGGAACACTGCAGCAGGCCTTCGGTACGTGCTTTACGTGTTTGCAACGGACCTTAACGATCCTTCAAAGGTCATCGCCGAGCCCTCCGGTTTCTTTTTGGCACCTCTGGGAAAAGAAAGGGTGGGAGACGTGTCCAACGTAGTATTTTCCAACGGTCTGATAGCAAGAGCCGACGGAAGCGTGTACATCTACTATGCCTCCAGCGACACCAGGCTCCATGTTGCCACCACCACCGTTGAAAAGCTTATGGATTACTGCTTTAACACCCCCAAGGACCCCCTTCGCAGTGTTGACTGCGTGAAGCAGAGGATTGAACTCATCGACAGAAATGTGGCCCTTCTGAAGAAATAAAATCACGACAATGTATACAATTATACATCCTTTTCTTTAACCCCTTGTCCTTGCGCCACGTACAAAGCTATGTTATACTTTTTGAGTGATTCAAGGCATTCCGTGTCATGCGGAGTGCCTTGTTGAACTGATTTTATGAAACAGAGGGAGAAAATTTATGGCAAAATGGGTTTACCTTTTTGAAGAGGGTTCCGCAGACATGCGTAATCTTCTTGGCGGTAAGGGCGCCAACCTTGCAGAGATGACCAACATCGGAATGCCTGTACCCCAGGGATTTACCATCACTACAGAGGCTTGTACCCAGTACTATGAGGACGGAAAGAAGATCAACGCCGAGATCCAGGCTCAGATCGACGAATACGTTCTTAAACTTGAAGAAATGACCGGAAAGAAATTCGGTGACAAGGAGAATCCTCTTCTTGTATCCGTTCGTTCCGGTGCCCGTGCATCCATGCCCGGTATGATGGATACCATCCTTAACTTGGGCTTGAATGAAGACGTTGTTAATACACTTGCAGAAAAATCCGGCAATCCCCGTTGGGCATGGGACTGCTACAGAAGATTTATTCAGATGTTCTCCGACGTTGTTATGGAAGTCGGCAAGAAATACTTTGAAGAACTTATCGACAAGATGAAGGAAGCAAGAGGCGTTAAGCAGGACGTTGAGCTT
>JAEEGT010000112.1 GCA_016280465.1 Lachnospiraceae bacterium | reverse complement strand
TCCGTGCCTTCACGGCAGGTCATAATAAAGCCGAACCAGTCGGGATCGGAATTTTCGGTCGCTTTGGGAAGGATTAGTTTTTCGCCGACGCCGTAACGCTCCAAAAGACTGTTCAGGTATTCGTGATTGTGCTTTCTTTTTGCTATGAAATCCGAAAGCTTTTTAAGCTGGGCGCAACCAACGGCTGCCTGCATGTCTGTGATCTTTAGATTGTAACCCAGGTGAGAGTAGATGTATTTGTGATCGTATCCTTCAGGTAATTCGCCGTATTTGCCGTCAAAGCGGTGGCCGCACAAACCGTCCTGTCCGGGAGCACACATGCAGTCACGTCCCCAGTCTCTGAGCGAACGGACTATCTTGTGAAGCAGGGGGTTATTCGTATAAACCGCGCCGCCTTCACCCATGGTTATGTGGTGGGGCGGATAGAAACTGGAGGTCCCGATGTCTCCGATGGTGCCGGTATACTTCCATTCTCCGTCAATGAAATATTTGCTTCCGAGAGCGTCACAGTTATCCTCTATGAGCCAGAGCCCGTTTTTATCGCAGAAATCACGAACGTCTTTAAGATCAAAGGGATTACCCAGAGTGTGAGCTACCATAACGGCTTTGGTCCGATCGCTCAAAGCCTTGGAAAGCATGTTTATATCGATATTGTACTCGGGTATCGTTACGTCTACAAAAACAGGGACTGCACCATACTGGATCATGGGAGCGACTGTTGTGGGAAAACCTGCGGCAACTGTGATGACCTCATCGCCGCGTTCGATCTTTCTTTCTTTAAGAAGCGGTGAAGTCAGAGCCATAAAGGCCAGCAGATTGGCAGAAGAACCCGAATTGACGGAGGATACAAACTTCACACCGAGAAATTTACCGAATTCGGATTCGAAATCCTTGGTGAATCTTCCGGCTGTAAGCCAAAAGTCAAGGGAACTGTCTACGAGATTTACCATTTCGTCGCTGTCGTAGACACGCCCGGCGTAAGGAATCCTGTCTCCTTCCTTGTAGTCTGCGGGTTTATGATATTCATCACAGTATTCTTTTACCAGATCAAGGATCTTTTGCCTGAATTCATGTTCATTCATAGATGTTTTGAAACCTCCGGATCGATTATGACAGTGCAAAGAAATGCCGCCTGCCGATCACATTTAGTTTATCACAGAAGAGGGAAATATTCCATCCGAACCGATTTTAGAGAAAATTAAGTTTCGAACAATGACTTCTCATGATATATTAATATAAGAGCATTGACTGCCGACAGTTACAGGAGGATAAATATAGCATGAAAAACTATTTCGACCTTACAGGCCGTGTTGCCGTAGTGACCGGTTGCTCTACCGGACTTGGAGTACAGATGGCCAAAGCACTTGCAAATCAGGGAGCCAACATCGTGGCTCTTGCCAGACGTCAGAACCTTATCGACGAGGTGGCAGCAGAACTTACCAAGGAGTATGGCGTTAAGGCCATCGGCGTAGCCTGCGATATAACCGATACAGAGAGAGTTGAAGCAGCTGTTGATACCATCATGAAGGAATTCGGAAGGATCGACATCCTTATCAACAATGCGGGAACCGGCGCGGTAGCTCCTGCCGAGGATATTACCGATGAACAGTTTGAGAATGAGATCAACATCGACCTTTTCGGAACCTTCAAGATGTCCAGAGCCGTTGCCAAGAAGGCTATGATCCCCGCAGGATACGGACGTATCATCAATATCGCATCCATGTACGGACTTGTGGGCAACAAGATCGCTCCCGCATCTCCTTATCATGCGGCAAAGGGCGGCGTTGTCAATGTTACCCGTGCCCTCGCAGCAGAGTGGGGTGACAAGGGCATTACCGTTAACAGCATCTGCCCCGGATATTTTGAGACTCCTCTTACCAAGGACACTCTTGAGAGCGAATTCTTCCAGAACTATGCAAAGACTATGATCCCCATGGCTCGTTACGGCAAGGACGGCGAACTTGATACCGCAGCCATCTTTCTTGCAAGCCCCATGAGTTCCTATGTAAACGGATGCATCCTTCCCGTTGACGGCGGATATACATCCATGTAATCTTTCGGGAAGTACCCAAGGGGTAGCGGCGTGATTCGGTCGCTGTAAAGCATTGGACGTAAGCTGACCCGATCGAACGATTCAGTATCAGACACCGAGCCTCGGGAAACCGGGGCTCGGGTTTTAGATACACGGACCTGAAAAACTCAGGAAATATCGAAGGTTTTGGGGTAACAATTGTAAATGGATTCAGCAAAGAAAACAGGGGTAAAAAGAATACTGCGTTTTCTGCCGATGGTGCTTATAATGGTGGGGATCTTTGCTTTTTCGGCTCTTCCCGGGGATGAATCCGCGGATCAGAGCGGCAGCCTCTTGGATGCCATCATTAAGCTCTTTGGCTCTTCTTCGGGAGACCTTTCCGAGAATACCTACAGGGCGTTGCATCTTTTACTTAGAAAAACGGCGCATTTCACGGAATATGCACTTTTGGGTGCATCGGCCTGTTACGCTTTGAAATTGCCGAGGCTCCATGACCGGCGCTTCGGACTGTTTCTTTTTCCCTGGGTATTGTCAACGGCCTATGCGGTGACGGATGAGATTCATCAGTATTATGTTTCAGGTCGCTACGGCACCTGGTCCGATGTGCTGATAGATTCGGCGGGCGCGGTGACGGGAATACTGATCTGGTCGCTTATCATGAAAAGGCACGGAAGACCGGAAAAACTGCCTGACACGCAAAAACAGTGATACGCACATGTCCGTTTTCTGCAGAGCGGACGGCGAATACATAAGGACAGCAAGGAGTGCGGAATGAAAAACTACGACTGGCTCATAGTGGGTGCCGGCCTTTACGGCGCGGTAGTTGCAAGGGAGCTTAACAAAAAAGGAAAAAACTGCCTGGTGATCGATAAAAGAGATCATATCGCCGGCAATATATATACAAAGAACGATCACGGCATCAACGTGCATGTTTACGGTGCCCATATCTTTCACACCTCCGAAAGAGAAGTGTGGGACTATGTGAACGATCTGGCGCAGTTCAATAATTATGTGAATTCTCCCGTGGCAAATTACAAGGGAGAACTCTACAATCTGCCCTTCAACATGAATACCTTCAATAAGATGTGGGGCGTTATCACACCGGCCGAGGCCAAAGCCAGGATAGAGGAGCAGATCGCGGACCTTCATATCACGGCGCCTCGGAACCTTGAGGAGCAGGCCCTTTCACTGGTGGGCACCGATATTTACGAAAAGCTCATTAAGGGCTATACCATGAAACAGTGGGGCAGACCCTGCACGGAGCTGCCGCCCTCCATCATCAAGCGGCTTCCCGTGCGTTTTACATACGATAACAACTATTTTAACGATAGATTCCAGGGCATTCCTGAGGGCGGATATACCGCCATTGTGGAAAAACTCCTTGAAGGCATCGATGTCCGTCTGAACACTTCCTTTAAGGATTTCAAAGCAAAAGCACCGGAAGAAGAAATATCCTGGGACAATCTTTTATACACCGGGGCGGTGGACGAATATTTTGACTATAGCCTTGGGAAGCTTTCCTACAGGAGCCTTCGTTTTGAGACGGAATACCTCGAAGATACGGACAATTATCAGGGTAACGCCGTAGTAAATTATACCGAGGGCGAGATCCCTTATACCCGTATCATAGAGCACCGCCACTTTGAAAAGAACGACACGGCCCATGGAACCGTCATAACGAGAGAGTATCCCGCAGAGTGGAAGAGCGGCCTTGAGCCCTACTATCCCATGAGTGACGAGGCAAATCTATCACTCTACGCCAAGTATATGGAACTCGCTTCTCACGAAAAGGGGGTATTTTTTGGTGGCAGGATGGGCCTCTACAAATACCTTGATATGGACAAGGTAATTCGTGAAGCTTTAATCTTTTCAAAACAACATTGAAAACAACTATATTAGGCAAATCGTGAACGTTTTTGCCAAGCTGGGTTTTCGATGAATTGCCTTAAAAATAGAACTTTAGCGAAAATTCTTGCATCCTCAAAATTCTTGTGGTAACATATAAACAAAAAATAGGGTTACTGTCTATAAGTGTACCCATTTATAAGTAAGTTTATTGCCCGGCGCGCAAACGGATTTTGCACACCTATCACGGAAGAAAGGAGGAGCTCATGGCAACGAACTATGCTGCGATCAACAGCGTCTATAATTATTATCTAACTTCATACGCGCCCAAGACCGACACTAAGTTCGACACTCATAAGAAGAGTGAACTTCGCGGCGTTTATAATTCCATCGTTAACATGAATAAAGAAGCTCCCCTGTTCATCGTGGATAAATCCCAGGAGACTAAGGAGTATGCAGTGGGACTCAAAGAGAATGCCCGTAATCTGCGTAATACCATTGCGTCTCTGGGCGGATTGGGTGACGACGAGCTTTTGAACAAGAAGGTTGCTTATTCCTCCAACGAAAGCCTTGCTTCCGTTTCCTTCATCGGTGAGGACGGCAGTGAGACGAGCGCTCCTTCTTTTGAACTGAGTGTTACAAGCCTTGCAAATACACAGATAAACAGCGGTCGCATGATCCCTTCGGGAGAGATGTTCCTTCCCGCTGATACCTATTCCTTCGATATCGGTATCAACGGACTCAATTACGAGTTCCAGTACAATATTTCCAACGGAGATACCAACAAGGGTATCCAGGAGAAACTGTCAAGACTTATCTCCAACGCAGGCATCGGCCTCGATGCCAGAGTTGAAGAGGACGGCCGCGGAAATTCCGCTCTGGTGATCGAATCCCAGAATACCGGAACACCCCGTAACGGCGGGCACATGTTCACCGTAT
>JAEEGT010000013.1 GCA_016280465.1 Lachnospiraceae bacterium | reverse complement strand
GTTGGTAATGGTGGTCTTGCCCGCACCGGTGGATCCCACCAGGGCTATCTTCTGTCCGGGCTTAGCGTAGAAGGAAACGTTCTTAAGCACAGTCTGCCCCGGAACATAGCCGAAGGTAACATCCTCAAGCACGATACTGCCTGTAAGGCTTTCGGGAGCCACTGCGGTTTCTTTGTCCGGTTCTTCGGGAGCGGTGTCCATTACTTCAAATACACGCTCCGCGCCGGCCAGGGCCGAGAACACTTCGTTCATCTGCATGGACAGTTCGTTGACGGGACGTGAGAACTGTCTTGAGTAGTTTACAAATATGGTAAGTCCGCCGATATCAAAGCCTCTCAGCACACAGAGAATACCGCCCACCATGGCAGTCAGGGAATAAGAAACCTGACTTAAGTTACCCATAACGGGTCCCATGATACCGCCGAAGAACTGGGCGTTTAACTGCTTACCCCGAAGATCGTTGTTAAGGTATTCAAACTCATCGATGGAAGCTTCTTCGTGGTTAAAGACCTTGACCACCTTCTGTCCCGAAATGGTCTCTTCAATAAAACCGTTAAGGGAACCGAGGGCCGCCTGCTGCTGCTTGTAGAACTTACGGCTCCTCTTTGCCAGGAAGCCCGCTGCCTTGATGAGCACGGGAGTCATGGCAAGGGTGATTATGGTAAGCCATACATTGGTATAAAACATAAGTGCCAGTGTTCCCACCAGGGAGATGATTCCGGAAAACAGCGATATTATGGTGTTGTTTAACATATTTCCCACGGAATCCACGTCGTTGGTAAATCTTGACATGATATCGCCGTGATTGTTGGTGTCATAGTACTTTAAGGGAAGTTTGCTTATCTTCTCGTAAAGCTCGTTACGGATCTTGGCAAGGGCACGCTGGGATATGCTTATCATGATCCTCTGCTGCAGGTACTGGGCCACAAGGCCGGTGGCATAGATGGCCGCCATCAGTGCAAGTCCCTCCGCAAGGATCTTAACCGTTCCGTTACCCCCGGCGATACTGTTGATGACGGGGCGAAGCACATAGGAACCCGCAAGGCTCGATGCAGTATAGATAAGTACCAGTACCAGCACGATGGCTATCTTCCAGGCATCCTGCTTCATGTACCCAAAGAGTCTCTTGATACTGGGCATGGCGTTCTTGGGCTTGACCTTGGCAAGGTTCTGGGCACCGGGGCCACGGCCCACTCTGGGATTGGACTTGCCGGACTTTGCGTCCTCTTCCATCTGCTTTATGTATTTTTCGTTCTTTTTCCTGTATTTCTCCTGAAGGCGGGGAAGTCTTGCTTCGTTTATCATGCTCCCACCTCCTTATCCATCTGCGAATAGTATATTTCCTTGTAGGCTTCGCAATTCTCCATAAGCTCCGCGTGATTGCCGTAGCCCACGATCCTGCCGTCATCAAGCACCACGATCTTGTCGGCTTCGATTATTGAAGAAATACGCTGGGCGATTATGAGCTTGGTGGTGTCGGGAAGTGCAGACTTAAGGCTTGCCCGGATCTTACTCTCAGTGGCTGTATCCACCGCACTGGTGGAATCGTCAAGGATCAGGATCTTGGGCTTTTTGAGCATTGCTCTCGCAATACACAGTCTCTGCTTCTGTCCGCCGGATACATTCACACCGCCCTGACCTAGGTCTGTTTCGTATCCTTCCGCAAAGGAAGATACAAAACCGTGGGCCTCAGCCATCTTCGCAGCTTCCTCGATGCTGTTTTGGTCGGCCTCCTCGTCGCCCCACTGAAGGTTTTCCATGATGGAGCCTGAGAAGAGCACGTTCTTTTGCAGTACCATGGAAACTCCGTCTCTTAAATTCTTAAGGGAGTAATCCTTGACATTGACACCGTCCACCAGCACTTCGCCGGCGTCGGGATCGTAGAGTCTGGGGATCATCTGCACAAGGGTAGATTTACCGGAACCGGTGGAACCGATGATACCCACGGTCTCGCCGGATGCGATCTTAAGGTCGATGGAATCCAGCACCGGATCTTCCGAATTCTTGTAATATCTGAAGGTAACATTCTTAAACTCGATGCTTCCGGACTCCACCTTCTTGGAAGGCTCTGCAGCTTCGGAATCGTCGATGTCGGTCTTCTGATCAAGGACTTCGTTGATACGCTTGGCACTGGCTACGGCTCTGGAACTCTGAAGGATGATCATGGAGGTCATCATCAGTGCGAACAGGATCTGGGTAACATAGGTGATAAAGGCTGTAAGGTCGCCGATCTCCATGCCCCCCGCAATGACCTGATTGCCGCCGTACCATACGATGGCCAGAGTAGTGACATTCATGAAAAGTCCCATCAGGGGCCAGGTGGTTATCATGACCTTGAAGGCACGCATGGAAGCGTTGTAAAGATCTTCGTTGGAAGCTTCGAATTTCTTTTGTTCGAAATCGTCACGTACAAAGGATTTGATGACACGCACGTTGGTAAGGGATTCCCTGATGCCAGAGTTCAGTCCGTCGATCTTGCTCTGTAAGATCCTGAATCTGGGAAAAGCAATGCTTATGACTATGGCAATGACCACTATCATTATGGGGATTATGATGACGATGATCCGC
>JAEEGT010000111.1 GCA_016280465.1 Lachnospiraceae bacterium | reverse complement strand
CTTCGGTCTGAAGGAGCCGTTCAAATTCGCTGTCGGACAGTCTCTGAAGGTAGAATGGTCTGTTTCCGGCGTGGATAACTGCCTCCCTGTGAATATCGTCCACTATGATGAAGTGTTCCGAAGGCATACGATCCGAAAATATGGGACCAAGGTATCCCACTACTCTGCTCTTTGGCTCAAAATGGGCCACATATACACTTCCCACCCGGTGAAAACGCAGGATCTCCCTGAACCGTTCCGCCTCTCTGACAACTCTGGCCCTTATCTCCCGGTTACGCATGATGTCAGCAAACTTGATCATATGCAAAACCTCCGGGCCGTAATGAAAGCCCAGGATCAGGACATGATATATGTTGTCCGGCATATCCTCTTCATAAGCCATGGCGGTGTAGGCCATCTCACGATACACTTCGTAAGATATCCTGCTGATTATGGCATCGGAAAGCTTGTCTGCTTTGACAGGATCCGGGTCCACGTGTATATACTCATCAAACAATGTCTCCTGACCTACAGGCTCCGCCATGAGCCTTATATTCTTGTGCCCCAGGCCAGAAGCAAAGGCTTCGTAAATGCAGGTGAGCAATGCTTCCCAATCCGGAGCGCAGGTAAAGATCTTCATGCTCCCTCCAGTTTAAAATCATCGAAGAGATTCAACTGTCTGAATCCGTCATTATGACCTTCTATCTTGTAAACGTCCTTTTGTTCCAGGCCTGCAAGCTGGTTCATTATAAAACGGTCGTCTATGGGAGTTCTGTCCAGCATCTTTCCGTTGCAGGTAATGAAAAATCTTGCCCGCTTTAATACGACATGCATCCTTTTCAGCATCTCGAAGTTGATATTCCCGTATCTTCTGGCACTTAAGATCCGTTTGACACTTGTGGGTCCGATCCCGGGTACTCTTAACAAGACCTCTACGGGCGCCGTGTTGATTTCCACCGGAAATCTGTCCAGATGATTGATGGCCCAGAAGCACTTGGGATCCACCCGATAATCCAGAAAAGGATTATCTTTGGACAGTATCTCATCGGCCACAAAGCCGTAATATCTTATGAGCCAGTCGGCCTGATACAGTCTGTGCTCTCTGAGAAGCGGCACCGGAGTATCCTTGTCCGGAAGGGATACATCGGTATTTACGGGGATATAGGCCGAATAGAAAACTCTCTTTAAGTCAAAGCTCTGATACAGGGCCTGAGTAGTCCTGATAAGATCGAGATCCGTTTCGTCGGTGGCTCCGATGATCATCTGGGTGCTCTGCCCGGCGGGCGCAAAGGGGCGCCTCAAAAGAGCATCGGTTTTCTCCGCAGGATAAAGAAAAGGCTTGTCCGCAGGGTACAATAATGACTCTCCCACAGGTCCACCGATCCGGTCCGCTTCGGGGCCGAAAATACTGTTTACCAGATGCTTGTTGATCCCGCAACGCTCCATCCTGGCAGATTTTCCGATGGCAACCCTGTGACCGGCGATGGTGCCTGAAATACGATTCATGGGGTCGATAATTGCCTTCATGGTCTTGTTGGGAGCCAGCTTACGAAGACTTTGCTGGGTAGGTAATTCCATATTGATGCTGATTCTGTCGGCAAGCAAACCGGCAGAATAGATAAGTTCGTCCGAAGCTCCCGGGATGGCCTTGACATGGATATATCCGTTGAATCTGTATTTGGTCCGAAGAAGGCGCAAAGTCTCGCAGATACGCTCCATGGTATAATCAGGGCTCTTTATCACCCCGGAGCTTAAAAACAGTCCCTCTATGTAGTTTCTCTTGTAGAATTCTATGGTAAGTGTGCAGATCTCCTCGGGTGTAAAAAGGGCTCTCGGAACATCGTTGCTTGCCCGGTTCTTACAGTATTTGCAATCAAAAACACAGTGATTGGTCATGAGGATCTTAAGAAGTGAGATGCAACGCCCGTCAGCTGTGAAAGCATGACACACTCCCGCAGCCACAGAGTTGCCCAGAAACCCTTCCTTGCCGCCACGGCTCACGCCGCTTGAGGTACATGCCACATCGTACTTGGCGGCATCGGAAAGGATCGTAAGTTTTTCTTTCAATGGATCATTGTTGCTCAAATCGTACATTTGTTCACCCTCTGAAATGATTATAGAACAAATGTTTTGATTTGTAAAGTTATTATTCTATACATCCCCCGGGATAAAGCGTAGAGGAATAAAGTCTCTTGGGCTGGGGAAGGGGCTTATCTGCAAAAGAAACCGCGGGATTCAACTTGGTTCCGCTGTAGATGCGTGCTTCTTTTTCCGAGTATACGATCACATCCTCCGCGCCGCGGCCGAAAAGATCGCCGTGAAGCACATATTCGTAGGCACCTTCGCCGATGGGGAATTCCACTTTCTTTATACCCTTGTGATCATAGAGTCCGGGAGCCTCACCGCCTCCGCGTCTGTAGGCGAGGATATAGTCTCTGCCCTCTCCGTTCCAGTTCTGAAGTGTCTCCACAATGGTGAGCCAGCCCTTGGATTTACGGTCTTCCTTCCAGACTTCTTTTCCTTCCGAATCCACAAAGAACATACCGTCCTTGCCGTCCCACTGGCCCTTGTAGCCGTCGCCTCGCCGGATACGGTCAAGGCCCGCCAGCTGAAGCCCCGGTAATTCCGGGTCGAATCTTCCCAGAGCTATATGCTGGGATTCTATGGAGCCTTCGTACCTCCAGAGTTCTTCGCCCTCCGCGCTGTACAGACAGGTCACGCTTCCGCCCACGGCCATTTCCTTTTTCCCGTCTCCGTTCACGTCACCGACCCAAAGGCAGTCTGCGTGATCCGTAAGGTCATGACAGGACCACAGGATATTTCCGTTATGGTCCAGCATATCGTAACCCGCCATTACCTCATCGAAGCCATCACCGTTTATGTCGTAGGCATAAGGAAAATGTCCTATGTTTCCGTGGTGCGTCCAAAGTACGTTGAAGTTTTCATCCATGGCCCACATGTTAAAATAGCGGTCCTTAAGGATCACTTCCTTGGCCCGGGGGCCTCCGGTGAGATTTGCGATTATGATACAGTCATGAGCCTCCTCGGCAGGGAGATCATATTCTTTTTTCAGTTTTCCCGTGGAGCCCTCCAGAACCTTGAATTTGTGGTCCATAACACAGATAACTTCAAGTTTTCCGTCTCCGTCGTAATCATAAACCTGCGCGGGAAAATCGGATCCGAAGCCTCCGGGATGTTCAGACGGCGTCCCGGTCTGCCAAAGCAGTTTCCCGGTAAGGTCATAGGCCGTCACGCATGTCACCGTGTGAGGCACATACCTGTCATCTATATCCCCGTCGGCCTGCACGAACACAACCTCCATGCGGCCGTCTCCGTTTATATCCCCCAGCAGTCCTTTCCCGTGGCCTGCCGCGGTAATGTCTATCCTTCCAAGTAGCTCGGCTGTCATTTACATGTCTCCCTTTTCCTGTCAATTATTCAAAGTTTCACTCTTACATCCCCAATGGGGCTTTTAAGGATCACGGCAGAGTTTCCTGCTCTTTCACCGCGCCTCACATAGACCATCAGCCGTCCGCCATGGGTGTTTCTCACATTCGATGTATAATCCGAGGTGTCAGCCAGATTTCCGTTATCCATATGGGCAAAAGAAACCTCTCCTTCGGTCTCAACGGTAACCTGAACCTCAGCGTCTCTTGCGATCCTGCCCTTAGTATCAAGGACCGTTACCTCGATCTGTTCATAGGCTCCGAAAGCAGGTTCCGAAGCGAAAGGCTCATCCAAAAGCTTTGCGGTGACCGTCGCTCCTTCATTGTCGGTTTCAAGGATATCCTCGTATACGGAACCTTCTTTGTCTCTTGCCACAGCTTTGAGGACACCTTTCTCGAAGGGAATGATCCACACAAATTTCCCTGTCTCGTCCCTTTCGGTCCTGCCGACAGACCTGTCGTTTACAAAAAGCTCCACCTCAGAAAGGCCGCTGTAGGCTTCAACTCTTATTTCCTCTCCCGCCTCGTATTTCCAGGAAAAGCGCCTAAGTTCCATCCATCCCGGCGCATCCTTTTTACAGGTTGCAAGCTTCACAAACTTTTCTTTTTCATTCCAAAGACTCTTCCTGAAATAGAAATCCGGCTTCTCAAATCCGGCGGTGGTCAGGTGCCCTGCTCTCGATCCATGCTCGGGCCAGCCCCTTGTCTCACCCAGATAATCGATCCCCGTCCACAGGCACTGTCCGGAAATATAATCATTCTCAGTCACAGCCAGCCACTGTTTGTAGTCGTGACCGTTCTCGCTTCCGAAAATGGGTTTGTCCGGGAATCTCTTATGATCCGCCTCATAGAACTGTTCTTTGTAGTTATATCCTATAACATCCAGGCAATCGAAAAGTCCCGTATTTCCCGAGAGCTCCGGGAAGGCCGAGGCCAAAGAGACCGGTCTTGTGTCATCGTACTTTTTCACAAGATCCGTAAGTTCCTTTGCCAGTGTCACAAGCCTTACGGCATTGGGTTTTTCGGGGTCGTACTGTTTTTCCTGTGAGGGCTTTCCCGCATCGTTGTTTCCGGTCATTTCCGCGAAACTTTCATGGCAGTAAGGGTCGTTGGGATAGTCGATCTCATTGCCTATACTCCACATGATGACGCTTGCATGATTGCGCCGCGCCTTCACAAAGGCTTCCACGTCCCTCTCGTGCCAGGTGGGGTAATCCAGGAAATAGCCCTGATGCCTGGGCGGATACACATTGTGCCCCTGCCACCATTTGTTCTTGGGACCTTCCCACTCGTCAAAGATCTCATCTATCACAAAGAAACCCATCTCATCGCAGAGCTCGTAAAGGCTCTCGGAATGGGGGTTATGGCTCATCCTTACGGTATTGGCACCCATTTCTTTGAGTTTCGCAAGTCGCCGCTTCCACACGTTCTTAGGCACCGCATTGCCGAAACTTCCCGCATCCTCGTGGAGGCAGACCCCCTTAAGCTTCATGGGCACATTATTGCAAAAGAAACCTTTGTCCGGGTCAAAGTAAGTTTTAAGAATGCCTACTTTACATTGGTTTATATCCTTATCTACCCCGCTCTCCACAATGGTCTTCCACTCATGAAGATTCGGTTCATCGGCAGACCAAAGCATAAGATCCTTAAGCTCATACTCAAAGGACACTTTGACCGTGCTTCCGGCTTCGATACGGCCTTCGGAAGAAACCCTTTCGACCCCCGCAACATATTCCGTGATCCTGTATGGACTTTCGGTTTCTTTTTTATTGACCAAAACGTGCTCCGTCTCGATAACGGCGCGGTTTCCCTCAATGCTCTTTACGCGGAAGGCTCTTTCTTTTACGACCTCATGAACCTTGGGCTGGATCAAAAGCTTAACTTCTCTTTCGATACCGGACCCGGTGTACCATCTTGAATCCGCTGTGTCATTGTGGTTTACCTGAACCGTGATAAGGTTCTTTTGCCCGAAACGGACTGCGTGGGTAATATTGAAGTCAAAGGGTGTATAGCCGTTGGCCCAGTCCCCGAGATAATACTGATTGCACCACACCCGGGCGTGCTTATATACACCTCCGAAGCAGAGGGTGATGTCGGAATCCTCGGCTCCTTTCGGCAATTCAAAGGGGATCCGATACCAGCCGGTGCCCCCGGGCAGATACCCTGTGCCGCTTGAATACTCTTTGGAAAAAGAACGACTTACCGCCCAGTCGTGGGGCAGTACCACGTCCTCCCAGTCCGAGTCGTCAAGGTGGGTGTTCCAGCCGTCCTCTACATCCTTCAATATGAATTTAACGTTCTTTTGAAGTAAAATCTCCATGATGTATTCCCCCTTTATTACACTTAATACCAGGGCTCCAGGACCAAAGAGCCGTCTTTACCGCTGATGGTGATGCAGTATGCGTGAAGACCCTCAAAAGAATCTTTGCAGGTAAGATAAACGGCGCTCATATCCCCGGGGAATGAGGCGTGGACCATTACGGCATTGCCCAAGGCCACGTCGCCGATCCGTTTGATCGGTACAAGAGTGAAATCCTGCTCACCGCCCTTTTCTTCGCCCCATTCGATATTGCAAAGTGTAAGATCGTAAACGTCGTCATAGGTTTCGATCACTATGGAAACCGGCGAGTCATCCGCGCTTATGTCAAATTCTCGAAGTTCTGCGGTATCAAATGGACAGTCCTCTTTGTACATGACATTTATGAGACTTCCGCCCATGATCCCGCATATGCTCTGCATGGACTGAATGGGGTTTAAATCGATGTCGACGATCCTGTCCTGATAGGATCTCTGGAGGTCGTAAAACCGGTTTTCATCCCAGTCAAGCTTCTCCGATGCCGCTGCGTCCCAAATTCCCGTAGTGTTGTGATAAAATCCCACTTTACCGTTTACTTCGGTGGAAAAGTAAAAATCGATCCATTCCGGTTTTGTACCGTCGAAACTTAATCTGTAGGTTCCGAAAGCACTCTCGGTGGCCCCTGCGGAACCTTCATTGTAGAATTCTCCGGTATTTAACAGATACTGACGGTTTCTGCCCCAGCCTTCAACAGCGACTTTATAATCATCTTCGCCGGCCATTGTATAAACGGTCTTGATATCTGTGTGGG
>JAEEGT010000110.1 GCA_016280465.1 Lachnospiraceae bacterium | reverse complement strand
TCTGAAGCCTTCGGAAGCGGTAACCTTAACGTTAAAGAACTCGTTCTCATAAACGTCGGATGCAACTTCACCGATGGAGAAGGTTTCTTCCTCGGTCTGTGCTTCGGTGTTTTCTGCTGCTGCGGTATTGTCAGCTTCGTTGTTTTCAGCTGCTACAGTGGTGTCTTCCTTTTCTTCAACGCTTGTGGAAGCGGTGGTATCTTCTGTGCTGCTCTCGGTGCTTGCGCTTACGGAAGCCTTGCTTACGCTGCCTGTAACTTCAGCGGGTACGGTCTTTGCGCATGCTGCAAGAGAAAGCAAAAGCGCACCTGTCAAAACTACTGATAAAAACTTCTTCATGTGTAAATCTCCTTTACTGTATAAACTTATGAGCCGAAAGACCCGAGGACTTTGGCGCACAAACAAGGAGTATTTTAACTGTGAAGAGGTTTTCCGTCCATATTGAATATATACAGTATTTCGGCTCCAAACCGAAAAAATTAGTTAAATTTATCTCTTGTCTTAATCATTTTTACCTCCCTACGGGGCGTAAGATCACAAATATTGACCAAGTTCCTTAAGATCCTCATCGCTTGTGGACCATCCGGTGGCTAATCTTACAACGGTATGAGTGCTGTCAGGCTTCTCCCAGAAGCTTATGGCAACCTGCTTTTTGATCCTGTCATACTGCTCGTCGGTAAGAAGAACAAACTGCTGATTCGTGGGAGATTCTATGAAAAACTCATACCCTTTGTCCCTGAACATCCCCTTAAGCTTTTCTGCCATCTCAATGGCATGCTTACCGATCTCAAAGTAAAGATCATCCGTGAAGAGTGCGTCAAACTGCACTCCAAGGAGACGGCCCTTGGCAAGGAGGGCACCGCGCTTTTTAACGCTGGTAAGAAAATGTGCCGGACGGTTACCCTTTGTAAAGACCACGGCTTCGCCGCAAAGGGCTCCCACCTTGGTGCCGCCGATATAAAACACATCCGTGATATTTGCTATGTCTTCAAGAGTCAGGTCCGTATCCTTACTCATAAGACCGTAAGCAAGTCTCGCTCCGTCAAGGAACAGCGGAATCGTATACTCGCGGCATACCGAAGCGATGTCGGAAAGTTCTTTCTTGGAATAGAGAGTACCGTATTCCGTGGGATGGGAAATATAGACCATTCCCGGAAAAACCATATGATCATGGGCTTCGTCGCCATAGAAGGTCTCGATGAAACTCTTTAATTCCGAAGCATACATCTTCCCTTCATGTCCGGGAACAGTCAGTACTTCATGACCCGTGTACTCTATGGCTCCCGCTTCGTGAGCACTAACATGTCCCGTGGTGGCTGCCACAACACCTTCATAATCCTTTAACATGGTGGATATAACCACCGCATTGGTCTGTGTGCCCCCTGCAATGAATTCCACCTGCGCATCGGGAAGATTGCAGGCTTTCTTTATCTTTTCTTTGGCCGCCTCACAATACTTGTCGCTTCCGTATCCCGGAAGGCTTTCAAGATTTGTGTCGCACAGGCGCTTTAAGACCGCCGGATGCGCTCCGGCAATATAGTCACTTTCAAATGAGATCATTTCATAAATTCCCCTACTCTTCGGACTTATGTCCCGGTCTGCCGGGCCCGTACTTTTTCATTAAAAGGGCCATAAACAGCGGCATAAAGATAAATATCAGCACATAACCCACAATGAGGCTCACGATCATGGACTTTAAGAGCATTGGACCGAATACCAGAGGCGCTCCGTGGCTCACTGCGATCTTATAATTCATAAATACCATGATGAAAGTGATGATGGGGGTGTAAATTATGTCAGAGACAAGTGCCTCGAAAAAACGGGTCCCGAGACTTCGGGGCGCAAGACCCAGTTTTCGGTCCAGACTGTCGTTGACCTTCTTCATGGGAACAAGGAAGCCGATGATAAGGCTCACCAGTAAACTCACGCCGAAGCTTAACAGGAACCCGGGAACTTCAAAATGTCCCGATGACAACTGTCCCGTAAGGGAGAGAAAGAAACTTAAAGTCACTCCCATGAGAAGACTCATAAAAATACCGATTTTTTTCATGTTCTGCTGCATACAGTATCCTTTCTTTGAATACCCGCGGGTGCGCTTAAATACCCTTTAATCGTTTGTCAGATAGAAAAGCCTTCTTTTCTCTTCTTCTTCGCCTGGCCAGGCAAAATGCACGACCTCAACAACGGTGAAATATTCACCCAGAAGTTCTTTCCACTCATCGTCCGTAAGGCTCATCATACGAAGTACGCCGTTCACAAAGAGATACTTTCCCTCTTCGAATTTGATATTGCGCTCCGGATCGTCCTTGGGCTCGGCATAGTAGTTCATGGTAACTATGATCCTTGCGCCCTTTTTAAGGATCTTTTTGGCTGCCGTGAGAATGCTCCTGGTGGATTTCATGGGCACTACATCCAGCACGTTGCCGCAAAAGAAACCGTCAAAGCTACCCTCGGGCTGGTTTCCCATCCAGTCATAGTCCACAAGTTTAGTCTTTACACGGTCACCGACACCGTAGAGTTTTGAATAGAATTCGGTAAGATCCACGGCGTTCTTGACAACTTCAACTGCAGTTACATCCTTACAGCCTGATTTTGCCGCTGCGATGGAAGCCCAGCCGTAACCGCAGCCGTAATCCAGAAATTTATCGCAATCCGATATCAGTTCCACGAATTTAAGGATCGTGGGTGAGGGTGCCAGTCCGCGCCAGTCGTCCTCGGCAACGCCTTCCTTGAGAGCTTCTTCTTTTTCTTCTTCCGTCATTGCATAGGCGCTGTCCCAGAAATCGACGGATTCCTTGTAAGCCTTGTCCATATCCTGCTGCATAAAAATTCTCCTTCTTCGCCACATAGAAAGGCACTCCGAGCGATGGACATATCGACCCAAAGTGCCTGTTTGTCATACCTTGATCCGAAGGGATCTATTCGTTGGTAGCAACGCCTTCGATACCGTACTTGGTGGCACAGGTCTTGCAAAGGCGGCTCTTGTTTGCTGCAACTGCCTGATCTACGTCGCCGTAGGTAATGGTGTCGCTTCGGTTAAGGTGCGAGCAATCCTCGCTGATATGATAAACATGACCGAACTGGGTCCAGTAAACGGTTCCGGTAATGGTCTGCTCTGCTGCTGCCAGCTGTTCCTCGGAGACGGGATCCCAGTCGTAGCTTGCAAGTCCGCCGATGAGAAGTGCGATAACGGCAACGACTACGGCGATGGCCTGGGTCTTCTTGTCAAGTTTGTTCTTCTTGTCGGTAAGAAGAAGTATTATATAAGGCACAAAAGCTATGATGCAAACGATAACGCCCATGTTGTTCCAAAGGAAGAACTTAACCTTGTTCTTCTCGGAAGCGGGATCGATGTGGTTTGCTTTCTTCCAGAGAATCGAACCGATGATAACGAAAATAAGGTCAAGGACCAGAACTGCAATGATGCCTGCAAGTGTAGGCAGCCAGCTGATCATGATCTTCTCAAGATAGATAAGGAAGCCCAAAACTTCAAAAGCGATGGCCACGATCCAGCAGATCACGGCACCAACTCTGAGTCCTGCGGCATTGCCCACGGGCTTAGCTTCCTTGTACTTTCTGCCTTCTGCGGAGGCCTTGGTGCTCTCGCCGGCAGCTACTAATTTGCGTTCTTTTTTCTCAGCCATTGTACTATCTCCTATGATAAAATATGTACCTTGCGGTATCTATTAAAGTATAAAGCAAAAAGGGATTCTGTACAATACTTGAGGTGACTGTTTTTCACGGTTTTTTTATAGTCTCACCTCCTTGGTCATGATCATTTCCCTGAACCTGACATCATGCTCCACTATGAGCATTGTGGGGGCATACCTTTTGATCAGCTCCTCGATCTGCATCCTGGAAAATACGTCGATGTAGTTTAAAGGTTCGTCCCAGATATAAAGATGAGCGCTTGTGAGGAGACTGGAGGCTATGAGGACCTTTTTCTTCTGCCCTTCGGAATAATCCTCGATCCGTTTCTCGAACTGTACACGCTCAAGATCCAGTTTTCTTAAGAGAGAAAGAAAGAGACTGTAATCAAAGCCAGCCTTCTTCGCATGATCCCTGAGAGTACCCCTAAGATGGGAAGTGTCCTGATCTATGTAAGATATGACCAGGTTCGGAGCCACGTTCAGGGTACCGTTTGTAATCATTCCGGGAGTTTCGGTGCAGCCGGCTTTAGCCAGTATTGCCTTTATAAGGCTTGATTTTCCGCTGCCGTTCTCACCGTTTAAGAATACCCTCTCGCCCTGCTTCAGTTCAAAAGAAAGATCCTTTAGTACGCTGTCCTTTCCGTCCTCGTATCGAAGAGAAAAGTCCCTGCACTCGATGAGCCGCTCCTTGTAGTGTTTAAGGGGCATGAGCTTAAGTTCCACGGTTTCCTCTATGTCCTTTATAAGTCCTTCTTTTTCCGCGATCTCACGTCCCATGCGGTTTTCAAAGGACTTGACCCTGGACTGCATGGCCTTGGTCTTTGCACCGATATAGGCTCTTGTGTCCATGTATCTGTCGTGTTCTTTGACGGGATTGAAGCCTATCTTGGAGTTTTCGTTCTTCTCGGCCCAGCGGGAAGCCCTGTCCGCGGCGGCCTTGAGCTTGTCGATCTCCTTTAGGTGCTTTTCGTTTTCCCCTTTTGCAAAAGCATCTGCTTTTTCTTTGTTCTCCCACCAAGTGGAGAAATTGCCGGACTGCACCTCGATGGTGGAGCGGTTTAAAACCAGCACGTGATCCACGCAGGCATCCAAAAGGTCTCTGTCGTGGGACACCAGGATAAAGCCCTTTTTCTTTGAAAGATAGGCCTTGACCGTTTCCCTGGCCTCGTGATCAAGGTGATTCGTGGGCTCGTCTATCAAAAGAAAGTCATTGTCCCCCGAAAAGAGCACCGCCAGCATAACCTTGGTGCGCTCGCCGTAGCTTAAAGTCTTAAAGGGCCGGTACATAAGCTCCGCATCCACCTTAAGGTCCGGCAGTTCCTTGAGGATACGCCAGCTTTCGGTTCCGGGCTTCCATTTTTCCGCCAGTTCATCGGCGGTCTTCTCAAGATCTTCCGGCCCGGCCACATAGGGGAAGTAGTCAAATACCGTACTTGAGGATATGCTTCCCTCATAGTCGTATCTTTTAAGGAGCAGATTTAAAAAAGTGGTCTTGCCCTTGCCATTTCGACCGATGAATCCAAGCTTCCAGTCGGTGTCCACGGAAAAAGAAACATCCTCGAAAATATTGTCAAAACTGCCTTCGTAGCAGAATGTAAGATTTGAAACGTTTATCTGTGACATATAAAAAACTCCAAAAAAAAATCCATGATTGCGCGCGCAATCACAGACTCTGAACAAACCTATTCACATAAAAAAAGTGAAAGGATGACGTCCATGATAATCCGATTTAAGCGCACACAAACAAGCCCAAGCGGGCCAACAACGTGTTTACTTAAATAACAGATTATCTAATAATCATTCCTTCACCTTACACCGAAGTGTTCCTTCCATTCGATGTGACGAGTATATTACAATTCCGCCGCAAAATCAACAGTCGGATCAATCATATTCGAAAACGCCCTGTACTGTGTCCGAAACATCTATTTTAAATCCGTAAGGCAAAGTGTCGACAACAACGCAATTACGAACCTCGCTGTCAATGGCTTTAATTTGCTCACAGATAACAGTTCCCGATGTCCCTTTATTCCCGCAAACTGAAATATGAACAGGACCTTCCGGAATGCCCGGAAGCAACGGACAGACATGAAACAGTCCCGTAGCCTTAATAAACGCATTCTTACTGATAATCACAAAAAGGCAGTTCCTGTACCCTTCTATCTTCACAATATCGCCCTGGGAAAACTCAATCATAACATTTCTCTCCCCTCAGGCTCTCCCCAATCAAAATCGCAGGTTGAAATCCGACCGGCATATGCGGCCAGTCTTTCCTCAAAGGTTTTATGTTTAAACTGCTTTCTCAGTATAATCGTATCTTTCTCAACTTCTATACTCAATGTATCCGAAACCTTGAGTTGCATAGTGTCCAGTATTTCCTTAGGAATTCGAATTCCCTGGCTGTTTCCCCACGCTCTTATGGCAACTTCCATATGACACCTCCGTATAATCGTATATACATTATACAGGATAACTGTTTGAAATTCAATCACAATCCCGGATTGACATTTTACGGTCAGGATTCCATAATTGACTCAAAGAAGATATTTCGAAGGAGGTTACACCATGGATTTATCTAATATTCTGGGGGCACTTTCGGGTGCTCAGGTTAACAATGTAAGTAAAGAGACCGGTGCTTCAAAGACCGATGTTTCCAGTATCCTCACAGCTGCTCTTCCGCTGCTTGCAGGGGGCGAAACAGAAAAGAACACGGAAAAGAAAGTTGCCAAGAAAACAGGCATTTCTTTGGAGACCGTTACTGCGGTAGTCACAGCAGCCCTTCCCCTTCTTCAGTCCCTCCTTGGCGGCAAGACCGAAAGCAAGCCCGGCAGCAAACCCGGTAGCAAACCCAAGCCCGCTTCCAATCAAAGTTCCGGCGCCTCGGGACTGCTCGGAGGACTTTTGGGAGGATCCGGCGGTCTCGGCGGAATAGTATCAAATCTTTTGGATGTATCCGCTCCTTCGGCGGAATCCACATCCTCATCCGGCAAGAAGAAACCTGCAGCCAAGAAGAAGACCGGCACAACGGCTGCCAAGAAGAAAACTTCTTCAACAACCGCCAAGAAACCTGCTTCTTCCACCGCAAAAAAGACCGGCACCACAGCAAAGAAGACGGCTTCCACAGCCAAGAAAACAAC
>JAEEGT010000109.1 GCA_016280465.1 Lachnospiraceae bacterium | reverse complement strand
TCAGGTTGCTTTCACTGTTAGTCGTGTGAGTAGTACTAATTCCGCCACTGGTGCACAATCCGGAACATCAGAAGAAGAATTTATGATTCCTCCGGTTGTACCCTGATTTTTTGAATGGCCGCGGTAACGGCGGTTTTAAGATCACCGACGGGCTCGGTGGGGTATGAGTTTTAACCCGCATACTCCCGGGATTGCTCTACGAATTGAGAGTCACCTTGTATAATTTACTGTTTTGGAGCTCCTGCACTTCTTTGCAGGGCTTGATCGGTTCTCCGGCTCTAATCCTTTCTTCCACCAGTTCTCTGATCTTTGCTAACCACGCATCAGTCTTGGGAATATCCTCGCAATAGTCCTTTAAAATACTTTCACATTCCCGCAAGGCAGCTTCGTACTGTTCTTTTGTCAATTCGCCTGAAGTGAAAGCTGCATCCAGTTCGTCTCTGTCATCGATTTTGACATCCCCTTCGGGGGTGAATATTACATCAAGATATTTATCGATATATGTGGCAATACCATACTCGTCATACTCTATACCTTCGGTTATGTCCACGTAACAAATTGACGGTTGAAATCTCTTGTCAGAAAGGACGGGATAATTGCGCCTTTCTTCATCATGAGTCCCTTCGGGAAAGTACATAACGGTGATAACTCGCGAAGTGTTATCCGGCACAAGTTCAAGCCAGCTCATCCCCGAACCTGTAACCATAACCCTGCCGGCCCCGGGTGTTTCCCAAAAATTCGCTTCACCGTCAGTCAGCTTAATAAGACAAGCAATTCCGTGGAACAGCTCGTCATCTATTCTCATCTGATAATACGGATAGTAGGAAAAGCCCCACCCATCCCGGTTTAAACGTTTGTGTTTCATGGCGATATGTATCTTTCTATATATGAGGCGTATTCACACACATTATAACAAAAAAGGCAACTCGCAGAAACCTGCGAATTGCCTTAGATTGAATTCAGGCTTGCACCTTAGTATAAAGGGCCTTGTCGCGCTTTAGAATGCCCTCGGATATCATATCCCTTCTGATGGTGCAGAAATCATCGATAAACTCGGAAATGATCAGATTAATTTCTTTTTCCGTGTAAGTTTTCCCGGGCTCAAAAGACTTGGCTATCTCTTCAAGAACAATCCGCTCTTTCTTCCGCTGGCTGGGTATGGATTTCAGTTTTCCGTATTCGAAAAAAGCTTCGATGACCTTCTTCCTGTATGTCTCGTCCCGTTCTTTCTGCAACTCGCTTTCCGAACTTTTCTCGCCGAGAATGTCCAGAATGTTCACTCCGAACAAATCCCTGTTTATGGAATACATAGTATAATACTGATCCTTGTAAGAGCGTACGGCATTGGCCTCCTCCAGTTTCTTTAAGTGAAAAGAAACCGTGGCCGATGTGATTCCCAGGCGCTCCGCCAGCCTCTCCACATACATATCCTCAAGCATCAGTGATTTAAGTATGGTAAGTCTTGATTTGTCTGCAAGGCATTTGAAAAAAGCAATGGTTTCCTGATCTGTCATCTGTATTCCCTCCTATGCAAACAGTTCTTCAAACCTGGTGATGATGGCATCGGCGGATTTTAGTTTTCCTTCTTCAATCAAAATCTTTCCCGCATCGTTGTGCTTCTTTGCTTCTTCCAAAGCAGTTCTCCATTTTGAAGGAATGTTGGTGGAAAGATTCTTGAATTCTTTCACGAAAACAACTTCGTCTCCCTTTGCTTTGTTATCCGATGCCCCTATCAAAGCAACAAAAACATCATAAATATTCAGTGCTGCGCGAAAAGCCTTGGCATCATCGTCTCTTCCGTCCTTCACAAGAGCTTCGATCTTAGATTGGGTTTCTTCTTTGGATTTCTCTATGAAAACCTTTAATTCTTCTATTTTTTCGGTATACATTGTTAATTGTCCTTCCATTTTATTTAGATATATATCTAATCGATTATGGTTGGAGTATATACCTGTTTAAATGGATTGTCAATATCTGATTTGATATATATCTAATTACTTTTGGGGTTAAATGCGGTCACTTGTGCATGAAAAACCCGCAAACCCTTGTAAATACTGGGATTGCGGGCTCGTGTGTATGTTGTCGTAGCACTGGTCTTTTTGTATTTATCACGGCGTGATGATGGCGCCGCCCCATTCAACTACAGTGAAACCTTCCCGGATTATGGGGCGGATTGAGGCTTCCGATAAGGCAGGGATCTTCGAGGCGTCTTGATAAACCGGCGCAAATCCAAACCAGATGCGATATACAGTGTCTGCAGGGATGCTTAGATCCAAGGGAATCGCTTTGTCCACCATTTCCTGAGATTGCGGTATCATAAGATACGGTGTGTCTGCATCCAGGTATTCAAGCCAGAATTCAAGAAAATCCGCCTTTTCTTTTGCGTTGAAGCCATATTTGTCAAGAATGTCTGAAAGAATTTCCTTACGGTCGTGAACCGGCAACAGGAAGCCGGGGCCCGTTTCAAACTCCGTTGCAGGAACAAGGCACTCATAGAAAAGGTAATCGTATCCCAAACCGTCCACCGCCAGCTTTGAACCCGGAGCAGCTGTCACTCTCCAGCCGCCGTTGTAGATGGGATCTGAAACCGTGATACGCTCTTCATTTTCAAGCTTTACTGTGAGTATCATCTCTTCAGCAGGGTACAGGTAGATATTCGGTTTTTTGCAAGCAAGGTTTGATGGGTTGGGCGTAGGGTTGTTGGGATCGTTGTTAAGCAGCCAGTCCCTAAGCCACTCGTATTCCTTTTCGCGCCCATTCTTTACGGCCCTTGTATATATGGCGTGTCTGTACCAGTATTGGCGCTCGCGGTAGTTTGAACCCGTCCATTGGTCATCGGAGCCATAGAGGTCTTCCTCTGAAATGTATGGCAGGAAGTCCCTGATAAACTCGGTCCAGCCCGCGTTCATATTGTCTATGGTATCATTCAGGGTCTGTCCGAAGGTGCTGTTGTTCAGCCAGTCCTTCATGGCGGCAACAGTGGCAGGGTCATTTAACAGCTCGTGGATGTGACCGCAAATCTCTCCCGCTATGTCACAGGCATCACTTGCACCTGCGATGGGAACGTACTGACCAATAGCGGAAAGCCCCTCGGCTGCGACTGCAATATTATCAACAAATTCTATGAACGGACAGTCCTTGTATGAACTGTTTGCCGGATTTGATAATGCCTCAAAGGCCTCATTCACAGTTTTTCCCGAATCGAGCAGGCCAAGAATCTTGTCAAGGTGTCCAAGGACCGCCAGATCAGGGACTTTTGAAATCCCGGGCTTTCCTATGTTTTTATTCAGTTCAGGGAATACATCCCCAAGGTCAACAATGCCGCCAAGAATATCGTTCAACGAGTTCAGATCATCAAGGATCATTGAAAAAGCATCGGCACCGGCATCGTTTGTGTCAATGGTGTTTGGACCGGCCTGATTCTGGCAGAAGTCAACCACTGATTTTACAAGGCCAATGCCCGGCACCTCCGGGAGAACAACCGGCATAACGTTGGCGTTAACATTAGAAGGCGTGCTTTTTTCCAAAGCAGATAATTCGAAAATCTCACGCGCCACATCATAATAGAAGTCGGCCTTTTCCTGCTCCATAAGGTTTGAGTAGGTGCTTCCAAGGAACAGGGCTGCGTAGGCATTGTTCGGATTAAGTGCGTAGGCTATGGAAAAGTAGTATTTTGCTGCGCGATAGCTTTTCAGACCATAAGCCTGAAGGCCCATCATATAATTGGCGTAATCCCAGTCAGGATATAATTCCAGCGCATCCCGCCAAAGTGTGCGCAGGTACTGGGTGCGGTCGTATTGGGCGATCCACCGGCTTTTTACGAAGAAATAGCCCGTGGAGGTCTTGTCGGAAAGAGAGCGGATCCGGGCGTCGATGGCGTCTTTGCCTTCGTCTTCGAGTAACGCTTTTACTATCTGCAAAAGCTTTAGGGCATCCTCGTTTACGCCCTTCTCTTCATAGCACAGGAGAAGCTTGTCAATGCCTTTGCCGTCAGCTTCAGTCACAGTAAAACTCGCAACGGGGACAGGATTATTTGCACGCTGGAAAATCAGTCGGTGCGCCTCGCGTTGCATGAGCACAGCATGAATGCCGACCCCATAATAATCATTGAAATATGAATACCCGTACTCGACTGTGGACGGATTCCAAGGATGCATGCCTGCGGCAACGTTCGAGTAGTGATACAACTTTTCAACGTCTTCAATGTTTTCGGCGCAGTTTGCAGCCACAAGGAAGAACATGGAGTCCAGGGGCCAAAGTCCGATGGCCTGTTCTACGGTGGAAAGTGCCTCGGCATAGCTTTCCTCACGCTCAAGAAGGGCGGCTTTCATGTAGACCGCATAAGCGTTTTCGGGCCGTTTTTCAAGCAGGCTGTCGACTGAAGCTCTTGCAAGTTTCTTATTGTCAACACCTTCAGACTCAAGATTCTCTGTGAAGGTATTGGTGTAGGCTTGTATGTAAAGCTTAAGGTATTCATTTGATTCAAGTTTGGCCTTTTGGTCTTCAGAAAGCGCGGTGTAGCAGGCAAGGCCTTCGCGCTGTCCGAGAGCATCGTCATTAAGACAAAGGTAGTTTACAAAGCTGAACAAAGTGGCATCGTTAATCTCGGATGCTTTTTCGGGATTCAAAGCAATACCGGCAAGTTTTACGCCATATTCGCAGACTTTATCGAAATCTTTCGTGCCCATGGCGCCAAGTCCTGCGTAAAACAAAGCCCTGCTGTCAGCTTCGTTGCCTTCCAGAATGCTTTCCGCAAGTTCGAGAACCTTATCATACCGGGCGGTCTCCTTATAGCAGTTCAAAAGAACCTCGGCATAGGAACGATTCTTGGTTTCGGCATACTTTGCCTGCATGAGGGTAAGAGCATCATCCTTTTTCCCAAGGTAAAGATAAGCATTTGCGATGGAACTATAGGCGCCGATCTGCTCAGATTCGGGAGCGTCTGTTGCCGCATACAGCTCTTTATAGCGGTTTACAACGTTGTAAAGCCGGTTTATCAAGGTATTATAATTTTTTGTGTCTGTTGTTCCATACCAGCTGAATACATAATCAAAGGGTATTTTCTGAAAGAAGATGCTGTCAGGATGGGATTCAGCCATACCAACGGCATATTCCACAGCAGTCCTGGTAATTGTGATGTCCTTTACGCCTTCATCCCAGGTGTATTGCTTTGACAGCACCCGGGCATATTCAACTAATTCGTCCATTTTGCGATACTGCGTGGGGATCCTGTCATACATGGCAACACCTACAGGGTAGATGCCTGAGGCAATGTAGGCGTATGCCATAGTTGCATAGGTTTCCCACAGGTCTGCTTCGGTTTCTTTTTCAGGCATGGGAGTGGGCGTTTCTGTAGGAGTTTCTGTGGGCAAAGGCTTAGTCGGGGTTACGGACGGGACTGTACTGTCTGTGGGAGAAGGTGCGGCTGTCTCCTTTGAAGTTACAGTGGGAGACACCGTACTTGAGGGTTTGTTGCCGCAAGCTGCGGAACCGAGAAGTAGTGCGCCTAAAAGAACAAAAGCCAGAATCCTTACAATTTTTTTCATAAATAGACTCCTTTGTTTCTCAATGAACGTTACCTGAAGATCAATGGGATCAATCCTTCAGATTAATGCACATGGCCGGACGCACACCGGTGGGACCGACAAAAACATAGACATGAAGTGTGGAACAAAAAAACAGTATAACGGTCATTATCTGAGTGTTTTTGCTTGCTGCTTTCGTATTATTCTATTCATATAGTTTTGACCCTCTTAATCACCGATATATCAATA
>JAEEGT010000108.1 GCA_016280465.1 Lachnospiraceae bacterium | reverse complement strand
TTGCGGCAAAGAAGTTTAAGAACCTGAAGGGCATGATCTATTTCACCGACGGCTACGGGATCTACCCTAATAAGGGCCGGGATTACGATGTGATCTTTGCGTTCCTTCGGGAAGACAAGAATCGCCTTCCCGTTCCCCCCTGGGCTATTCAGGTTATATTTGAGGATGCAAATTAGGAAAGGATAAAATATGAATATCGCCAGCGCAAAAGAATACATCAAAAACACCGTAAAGATCTATCTTAAGAAGGACGAGTTCGGCGACTACCGTATCCCGGTGGTGAGACAGCGCCCCATCTTTCTTCTGGGTGCCCCCGGCATCGGCAAGACCGCCATTATGGAGCAGATATCCGCGGAGCTTGGCATAGCTTTGGTGAGCTATTCCATGACCCATCATACGCGTCAGTCCGCTCTGGGCCTTCCTTTTATCGAAAAGAAAGAGTTCGACGGCGAAACCTACAGCGTATCCGAATATACCATGAGCGAGATCATCGCTTCCGTCTATGAGACCATGGAAGATAGCGGTATCAGAGAAGGCATTCTTTTTCTTGATGAGATAAACTGTGTATCCGAGACACTGGCGCCTTCCATGCTGCAGTTTTTGCAGTACAAGGTCTTCGGCAAGCACAGGGTACCGGACGGCTGGGTCATCGTTACGGCGGGAAATCCTCCGGAATTCAACAAATCCGTAAGAGAATTTGACGTGGTAACTCTGGACCGCCTTAAGGTCATTAACGTGGAAGCCGATTATCCCGCATGGAAGGAATACGCAAGGGAGAAGGGACTTCACGACTCTGTCCTTAACTTCCTTGAGATGCGAAAAGACTGCTTTTACTCCATGGAGACAACCGTGGACGGAAGAGCCTATGTTACCGCCAGAGGCTGGGAGGATCTTTCCGAGATCATCACCCTCTATGAAGAAGAAGGTCTTGCAGTGACCGATGACTTAATTGGTCAATATATAAAAAACGATAAGATCGCCAGGGAATTCGGCGCTTATTACGATCTTTACAACAAGTATCGACGCGACTATCGTGCGGATAAGCTCCTGGAGGGTGACCCCGGCGAGTTCCTGATAGAAAAGGCGGGTGCGGCGGGTACCGATGAACGCCTTGCCATGGTTGGACTCCTGCTTTCAAGAGTGCGTGACGAGATCAAGGTCATCATGCTTTCCTATGATGCTGTTCGTGAGATGCAGCCCGCGGTAAAGAAACTCCTGGAATCGGAAGACATATCCGGTGAGATCGGCAGACAGATACAGGCCCGGGACACCATCATTTCCACAAAACAAAGGGCGGGTGCTCTTTCCGACAGCGAGAAAAAGAAACATAAAAAGATCAAAGCACTCTTTGAGGAAATGGGCCGCAAGGCCGCTACCTCCGACAAGCCTTCGGCGGACTACGTCAAAGAGGTTTACAACGGTTTCGTGAGATCTGTGGGTGAATCCGCGGAAAAAGAAAAAGACCGTCTCCGCCACATGTTCGATTTCATCGAAAGAGCCTTCGGTGCGGAAGAAAACGAAATGCTGGTGGCTGTGACGGAGCTTACCGTTGGTACATCCTCATCAAGATTTTTGAATGCCTTCGGTTCCGAGGACTACGACAGATACAACGCTCTTTTGAAGGTCTCCGACAGGAGCGGCGAATTAAAACAGGAAATAACGGAGTTGCTTAAACTTGATAAGAATTGATACCCCGCAGGGGACCTTATTGTTTGAAGAAAAAGAAAATACCTTTATTCTCGCAGGGTTTGAAGGCGGCGGGACCGTCCTTAATGTGCCCGAAAGGATCGGGGCGGGAGAGACGGAACGACCCGTTACGGCAGTGGCCCGCAAGGCTTTGCTGAATTCAAACCTTAAGGAGATATCCCTGCCCTCTACGGTAAAGGATATTGGTGACTGGGCATTTTCCAAGGCCACGCATTTAAAACGTTTTGTGTTAAGGGGTCCCATCGGGGATCTTTCCGCGGTCACCCTGGGTAAAGGGATCTTTGAGGGTGATCAGGGTCTGGAGAGCGTATGCCTTGGGTACGGGGAGGATGACGATCTTTCTTTTCTTTTGGCAGCTACGGTTTCAAGGCTCCCTGCCACATTTCTTATGCGTACGGGAAATCTTGGAACGGAAGAATGGTTCAAAAGCTTTGATGCAAGCTTATCTTCATATATTGCGGAGAGCGATTTTACAGGGTATTCGGAGCGTATCCTTTGCGGCGAGGAGGATATCTCCTATGACGGCATCGGAAGCGTGGACGGAGAACTTCTGGGAGAATCCGCGGCATATGTCAGGGAAAAAAGAAAAGACAAGTCGGCTCTTTGTCTGCTTCGGCTCATGAGGGACAAAAATCTTTCGGCAGCTTCAAAAGAGCTTTTTGAAGACTACATAAGGAAGCATGCACTGGGTAAAGAAGACGACAGCGCTTGGCAGGCACTTAAAACCTTTTACGGGGACAGCCTTGAGTACGTGGAGTTATATTGCAACGTGGTAAGACCCGGGAAAACGGAGATTGGAGCCATGCTTGCGGATATGGGCAAGCAGGGTATTGAGATCAAATCTTTCCTTATCGGATATAAAGGCGAGAGCGGATCCGGTGATCTGATAGAGGATCTGTTGTTATAAAACAAAAAGAGCGGGGCGTAGCCCTGCTCTTTTTGTTTTGCAGAACCCGGGGAGGCTCTGCGGGAAAAATGACGGCCCTTTTTCAAGGGCCGCCTGGGGATAGAGGGGTAGAAATTGTCGATTTAAACGGTTACGATGATCCCGCCGTCATTGGCATACATGGTGCTGATACCACGCATGTTGACGATGATGACACGGGCGAACTGCGCATGTCTTAAGATCATCTCCTTGACCTGTTCGGCACGTTCGGGAGCGTTGCAATGGGAGATCATCAGGATCTTGTCGGTCCTGCCCTTAAGTCCCTTTACGATGTGGTCTACCATCTTGCTCAGTGCTTTTCTCATGCCGATACCCTGATCCAGCTGGGCAATGTTTCCTTTAACGCCCTGAAGGACAGGCTTTATGTTAAGAGAGGAGACAAGCAGTGACTTAAGTCCCTTAAGCCTGCCGGTCTTCTTGAAGGTATCAAGTGTGTTGAGAACGAAGTAGGTCTTCATGCCGTTTCTGAACACTTCGATCCTGCCTACGATCTCATCGAATTCAAGACCCTTTTCTTCGAGCTTAATGAGTTCTTCTACAATCTGAAGCTCGCCGCAGCTGGCGGATTCGGAGTCGATGATGTGGATATTGGAAGGGCCGTGCTCTTCCTCGTACATTTCCATGGCTACCATGGCGCTGTTGTAACTGCCCGAGAGTTCGGAAGAAAGGGTGACAACGAAAATGTCCTCGGCATCACACTCAAAAGCATCAAGATATGCTCCGGGAGCGGGACATGCGGACTTGGGAGCCGCGGAACTGTCAGCCAGCTTGTCAAGAAGCTCGGCCTGATTGAAGTTTTCGTCGTCCATTATGTTATAGTCGCCGACCTGAATGGAAAGAGGAACGATGGCAAAACGGGGATCGTTCTTGTATTCTTCCTTTAATTCACAGCAACTGTCAACTACGATTCTGTACTTCATGTTTCTACCTTTAATGAGGATACCCCGCATGCAAATTTGCTTCGCAAATGGCGGGGCTATGTCTTCTCGCTGCGCTCAAAGACGATAAAAAGAAGGGTGTTTATAACCTGCGCAAGTAGTTATCAAAACTACTTGACGAGATTATAATAACACCCTCGAGTAGAGATGTAAATAAAAAAATTATAAATTTTTGAGGAAAAAAGTATGATGAAGATCCGGGTCAGGATCCGCAGAAAAGTTACTCTGCCTGGTATTTGTCGAGGATCTCATAGATGGGGAGGTAAGGGTCGTCGATCATGGAAATTTGGTCATTAAACTCGATGATCTGCCTGTTTTCTTCCGTTACGGGAGTCCATTCGGGAAGCCCTTCACCGTTGGGATTACCGTATTTCGCAAAATTGACCCAGTAGTTTTGCATGATCTCCGAAAGAGCAAAGTCGGAGCTGTCGTATACACCCTTTGACCTCCACAGATTTCCGTAAGCATAGGGAAGTTCTCCCGCATGGAAATTGCTTAAGGACCTGTTGGATTTTGTGAAATAGTATTCGTAAACGGGACGGTTTTCTTTGACCATCATGTTACTCCACAGATAGTGGCTGTAGGTAAACCAGGCGGCACTGTAAACATGGCACAGGGCCCCCTTGGCCTCGCCTCCCGCATCAATGATGAATTTCTGATCTCTTTCCACGCTGCCGGCAGGGACCAAAGCCGCCAGTTCATGAGCGTAATTGCCGGAAATCGGCTTTAAAAGCTCTTCGTAATTATCCGCATCCGCTTTGGTAGAAAGCAAAAACGCATCCGCTTCCTTGGCGTTGAAACCGTTTAAAAGTGCTTTTTCGTGATTGTTTCCTTTTTGGTAGGTAAGATAAGGCTCTTCAATGATGGCATAGCCGTCCACCGTCATGGAACTGTTCTGGAATTTGGTGTTCAAGAGCTTTTCGGCGGGAACGTTCCTTAGATCGGATATGTTCTTTGCACCGAATTCGCGCATAATCCTAAGGCCTGTTTCCAAAGCGTTTGAAAGGGGTCTGAAGGTGTGGTAGGGCTTGGGAGCCAGGACAGAACTGCTTTCTGCGATGGCGCGCTCGAAGAGACCTTCCGTAAGGGGTGATACGCACAGCGCATTGACGGAAGAAGAACCTGCGGATTCCCCTGCGATGGTGATGTTGTTGGGATCGCCGCCAAAGGCAGAAATATTTTCTTTGACCCATTTAAGAGCGGCGATCTGATCTAAAAGTCCGTAGTTGCCGGTGGTGCCGTTCTCCGATTCTTCTGCCAGTTCATTGTTTGCGTAGTATCCGAAGACTCCCAGGCGGTAGGCAAAGTTGACAAAGACAACGCCCTTTTTTGCAAGATCCTCGCCACGATATTCCGTGTAGTAGGACTGGCCCGTGGTAAGGGAGCCGCCGTGGACATAGAAGATAACGGGAAGGGGCTTGCTTTCCGCTCTTGCGGGGGACCAGATATTTAAGTAAAGGCAGTCCTCACTTGCGGGTTCCCTGTAATTGTCGAAGAGACTGAAGTTGTATTTGTGAAAGCCGATTATCTGATAAAGAGAGTCGTAAAGAGGACCGTTTTGCTTTTGCATGGCCATGGGACCGAATCTGTCCGCTTTGTAGATTCCTTCGTATTTGTCGGGAGCCTGGGGCTCACGCCAGCGAAGATCTCCCACGGGGGCCTTGGCGTAAGGAATGCCCGCATAGATCTTTACGGATTTGTCCTTGTTGTATACGCCGGTCAGAGTGCCTTCCGATACCTTGACGGGTCCTGTGGCCTGAACCTTAAAACCTTCCATGGCGGGGACTCTTTTCACGGGCGGAGCGGTCACAAAGTAGACTGCGGCCAAAAGAACAAGGAAAGAGATCCAGCAAAGTGCGCTCATTCCGGCCTTGTACCTGTCTCTGTTTCTTAAGAAGATCCTTAACCACACAAAGCCTGCAATAAGGATCAGGGTCAGTATGAAGCCGGGAACCGTGTTTTTTGAAAGCTCAAGAAGGATGATAAAGAGTGCTCCCACCAGAGTGAGGGCCGTTATGAAGCCCTTAGAAGATTTTTTCTTTTTCATAAATTGTTATCCTTTTCGTACCGCATAGGAATCTGCCGGTACATATATACATAAAAATATTAGCACACGGGGATTCTTCAAGGATTAAAAATGTATAAAAAGACGGTAAAATTACTGTGCAAAAGAACGCGGTTTTTGTGGAAAAAAGGTAGGTTTCATAGTATAATCGGTTGAAAACATTTCCTAAGCGAGAGACAGATATGCTTTTTAATTCCTATATATTCGTATTTGTATTTCTTCCCATTTGTCTTTTGGGGTATTTTGCCCTCAACAGGTTTAAAAAGTTTACCCTGGCCCGGGGATTTCTTTTTGGCATGTCTCTGTGGTTTTACGGGTATTTTAACCCTGCCTATATCCTTATCATAATTTCCAGTATTCTCGTAAATTTCGGAGCTTACAGGCTTATTGTTGCCACCGATGACAGGAAACGCCGCAAGGTCTTCATGATCCTTGGGGTGGTCTTTGATCTTGGCCTTCTCGGTTATTTTAAGTATATGGATTTCTTTATAGGGAACATCAATGCTCTGTTCAAGGCGGATCTTCCCTTCCTGCATATCGCTCTGCCCCTTGGTATAAGTTTCTTTACCTTCCAGCAGATCTCCTTTGTGGCGGATGCTTATCGGGGCGAGGTTCCCAAATATGACTTTCTGAGTTATGCCTGCTTTGTGGCGTATTTCCCCCAGCTGATAGCGGGTCCCATCGTGTCCCACAGCGAACTGGTGCCCCAGCTTATGGATGAAAGCAAAAAGAAATTCTCCTGGGACAACTTTTCAAAGGGCATGTTCCTGTTTATACTGGGTCTTTCCAAAAAGGTTCTTCTGGCTGATGTGTTCGGGGGAGCCATTCCCTACGGCTTCACCATATCGGAGAAGCTTAATTCCACCACTGCTTGGCTTGTGATCCTTGGCTATACAATTCAGCTCTATTTTGACTTTTCAGGATATTGCGACATGGCTATGGGTCTTGGAAAGATGATGAACCTTGAGATCCCTCAAAACTTCGATTCGCCTTTAAGATCGGCAAACATCGGGGAGTTCTGGCGTCGCTGGCACATGACCCTGGGCCGGTTTTTCACAAAGTACGTCTATATCCCTCTTGGCGGAAACCGTAAGGGACTGGTTCGTACCTGCATCAATACCATGATCGTGTTCTTTTTGAGCGGTCTCTGGCACGGAGCGGCATGGACCTTTGTGGTATGGGGAGTGCTTCACGGCCTGATGCTGGTGATCTATCGAATTTTTAAGAAAGCCATCGACCGGATACCGAAGTTCCTGACCGCGATCTTTAATTTCCTCTTTGTTTGCTTTGCCTTTGTGATATTCAGGGCGGAATCCTTTGTTCAGGCTCTCAATATCTTTAAGAACGCTTTTGCCTTTAGATTCGGGCCCGTAGACTCCATCTTTTCAGATGCCTTCAGGGTTATCGAGATCAGGAAGGTGTTGGCGGTCACTCACATTGAGAACAGATTTCCGGATATGATCCTGGCAGGATATTATATATTCGCTCTTATACTCATATGGTTCGCAAAGACAGCGAAGAACTGTGCGGACAGGTTCAGACCGAGGGTTTTAAACTGTATTTTGGCCATGTTCTTACTGATGTGGTGCGTGTGTTCTTTTGCCGGAAAGAGCGTATTCCTGTATTTTAATTTCTGATCCGGACGGAAGGGTTTTATGAAGAATAAAGCAAAAGCATGGGCACTTGCCCTTATGATCATACCGGTTTTCTTTTTGTCGGGGGTTGCTGCCTTCATCGCTTATGTGGACCCGTATTTTCATTTTCACGGTCCCCTTGAGGGTGTGGGCTATATCCTGGAAGACGAGCGATATCAAAATGACGGCATTGCACGGAATTTTGACTATGATGCCATGATAGCGGGAACCTCCATGACGGAGAATTTCAAGACCAGTTCCTTAGACAGGATCTTCGGAACAAGATCCGTTAAGGTCCCTTTTTCCGGCGGAAGCTACTACGAGGTTGACAATATAGTCAGGGTGGGCATCAAACACAATAAGGATCTTAAGATTGTGGTGAGAGGTCTTGATTACGGGCGCATCATCGAGGACAAGGATCACACCGACTACGATCCCGACACCTATCCCACATATCTTTATGATGATAAGCCCCTCAATGACATCAACTATCTTCTCAATAAAGAAGCCCTGTTTATGGGGATCCAGGATATTCTGGGGTTTGATGCCAAGGGGAAGATAACCACTTCTTTTGACGATTACGCCAACTGGACTCCTTACTTTGCCACAGGTAGGGATGCGGTCAACGC
Organism: Lachnospiraceae bacterium; assembly: GCA_016280465.1. Lineage (GTDB taxonomy): Bacteria > Bacillota > Clostridia > Lachnospirales > Lachnospiraceae > UBA1258. The sequence continues at coordinate 10,675 of JAEEGT010000108.1, read as the reverse complement.
AAGCTATAACAGAGCCGCCCTTGAGTACGTGGGAGAGCAGTATCCCATTACCGAAGAGCAAAAAGAAACCGTTATCGGCAACGTGACCCAGAACATCGTGAGGACTGTCGAAGAGAACCCGGATATCGAGTTTTATCTCTTTATCACGCCTTACAGTATCTACTATATGGATTTCTTCTACGTCCGTGGCATGATGAGGGCTCAGCTCGAGGCAGAGCGTATGATGATCGAGATGCTGGTTCCATATGATAATGTGCACCTGTTTTCTTTTTACACGGATTACGATCTGATCACGGATATAGATTCCTACAGGGATATAGGCCATTACAACGAACAGGTCAGTGAGAATATCCTTGAGTGGATGCACGAGGGAAAGGGTCTCATTACCAAAGACAACTGGGAAGAATACTGCGACGAAGTGTACGATCACTACATGAATTTCGATTATGATGGAGCTTACGCGGAACTTTCCGGCAAGGAAGGCGTGGTGCTCTATAAGTAGGGTTTCTTTTTCTTTGGATTATTGACAGAAAAACCCTGTCGGAATAAGATTAAAGGGACTTGCGACGAGGTTCGCGGGCCTTATGATAAGGAGAATTCTATGTATAAACTGTATGTTAATCCCAAGAACAAAAAGGGACATATCAACAGAGAACTTCAGGGTAATTTCTCGGAGCACCTGGGAAGGTGCATCTACGAAGGTCTCTATGTAGGTGAAAACTCCGATATTCCCAATGTTAACGGCATGAGATGCGATGTGGTGGATGCCCTCAAAGAGATGAAGCTTCCCGTGCTTCGCTGGCCCGGCGGATGCTTTGCCGACGAGTATCACTGGAAGGACGGCATCGGCCCCAAGGAAACACGTAAAAAGATGATAAATACCCATTGGGGCGGAGTTGTGGAGGATAACAGCTTCGGTACCCATGAGTTTATGGAACTCTGCAGACAGATCGGCTGCGAGACCTACATAAACGGCAATGTGGGCAGCGGCACCGTTCAGGAAATGAGCGAGTGGGTGGAGTACATGACCTTTAACGGTGTGTCTCCCATGGCTAATCTTCGTGAAAAGAACGGCCACAAGGAGCCCTGGACCGTAAATTATTTCGGCGTGGGCAATGAAAACTGGGGATGCGGCGGTAACATGCGCCCCGAGTATTACGGAGATCTTTACAGAAGATATCAGACTTATGTGCGTAACTACGGCGGCAACACTCCCATAAAGAAGATCGCCTGCGGCGCCAATGCGGGAGACTATCACTGGACCGAGAAGGTCCTTGAGACCTGCTTTGACCACGGCAACGGCTTTATGGACGGCATGAGTCTTCATTATTACACCCTTCCCACCGGAAACTGGAGCAAGAAAGGTTCCGCTACGGAATTTGATGAGAAGGACTGGTACAGGACTCTTAACAAGACTCTTTACATGGAGACTCTCATCAAGCGTCACGGCGCCATCATGGATCAGTACGATCCCGACAAGAAGATCGGCATGATCATCGATGAGTGGGGCACCTGGTACGATGTTGAACCCGGCACCAATCCCGGTTTCCTGTATCAGCAGAGCACCATGAGAGATGCTCTTGTGGCAGCCATCAACCTTAACCTCTTTAACAAGAACTGCGACAGGGTCAAGATGGCCAATATCGCACAGCTTATCAATGTGCTTCAGGCAGTGATCCTTACGGAAGGCGACAAGATGTTAAAGACACCCACCTATCATGTCTTTAATATGTTCAAGCATCATCAGGATGCGGAGCTTCTGGACAGCAGTCTTGCAACGGATCTTATCGGCCTTGAGGATGGCGTTAAGGTTCCGAATCTTACAGAATCCGTATCTCTTGGTACCGACGGAAAGATCCACATCACTCTCGGAAATCTGTCCCTTTCGGATGATTACGATCTTGAGGGTGTATTTACCGAGACGGAGCTTAAGTCCGTTAAGGGTGAGATCCTTACTGCCGGCATGACCGACAGAAATACCTTTGACAATCCCGAGACGGTCCGCACAGAGGCCTTTACGGGAGCAAGCGTTAAGGGTAATATCCTTACCGTGAAGGTACCCGCTAAGAGCGTTTTGCATCTTGCGGTTGAAATCTAGGCAGATCTTTTTGCGAGGGTATCTGCTTCGCGGCTTTGCAATGATACAATGAAAAACATGTAGGAGGGGGGTCTCCGAGTGTAAGACCGCGTATGCGGTTTGGCGTTTGGAATGGGGCACATCTTAGGATGTGCCCTTCGCGTGCAAATTCTCATGCGGGGGTAACTCGTCAGAGTAAGACAACACAGCAAGAAAGGATAGTATATGAATCTCAAACCAAAGCTTTTTTCCGTGATGAAGAACTATACCAAAGAGCAGTTCGTTAAGGACGTCATCGCGGGGATCATCGTAGCCATCATCGCACTCCCCTTATCCATTGCCCTTGCCATAGCTTCGGGTGTATCTCCCGAGAAGGGTATCTACACTGCCATCGTGGCAGGCTTCATCATCGCATTTCTCGGCGGCAGCAGAGTTCAGGTTTCCGGACCTACGGCTGCTTTTGCCACCATTGTGGGCGGTATCGTGGCCACAAAGGGAATGGACGGCCTTATCGTTGCAACTGTTATGGCCGGCATAATATTGGTGATCATGGGACTTTTGAAATTCGGTACCCTCATCAAGTTCATCCCCTATACCATTACCACAGGCTTTACCGCCGGTATCGCCGTAACCCTTCTTATCGGTCAGTTAAAGGACTTCTTCGGCCTCAGCGTTGTTTCCGAGGAACCGCTTATCGAGACCGTGGACAAGCTGGTCTACGACGTTAAATTCATCAATACCTTCAATGTCCAGGCTTTTCTTGTGGGGCTTTTAAGCCTTGCCATCCTTATTGTATGGCCCATGATCAAGCACCCTAAGTTTTTATCAAAGATCCCCCCTTCACTCATTGCGGTGGTTGTGGGAATCCTGGTGGTAAACGGCTTTAAGTTAAATGTCAACACCATAGGAAACCTTTACGAACTTTCGACCGAGCTTCCCAAGTTTACCCTTCCCCATGTGAATTTCCCCATAATCAGGGACCTGCTCCCCAACGCCTTTACCATTGCGGTGCTGGCAGCCATCGAATCCCTGCTTTCCTGTGTGGTATCCGATTCCATGATCAACTCACGCCACAATTCAAATATGGAACTTGTGGCTCTGGGTACAGGTAATATCGCAAGCGCACTTTTCGGCGGTATTCCCGCAACAGGCGCCATCGCCCGTACCACCGCCAACGTTAAGAACGGCGGAAGAACACCAATAGCCGGTATGGTCCACGCAGTTGTTCTTTTGCTGGTGCTGGTGGTACTCATGCCCTATGCGGCCCTTATTCCCATGCCTACCATCGCAGCCATTCTTTTTATGGTTGCTTACAATATGTCGGGATGGCGTACCTTCGTGCGCCTTTGCAAGACAGCACCCAAGTCCGATATCATCGTGCTGATCCTTACCTTTGTGCTTACTGTGGTATTTGATCTTGTTATCGCCATTGAAGTCGGCATGATCCTTACCTGCGTGCTCTTTATCAAGCGTATGAGCGAGGAGACTATGGTCAAGGGCTGGAAGATCGTTGACGATGAAAACGATCCCGATTCCATTACCCTTCGCAAGGTTCCCGAAAAGACCATGGTATACGAGGTTTCCGGTCCCATGTTCTTTGGCGCTGCAGACAAGATCTTAAGCATTACCGTATCGAGCGAGATGAACAACCTGATCATTCGTATGCGTAGCGTAAATGCTGTGGATTCAACGGCTATAAACGCCCTTTCCTCATTGGCGGACCGCTGTGAAAAAGAAAATGTCAGACTGATCCTGTCCCATGTGAACGAACAGCCCATGAATGCTTTAAAAAAGGCGGGATTATATGATAAAATAGGTGAGAAGAATTTCTGCAAACATATAGATGATGCACTTAAGGCCGTAGAGGCTTGATCCTAACCCATCCATCGTACTGAAAAGATATTCTTAAGGAGCGTAATATGGCAGATAAACCCAGATCAAGAGAGAAAAATGTCACAGGTGCCGGTAACGGCGTACATCGTCGCGGCTCAGGCACCGGAATGGGCCCCGTAGGCTCCGGAAGTTATTCCGGGGGCGGCGGAAACAGCGGCGGACCTTCCAGAGCGGGAGGCGGCCTGGGTCTTCTGGGCATGCTTCTTGGAGGCGGTGGCGGAAAGGGTAAGTTCCTTGTAATCGTCCTCGTGCTTGTTGCGGTCCTTGTTTTCGGAGGCGGCAAGGGACTGAGCTCTCTCCTTGGAGGTGCAGGATCCCTTCTTTCCGATGATACAACGGTCACCACTCAGCAAAGCGGCGGCAATGCTTCACCATCTTCTCTTATGTCGGGCGGTGCTCTGTCGGGCATGTTAGGTTCCGTTAGCAATACATCATCGGGCTGGACCTGGAAGGACAATACCGGCAAGCTTGACAAGTCCGTGGATCCTGCGGCAAGAGACAAGTACACCGAGATCCTCGGAGGCGGCAAGGATACCGTCACCATCATGGTATATATGTGCGGTACCGATCTTGAATCAAAGAACGGTATGGCCAGTGCGGACCTTTCCGAAATGGCTTCCGCAACTCTTTCCGACAAGGTAAACATCATCGTGTTCACCGGCGGGTGTAAGCAGTGGAAGACCTCCGGTATATCTAACTCCGTTAACCAGATCTACAGGGTCAACAAAGGAGGCCTTGAGAAACTTGTTAACGACGCGGGAACTCTTCCCATGACGGATCCCGATAACCTTACGGATTTCATTAAATATTGTAAAAAGAACTATCCCGCCAACAGAAACATGCTGATCTTCTGGGATCACGGCGGCGGCTCGGTTTCGGGCTACGGCTATGACGAGAAGAATGCGGGCAAGGGTTCCATGAACCTGGCGGGGATCAATACGGCACTTAAGAATGCCGACATGAAATATGATTTCATCGGTTTTGACGCCTGCCTTATGGCAACCCTTGAAACCGACCTTATGGCTTCGGATTATGCGGATTACATGATCGCTTCAGAGGAGACGGAGCCGGGAGTGGGCTGGTATTACACAAACTGGCTCACGGAGCTTTCAAAGAACACCTCCATGCCCACCGTTGAGATCGGCAAGCTCATTGTGGATGATTTTGTGGAGACCTGTGGAAAGCGTTGCCCGGGACAGAAGACCACCCTTTCCGTTGTAGACCTTGCGGAGCTTTCCGCTACCGTAAGCGATGACCTGAAGAAGTTTTCAAAGAGTACCACCGAGCTTATCAAAGACGGAGACTACTCCGTGGTTTCCGATGCAAGGAGCGGTGTCCGTGAATTTGCCACCTCGTCAAGGATCGATCAGATAGATCTTTACAGCTTTGCCCGCAAGATCAATACCAAAGAAAGCAAAGCTTTGGCTGAGACACTGCTGGGCGCCGTAAAATACAACCGTACTTCTTCCAATATGGCGGATTCCTACGGTATTTCAATTTACTTCCCTTACCGGAAGACTTCCAACGTAAATTCGGCGGTAAAGAATTACGATGCCATCGGCCTTGATTCGGAATATTCCGCCTGCATCAAGGAATTTGCCAGCCTTGAGCTTTCCGGACAGGCTGCTACCGGCGGTTTCGGAAGCGAAGTGAATCCCCTGTATGCTCTTTTGGGTGCATCCTCAGGGGCATCAAATTCTTCCTCCGCTCTGGGACTTGACTCCATCCTTTCACTGGTAGGTGCTTTTTCCGGCGGCGGTTCTTCCGCATCGGCCGCATCGGGCATCGCCGATATAGCGGGGCTGTTCCTGGGTCGAAGCATGACGGATGCCGAGACCGCAAGCTATATCGAAGCACACCAGCTTGATAACGGTAAACTTAACTGGAGCAAGGATTCGGAAGGCAATCCCGTTCTTTCTCTTGCCGATGAAGACTGGGCACTGGTACATTCCATCGATCTTAACGTATTTGTGGATGACGGAACGGGCTACGTGGATATGGGCCTTGACAATATTTTTTACGTCGACGATTACGGAAGGCTTGTTGCCGATACCGACGGAACATGGATCTCCATCAACAACCAGCCCGTGGCATACTACCACACGGACACTGTGGACGACGGCACAAACTATACCATCACGGGCTATGTTCCCGCTCTTTTAAACGGCGAGAGAGTGAAGCTTATTCTGGTATTCGATAACAATACGCCTCATGGTTATATCGCCGGCGCGGATCCCGACTATGATTCGGATGTTACGGAGACCAAGGCCAGAGGTCTTACGGAATTAAAGGCCGGAGACAAGCTGGATTTCCTTTGCGACTATTATTCCTATGACGGAACCTTCAAGGACAGCTTCTTCCTTGGCGAGCAGATGACCGTTACCGACAACATGCAGATCAGCGACACCTATTTAGGCAGCGATTATATAGCACTTTACAAGTTGACGGATATTTATAACCAGAGCCACTGGACATCTGCGGTTCCCAAATAACGGGATCCCTTAGACTTAGGAGGCGCCTATGAGAAAAAGAACGACGGCACTGTTTTTGTCGGCATTACTGATATTGACTACAATAGTCAGCGGGTGCGGCAAACCCAAAAGCGATGCATTGTTTTCCTGGGAAGACAGGAAACTGAACATCATCGAGGATAATTACAGGAATTACTACGAGATCTTTGTGCGTTCTTTTTACGATTCCGACGGAAACTCCCTGGGAGATCTTAAGGGAGTCACCGAAAAACTTGATTATGTGAAGAACCTGGGATTCAACGGTATATGGCTCATGCCCATCATGCCATCCCCTACCTACCATAAGTACGATGTGACGGATTACTGTGCCATCGACAAAGAGTACGGCACCATGGAGGACTTTGAGGAACTTATCAAAGAAGCCCATGACCGGGGCATCAGGGTCATAATCGACTTTGTCATGAACCATTCTTCTTCAAAGCATCCCTGGTTTACCAAGGCCTGTGAGTTCTTAAAGACCGTCAAATCCACGGATTCAAGGTCAATTGAGGCCCTGGCTTCGGAGTGCCCCTACGTTGGGTATTATCACTTTACAAGGGAAAAGAAAAACGGCACCTATTACAGAGTGGGCAATTCGGATTTCTACTACGAAGGTCAGTTCTGGAGCGAGATGCCTGACTTTAACTATAACTGCAAGGAACTGAGAGCCGAGTTTGAAGATATCGCCAAATTCTGGATCGATAAGGGCGTGGACGGATTCCGAATGGATGCCACCCTTCACTTCGAGGAGAAGGATACGGCCTTCAATACAGAGGTCATGAACTGGATCTACACCTACGCAAAGAGCTTAAACCCCGATTTCTATATGGTTTCGGAGGTATGGTCCGGCAAGGGCGAGATCGCGAATTATTATAAATCAGAGACCGACAGCCTCTTTAACTTCGATGCGGCTTCCGCAGAGGGCATGATAATCGGTACCGCCAGGGGCAATATGGGAGCTTATGCTTTTGCCAACGCCATGGTGGATTACCAGAATACCTTCGGTTCTGTTTACGCGGATTATATCGATGCTCCCTTCATTACGAACCATGACATGGGTCGTGTATGCAACGCCCTTAACGGAGATCCCGCACTTATCAAGTTCGCGGGAGGGCTCCTTCTTTCCATGAACGGATCGCCATTTGTGTATTACGGCGAAGAGATCGGCATGAAGAGCAAGGGCACCAAAGATGAAAACAAGCGGCTTCCCATGGTCTGGGGCGAAGAGACGGGCATGACCAAGGCTCCCTCCGGAGCAGACAGCGGTATTGCCCAGAACTTTGCGGGTGTGGCGGAACAACTTGTGGATGAAGGCTCCATACTTAACTATTACAGAAGAGCCCTTCTCATAAGAAATCAGAATCCCGAGATCGCCAGGGGAACAGTAGAGGTGGTAGCAAAGGCTACCGATGGAAATCTGGCGGCTGTCGTAAAAACCTACAACGGCAGCAGTATCGGTATCCTTTACAACAATTCCCCGGATAGCGAGGCGGTTTTGGAACCCAAGGTTCTTTATGCGGTTAGAAATCAGATGGAGAATTCCATGGGTGTGGGAGAAAAGAAGATCGAGATCGTGGGCTTCCTGACTGTGGACAATTCCGAGATCAAACTTGAGGGCGAAGAGCTTAAACTTCCCGCCAGGAGCATAGTATATATCAAGTTAAAATAGTTCTGTATTTACTTAGATACAGTTGACGTGGTAATATTATTCAGTGGGTTTACGCATGCACAGTATATGTGCATATAAAGGTCGTCGGAATCGGCGGCTGTATAAAGGAGAAAGCAATGGTTAAGGCTATAGTCGGCGCCAACTGGGGCGACGAAGGAAAAGGAAAAATTACAGACATGCTGGCAGCAACCGCTGACATCGTGGTTCGCTATCAGGGAGGAGCCAATGCCGGGCATACAATAGTCAATGAATACGGCAAATTCGCTCTTCACACCCTTCCCTCGGGAGTATTCTACAATCACACCACCAGCGTTATCGGAAGCGGTGTTGCGCTGAACATTCCGATCCTCATCGGTGAGATCAAGTCCATTACGGACAGAAACGTTCCTGCGCCCAAGATCATGGTTTCGGACAGAGCGCAGATCGTTATGCCTTATCATATACTGATGGATGCTTACGAGGAAGAGAGGCTTGGCGGTAAGTCCTTCGGATCCACCAAGTCGGGCATCGCTCCCTTATATTCCGATAAATATGCAAAGATCGGCTTCCAGGTCAACGAACTCTTCGATGACGATGTTCTTAAAGAGAAGATCGCCCGTGTATGTGACCTTAAGAATCCCATCCTTGAGTATGTATATCACAAGCCTTTGATCAATCCCGAGGAGCTCCTTAAGACTCTTCACGAGTACAGAGACATGATCGCTCCTTATGTGGGCAATGTTTCCGAGTTCCTTAACAGATCTCTTAAAGAAGGAAAGACCATTCTTCTTGAGGGACAGTTGGGAACCCTTAAGGATACCGATCACGGTATCTACCCCATGGTTACATCCTCCCATACACTGGCAGGTTTCGGAGCCGTAGGTGCGGGTGTTCCCCCTTATGAGATCAAGCAGATCGTTACCGTCTGCAAGGCATATTCTTCCGCAGTGGGCGCAGGTGCTTTTGTTTCCGAGATCTTCGGTGATGAAGCCGATGAACTCAGACGCCGCGGCGGTGACGGAGGAGAGTACGGCGCTACTACCGGACGTCCCCGCAGAATGGGCTGGTTTGACTGTGTGGCTTCCAAGTACGGATGTCGCCTGCAGGGTACCACCGATGTTGCTTTTACCGTTCTCGATGCTCTCGGATATCTTGATGAGATCCCCGTTTGTGTAGGCTACGAGATCGACGGCGAGGTTACCACTGAGTTCCCCGTGACCACCAAACTGGAAAAAGCAAAACCCGTTCTCAAGGTGCTTCCCGGCTGGAAATGCGATATTCGCGGAATCCGGGACTATGACAAGCTTCCCAAGGAATGCCGCGACTACGTTGAATTCGTGGAGCGTGAGATCGGATATCCCATCACAATGGTAAGTAACGGCCCCGGACGTGATGATATCATTTACAGAAAAAAATAATTCAGAGTAATTAAAAGATCCTTCGACCTGCGGTTGTGCAGGTCGAAGGATCTTTTTTGTGCCTAAGTATAGAATTGTAACAGATCTGAGCCTGAAATCCTTAGAATGTCAAAAGATTCATGCAGGACAGGGCGATATAAGCAATGTAGCAGGTAAACAGTATTACGCCCTGGATTCTTGAAAACTTTTTTGTGATAAGGGTGGGGATAAGAGCTATCACGGTAACAGCGAGGGATACCAGCATATCCGCTCTTGTCTGTACAGGAAGTGATCCGCCGTATATAAAGGTGGAAACCGAAAGGATCAAAGTAAGATCTATGGTATTTGCGCCTATGATATTGCCGACGGAAAGTGAATGCTGTTTCTTGGCAATGGCAGTAATGGTGGTCACAAGCTCGGGAAGAGAGGTCCCCACGGCAAGAACCGTGATACCCACGATCCTGGGAGATACTCCCAGCATGAGGGCCAGGGCCTGTCCGTTATCTACCAAAAGATCCGCACCGATGATTATTCCCGCAACACCGAGAACAAATTTGACGATATTGATAAAAATTTCTTTGCCGGTGGGTTTGACCCGTTCTTCTTTTTCTTTATCGGCTTTCATGGAAGCAAGGGCGGCCCGGACATTGTCCGCCATTGCGAGGGCAAAGATGATGATAAGAATTATGCTTCCCACGATACCAAGGCTTTTATCCCAGCTTGCGATTGCAAGGGTGATGATGGCTGCCAGAAGAAGAATGGATTTGTTTAGGTAATCCTTTCTTTTGATTATGGCGGGCATGCAGATAAGGGAAATTGCCATTATCATGGCGGTATTTGCGATAACACTTCCTACGGCATTGCCGATACACAGTTCAACTTCGCCTTTGCCGGCTGCTATGGTGGATACCAGAAGCTCCGGAAGGGTGGTGGCAAAACTTACCACTGTCGCGCCTACAATGAGCTTGGGGATGCCGGAAACCTCGGCGATCCAGCTGGCTGCATCTACGAAGAAATCGCCGCCCTTAACGATGAGCACCAGGCCGACTATGAGAAATAAAACGATCGTTAACCATTCCATGGTCTTTGACTCCTTAAAGGAAAGTTTATGCCGGGGACGCTGTGCCCCAAAAAACAGGCATAAATAGAT
>JAEEGT010000107.1 GCA_016280465.1 Lachnospiraceae bacterium | reverse complement strand
TTTTCCGGCGAAACCCTGTATTTCTCGGAGATCTCCCGGATCATCTTTGCGGAGTTGGAGCCCGAACAAGCACAAAGAAGGAGCATCACTGCTCCCATGAGTGCCGCATATATTCTTTTGCAGGTACCCGTTCTTTTCAAAGCACACCCTTTCTTTACTGTTTCTTTCGCCCGGATTGTATCAGTTCTTCCTCAAAAGCCTCGGGGTTTTTCAGATAGTAATCCTGGTGATATTCCTCGGCTCTGTAGAAATTGGTATAGGGCAGAAGCTCCACATAGGTTTTCTTTCCCGATTCTTCTTCGATCTTTAAAAGCCTGCGGGCTGCGATGATCCTTTCTTCCTCGCTTGTGTAGAAAATGGCGAGAGTGTAGGAAAAGCCCTTGTCGATAAACTGACCTTCCGGATCGAAGGGATCCACATTGGCAAAATAGATATCCAGAAGTTCGTCAAAAGAAACCACATCGGGATCGTAGGTAAGTTCGATGGTCTCCCTGTGACCCGTTTTCTGAGCCTTCACCTGCTCGTAGGTTGGGTTTTCTTCCGTACCTCCCGCATAGCCGCAGGTAACGGAATCAACCCCGTAAAGTTTGTATATGGGAGTTACGCACCAGAAGCACCCTCCCGCAAAATAAGCTTTCTTTATCATCAAAAATCCCCTTTGTACGTATATTCACGGCAAAAGCACCCGCTTTGGCGGATGCTTTAAGTATAGCATTATTGTTTTGATTTATAAAGGCAGGTTTCAGGCCTCCCAGAACAGTTCGTCCAGAGTCTTGTCAAGCACCTTGCAGATGGCGATGCAAAGATTGATGGTGGGATTGTAATCCCCCTTCTCTATGGCATTGATGGTCTGTCTTGAAACCCCGACCTTGTCCGCCAGGTCCTGCTGGGACATGTCAAAGGATGCTCTGGCCGCCTTAAGCTTCAGATTCTTCATATCAATCCTCGTTTCTGTCCTTAATGCTCTTGATAAGGATCACTGCCAGGATATAGGTCATGAAAACACCGCAGATAAGATTCATGGAACCCCTCAGGGTCAGCACACCCTCCGATATGATCTCATGTCTTACGATCTGGGATATTCCGATACCCAGGTTCAGCACGGATAACAGGGAAAAGAACACGATCCACATGGGACGGTTTTCATCCATCCTGAAATAGGCATCATCCCATATCAGGTTGGTCACCGTCACTGCGCCGCCGCAAAGGAAACACAGCATTATGAGAAGACCTGTTTCCGCAGGGATCGAAATCTTCATCGTAAGAGATAACACCAGCGTCACAAGACAGACCGACATGGTTATAAATCCGTACTTATAGGCCTTGCCCTGAGCCGCCACCTGACGTTCGTCGTATCTTTTGGCAGGAGCGTTTTCTTTTCTCGACAATACCACCACCAGGGCTATCAGGAGTATCCCGAAAACAGTTCCCCCGGCCATTCCGATGGCATAGGCTCCCTTCATGTACTGATTGATCGAAACCTTGTATTTCATCTCCCAGGTGCCGTCATGAAAATAGTCTTTGTCTATATCACCCATATCGCTGTCCTTGAAATGCTCACCGGCATACTTTTCAAAGGCTTCATGGCTGCCGAGGGTCTCAAAGCTGAAGGTATATTTTCCTTTTTCAAGCTTCATGGGGATCGAGTCGGAAAGAAGGGTTCCGCCGGTAACATTGTAATATACCTTACCGGATTCATCGGTAACGATAAGACCCGTCACGAAGCCGGGAATATCCGTTTCTCTCCACCAGTCGGCCGTGAAAGTGTAATTTCCGGCAGTATTTACCGTAAGCGGCATCTTAAACTTATTTGGAGCCGCCACACCGTTCTTAACTTCCACCACGTTATTGATCACCGCGAAGTAGTTATGCTTCGGGGCGATGAGCATCATCACGGAAACCAGCACAAGAAATGCCGCAAGTATAACAAGTATCTTTTTTCCCTTATTTGTCATCTTCTTTACCTCTCCTTGCGTTAAGCACAAGATTTATGATCTGACCGACCACTACACAAGCCATACCGATCATCATAAATGTGTTGCCTTCGTTAAACATGCTGATTACGATCATTACAATTCCGATCAAGGCGATCAACAGGCAGATCCACATCAAAGCCCGTCTCATTTTCTTATTCATCGATCTCTTCCTCCTTATCAAAGTTAAAAAATCCGAATCTGACTCCCATAAATGCCGTGATCGCGCCGGTAACTGCGAAGAGTATCACCGGATTTACGGAAGAAGGTATGAGCACTCCCAGGAAATTATTGAGCATATGACACACCACACAGGGAATTACGGAATTGAACCTGTATCCCACAAAGCCCCAGAACAGTCCCAGGGGAAGAACATACAAGCCCTGAATGATGTTCATATGAAATACCCCGAACATAACCGCGCTGATGACCATGCAGCCGATCACTCCGAAAGCCCGCTTTGATCTTTGAAGGATTATGCCTCTCATGGTGATCTCTTCAAAGACGGGAGCAAGCACCACTGCCACGATAAGTCCCAGTACCATGTCACCTCCCAGCGCCGAACCAAGCATCTCGTTAACCTCTTTAGCCGTCTTCGGAAGTACTGAGGCTATTATGGACTGGATTATCACCGCCAGGCTCCAGGCTGCGATACATCCGCAGACCACAAAGGCCACACTCTTGATCCTGCCGAAATTCTTGTTGAAGGGTCTGTAAGTCTTGTTTTCCTTGTCCTTTTTAACATAGCCTCTGTAGTACCAGATACCGGCCACGATAATGCAGATCACTTCGGCTGCAAACATGAGGACCGTCATCACGGATGAGCCTGACATATATTCCTCAAGGCGCTTTGTGACCATATCGGGATTCGGTCCCAGTTCTCTGATTAACTGCAAAGCCTTGGGGATTATCCCCACATACATGGCCGCTGCCTGGACCAAAAGCATTGCTACCACCACCCAAAGACAGAACAGTACGGTCGTGATCTTCCCGGGCTTCTTTGGTTTCTTTTCTTCCTGTATCTCAGGATATCTGTAAGTTTCCATTTTAACTCCCTCCGTTCAACTATCTTGGACACATGGTACGATATATTTTATATCTTGTCAAGTATATTTTACATTTCTTTTTGAAAAATTTCGGCCTGCCTGCCACGGGTGTATCCCGCGGAAAGCAAAGCCGATGTTATTTATACATATATCCCGCCAAAGATCAGGGCTTCATGATCACTGCTGCCTGGCTGCCCCTCACACCCTTGGTGTATCGGTGAGACCAGAACCTGCCGGGGTCACACATGGTGCATTCCTTAAGTACATCTATGTTTTCTTCAAGGAGACCCGTATTGATGAGGCTCTGCCTGAGAACTCCCTTCAGATCCAGCAGATATTTTCCGTTATCCTTAGCGCTGAAAAAGGACTCCCCTTCGCCATGAAGCAAAGTCTTAACGGCCTCGATGACTTCACCGCCCACTTCAAAACAGTCTTTGCAGATGGCAGGGCCTACGGCAGCCTTGATGTTTTCTTTCTTGGCCCCGAGACTAACCATGGCATTTACGGCGTTTCTCTCAATATCCCCCACCGTACTTCGCCAACCGCAGTGTACCGCAGCCACGATTCCCGCATCCTCATCCGCCATAAGCAGGGATATGCAGTCCGCAATGAAAATGACGAGGGGAACCCCGGACTCTTTGGTCACATACCCGTCGGCCTTAAAAAGGGAATCATAGCCGTAGGGAGGTCTTGCGTGTTCTTTGCCCACGATCATCACATCGGTCCCGTGAACCTGCTCGCCGCAGACAAATTCCCTTTCCTTAATACCGCAGGAAAGAAGGAATCTTCGGTAATTTTCTATGACTTTGTCCTTGTCGTCTCCCCGGTTCATCCCAAGATTCAGAGACTCAAATATACCTTCGCTCACTCCGCCCTTTCTGGTTGAAAAGCCGTGGGGGTATGAGATCATTGACGAATGCAATGTTTCTACGGATGACATGGTGTTCCTTTCAGGCATGTTATACATAAAAATCTTCGGTACAGGGGACCTTGTAACGCCAGTGCTCGGCAGTGCCTCCGGCGCCGTTATACCAGTTTCCGGTGATCTCGTTCTTTATGGCAAGACGGTCTCCGGACTCATCCATCTCAAAAAGAAGGATCCGTTTCTTGGGATGGATATTGGGACAGTGGAGGGACATCATGAGTTTGTCCTCAAAGGTCCTGAAAAGCATGGCATGTCCGCCGTCAAGAGCATATATGGGATCCTGAACCTGGGCCCAGGGACCGTGAAGTGTTCCTGAAAGAGATCTTGCATACCCTACGGTATATCCTCCCTTGTCGGAGAAGCTGGACCAAAGCATGATCAATGTTCCCGATGGAAGTCTGTAAAGGAAGGGGCCGTCGGTAACAAGGCTTCCGCCAACGGTATTTTTGCCTCGCCAGGGAGCATCCGAAGCCCTGAACAAAATCTCGGGCTCCGAAACGGCACGGGACAGATCGTCGCTTAACTTAACGGCGCAGATCTGGCCGTCATAGACCTGCATCCACTCATGGCAGAAGATCATCCAGGGTGACCCGTCGGTATCTTCGTACAGAGTACCATCCAGACAATGCCAGCCCTTGGGAGTAACGGGACCGTCTCCCACGGGAGTGAAGGGTCCCTCCGGGCTGTCTGCGACCAGACACTGGCAGCCGCGATATTTACCCTCCGCCCTGAAGGAAGAAATGATATAGTACTTTCCTTTCCATATATGGCACTCCGGCGCCCAGTAATCCTTATCCGCCCAGAAATCCCCCTTTTTGAAGCAGACCCTGGGAACCGACCAGTTTATAAGGTCCGGAGATTTGATAACGTAAAAGCAGGGTTCATCGCACTTGGCATCCGGAAAACGCTCCGTATCCACAAACTGAACATAAGTGTAATAAAAACCCGATTTCTCATCCGCCAGTATAAAGGGATCGCTTATATGCACATCCCTGATGCTGTAAGTAAAATCCTCAAGGCCCTGAGCCGATATTTCCTTTACCATGTTTTACCTCTTATCTTTTCAATAACTGCAAATTTTGGAGTTATGTTCATTTAGCGTAACCGCAAATTTTGGAGTTATGTTTTTCGCGCCTATTTCATGATGACAAGTTCATAATCTCTGGATCCCACACCGATCTTCTGGGCGTGCTCCAGGGTCTCTGCCCAGGAAACGTTGGGATTTGAATTGTGCCATACATCTCCGTGATCGTGGAAATGTTCGCTTGCCATGTTATCTCCGAGTTGGCTGTTCCTGATGGGCTCTGCCTTCTGGCAAAGATCCACACAGGCCTGATCAAGGGCCACCGGATCAAAAGAAGCCAGCATTCCGATATCGGGTAAGATTGGTGCATCATTCTCCCCGTGACAGTCGCAGTTGGGAGAAACATCAGTGATGAGGCTTATGTGGAAATGAGGTCTTCCGTTTAATACAGCAGCGGAATACTCCGCCATTTTTCTTCCCAGCATCTGAGGTGCATCCTCATTATCATTCTCAATCGCGTCAAAAGCACAGGCACCTATGCAGCGTCCGCAGCCCTTACACTTA
>JAEEGT010000106.1 GCA_016280465.1 Lachnospiraceae bacterium | reverse complement strand
TAGCTTAAAGTTCTTGTATTTCTTAAGTCTGCCCGCGACCTCGCAGATCTCCTTGGGACTTGATTCCACCGTGTTTTCAAGATAGATCTCAAGGTCATCGTACTTTTCGAGAAGTGTGGGCAGATACTCGCACATGCCGTCAACCCACCCCTCAAGGTAATAGGTCACGTTGAGTCCCCCAAGGATCCCGGTGTGGAACACCACGCCCTTGCAGGCAAGATCCCTTGCGGTACTTAAAGACATCTCGGCAAGATAACGGCTTCTTTCTCTTATGACATCGTCGGTACTGATAAGGGCGATATCGTAGAACACTCCGTGAAGGGTGTCCTTGGAATGATCCCTGTCAAGCGCCTTGTAGGTCTCTATCCTTTTTCGCATCTCAGGTGCATTCTGGTAGACCTTGGGATAGGTAAAATCTATGTACTCGAATGCTGTTTCGTATTGTTTTGACAGTTCTATGAATCTGTCAAGATCGTTAAAATCGGGGTTGATGGACCATTTAGCCTGCATTATTATGCCTCCGTAGCGGGTTTGTTGATATCAAGGACTCTGTAGACCATAAGTTTGGTGCTCTTACCCTTAAGAGGGATCTCGCCCACCTCTTCGGTAACAATACGGTCCTTCAGTTTCTCGTAAACATACTCGCTTATGAGGATCTCCTCAGCCTTGGCGTTGGCTTCGAGTCTTGCTGCTGTATTTACGGTATCGCCGATGGCTGTGTAGTCCATACGGAATTCGCAGCCGATGTTACCAACGACCGCGGGGCCGCAGTTAACACCCACACCGAAACCGACCGTCTTGTTGAACTGCTTATAAAGGCGCTCGCCAAGTTCTCTGGAACCCTGTTTGATATCCCAGGCGGCACACACAGCCTCGTAGATATAATCATCAAGATCGAAGGGTGCGTTGAATACCGCCATGGTAGCGTCACCGATGAACTTATCAAGGGTTCCGTGACGTCCCAGGATGCTCTTGGTGGTAAGTGCCAGATATTCGTTAAGGATAGCCACAACCTGTTCAGGCTGCAGACTCTCCGAAAGGGGCGTGAATCCGCGGATATCAACAAAAAGAACGGCAACGTCTCTCTTTTCACCCCCAAGCTTCAGCACGAAATCGCCTGACTTGGAGATATCGTCGATAACCTGAGGTGCAACGTATTTCTTGAATACTTCCAGTGTTCTTCTTCTGCGCCATTTTTCAAGGAAGTATTTCTCGATCACATAGTAAACATCCGCCAGTATCAGGAACAAAAGCAGATAAACGGCGGTTATGAATATGCCCTTGCCCGCAAGGAGTCTGCCCACAAAGCAGTAAGCGGCACCAAGAATCACAGATTCGATGATAACGGGCACAAGTTTCTGTTTTGATGCGGCAAAAAGAAACGCAAGTACCAGAAGGAAGGTCGCTCCGAAGAATACAATCCTCTTTGCGGGAAGTGCGGTCTTGCCTTCGGCAATGGCCTGGATGGTATTTGCGTGAACCTCCACTCCGTACATGTGGGAATCCCTGTCAACAGGGACCATACATTCATCCTGGAATGCCGGTGCATAGGCACCTACCATCACGATCTTACCGGCGAAACGGTCTCTTCGCTCATCGTACATGCCGGAAAGCACGTTGCTCATGGAGCAATGCTCCACTTCTCCGGGAAGGCCCGAGTAGAAGAACATGTATTGACCACTTGAGTCAGTTTTTGTCACATTGGGTGTTATCCCCTTGCTTTTGCAGTATTCGGAATAAATCGTGTAAGCAAAACTGTTCATTCCGGCGGTTTCATTCTTGGAGTAACGGACAAAACCGTCCTTGCCGGGGAAGGAATTGGAAAAACCGGACTTTGTCACCGCTCTGAGTGCGGGGAAGGAATCCTCCACGATCTCAATGTGGTCTTTGTCGATGTAAACTTCGCCGCTTTCCGTAAATTTGGTCTTGGTGCGGTATACAAGATGGGAAGCCATTACCACGTTACCGAGGCTTGCCGCCTTCACCAGACGGTCGTCGTATTCTTTGTTCTCCGCATCCTCAATGAACATAAAGTCCAGGGCTACCATTGCGGGAGCGGTTTCGGGATCCTTATAGAGATATTCAAGAAGATCCGCACACTTATAACGGATCCAGTCGTTGTATTTACCTTCTTCCTTAAAGGCATTCACCGTTTCTTCGTCAACAGCGATGATGATGATGTTTCGGTCCGTGCCCGTAAGGTTTGTATACAGTTTGTCGGTAACTGCGGCGTCAAGGCCGTAGAAAATATTAGTCACTGCCAAAAGTGCCATAAGGGCAGCGGCTGCAACGGCAACCGCGGGCTTAATGAGTTTTTTCCAGTTCATGTCAGATCTCCTCGCCTATAAGTCTCATAGCCTGCTCGAACACTTCGCCGATAGGCTCGCGGATCAGGATATCCGCATTGGCATCCGCGGAAGTTGCGGATTTGTTTATGAGCACAAGAACACGTCCGTTAAAATACTGTATCAGTCCCGCTGCGGGATAGACCGCAAGGCTGGTGCCGCCGATTATGAGCACATCCGCCTTGGCTATTGCGTTGGTGGCGCCGCTAATGACCCTGGGATCAAGAGCCTCCTCGTAGAGCACCACATCGGGCTTTACCCTTCCGCCGCACTTTGTACACACAGGTACGCCCTTGGATTCCAGGATGAAATGCTCATCGTAAAAAGCACCGCATTCTTCGCAATAGTTTCTTTTGACCGAACCGTGAAGCTCGAATACATTCTTGGAACCTGCGGCCTGATGAAGTCCGTCGATATTCTGGGTAACCACGGCTTTGAGCTTGCCCATTTCTTCCAGGCGGGCCAGAGCCAGGTGTGCTTTGTTGGGTTTTGCGTTGGGATAAACAAGCTTGTCTTTATAGAATTCAAAGAAAGCATCGGGATATCTTAGATAAAAAGTATGGGAAACAAGCTGTTCCGGTGTGAAATTCTGACGTAGTTTCTCATTCCACAATCCGTTTGAGCTTCTGAAATCGGGAATATCGGATTCGGTGCTGACACCCGCACCGCCAAAGAAAACGATGTTTCTGCTGCCTCGTAAGACCTCTGCGAACTCTCGTACGCTCTCTGTCATATTACTCCTCCCCATAATTGTCATGAAACGATATGTGCTTTATCCTGTTGACCGCACGGCAGGCTTCAAAAAACACATATACATTCCCTATCAGAATACCACAGTTTCACGGGCTTTTCAATCATTGGAGTAATATTATGTAAATCAATTTACACGTAAAAAAACACCCCCGCAGGTGCGGGGGTGTTCGTAACGATGTTTCTTAATCCTTGAAGAACTTCATTTCCTTGATGAGGCTGTCGGAGATATGTCTTAACTTATCCGCAGCACCTGCAAGGGTATTAACGGTAGCATTGAGTTCCTGCATGGAAGCGCTTGTCTGTTCACAGGAAGCCGCATTCTCTTCGGAAATGGAAGAAAGGGAACTCATTGCATCAATGATCACACCCTTTGAAGCATCGCAGGCTTCGGCGCTGGTGGTAATGGAGTTGATGCCTGCAACGGCATTCTCGATACCTTCGATAAGAGCGCCGATGGCTTCAACCGTATCATCGATAACGGTCTTCTGTTCCTTGTTGCTCTCAGTAACGCCTTTGGCGGTAACCACCGCACTCTGGGATTCGTTAAGAAGAAGGTTCATCTCGGATCTGATCTCGTCAGCCGCATGTGAAGATTCTTCTGCAAGTTTTCCGATCTCTTCTGCTACGACCGCAAATCCGCGACCTGCTTCACCGGCTCTTGCTGCCTCGATGGAAGCGTTAAGTGCAAGGAGGTTGGTCTGGGAAGCGATGGAGTTGATTGCCTCAACCTTGCCGCTGATCCTCTCTACGGAAGCACCGGTAGCGGAGATCTTATCGGAGATCTCAATGATCGCCTTTTCCATCTGTTCGGAAGAGGTCTTGAGTTTCTCAAGCTTCTCTGCGCTGACACGGCTGTTTTCACTCATCTGTGAAGCAACTCCTGCAACAGATTCGGCGTTGTCGCTTACTGCCTGGATGTTGTCACTGATGGTCATGGTGTTGTTGTTTGCTTCCTGGATCTCATCAGCCTGCTGGGTAGCACCGTGGGCAATGTCCTGAACCGCATTGGATACATCGTCCGTGGTCTGGGAGATCTGATCGGCGGTCTCTGCCAGCTGAACGGATTCTTCATTTACAGAGACAGCTGAGGTCTTGATATCGTCAACGATGGATTTTAACTTATCCATTACGTCGTTGGAGTTGTTAACGATCTGTCCGAATTCGTCCTTACGCTCGGTATGGCGGTTAACCTTTACAAAACGTCCGTCTGCCAAAGCTGCAAGGGATTCGTTAACGTCCTTGATGGGAGCGGTAAAGCTTCTTGCAAGGAATACGGAGATAACTGCTGCAACGATGAGCATTACGAGACCGATGCCAAGAACGATCATGGATGTTCTTGTTGCGCTTGCATTGATGATATCGGTACGGCTTGCGTTACATACGGTCCAGCCGGAAACAGGCTCTTTCTTGTAGCTGACAACTGCTCTGTAGCCCTTGCCGGTATCTACTTCGTAAACTTCCTCGTTGAGACCGGAAACCATGAATCTGGATTTGCTTCTGTCATCCACGTCTTCTACACCGATCTCATACTGGGAATGAGCGGTAACGATACCCGAAGAATCGCACAGGAAAGCTTCGTCGGCCTGAGAATTAAGGAATGCATGAAGCACGTTTAAGTCGTAGTTTCTCTGCATTGTACCGATAGGCTTACCCTCATGTCCGATAACGGGAACGATGATGGTACAGATCCTGGTACCTGTGGATTTACTTACGATAACGTCGGACACGTAGACATTACCTGCAATACCCTGCTTGAAGTATTCTCTGTCGGATACATCAACGCACTTACCGATGGTCCTGAAAAGCTGCATTCCGTCAGGTCCCGCAAGAGCGGTACAGTTTCCGTCACCAAGGATATTATCTACGCTCAAAAGCACATTAAGTACTTCTTCATCGGGCACACCGTAAGGGTTGCCTTCCATATAATAAACGACATTGGCATTGGCTGCGGCATTCTGGAGGGATCTAACATTCTCCATGATGATGCCGTTAAATTCCGATTCAATGTAGTTACACTGCCACTGGAGTTTGTCCTCCGCATCGGTCATTGACTTGCTTGTTGAAGTCTCATAACTGATTATGAGAGCGATGGCAAGCGGGATAGCCGCTACTGCCAGCATGGCCGCGATAAGTTTGGTCTTTACGCTGTTCATAAATCCGGTCTTTTTTTCCATAACACACAATCCTTTCTTTATCATCACCGCATCGACCCTGCGGTTTTAGTCTTGACAATCCACCGTCTCAATTCGGTGCATCGACAAAAGTAAGGATACTGCAAATGTATTATCAAATAATTATATGGCCGGACAGCCGATTTAAGAAACTAAACCAAACCTTCTCCCATCTGACGGCCCGCAAGTATATGAAAATGGAGATGGTCCACGGTCTGTCCTGCTTCCTTTCCCGCATTGGTGATGACCCTGAAGCCCTTGTCCAGTTTTTCCTGTTCGGCGATCTTCTTGATGGCAAAAAGAACCTTTCCCACATCCCCGGCATTGTCTTCCGTAACCTCAGCCAGGGATCTTATGTGAAATTTGGGTACCACAAGGATATGAACGGGCATCTGGGGGTTTATATCCCTGAAGGCATAAACGGTCTCATCCTCATAGACCTTGGTGGAAGGTATCTCTCCTTTGATGATCTTGCAGAAAATGCAATCGTCCTGAAACTTTCCGATATTTGACATGTTTTGTCCTCCTGTTATTCAGCCCTGCCGGGCTTTTCTTTTTATATCCGCGCAGATTCCCGGATCACTTTGGCGCCTTGTATCTGCGTTTCCTTTTCTTTGTGTTTCGATGCTTATGAAGGCCCTTGGATGCCCTGTACTCGTTGATCCTTTGCGCTATGGTCTCATAGTCCCGTTCAAAGAGCTCCTCACTTAACTGGGGCGCAAGTATCTCCGGCAGCACCGAATCAAGGATATACTGCTGCACAAAGGCCTTTGTCTTGCTTTTGCAGGGCTTAAGACCGTTAAGCTCCAGAATATGATTAAGCTCCGGCCGCCACAGAATCGAGATCTTTAAAAGAGGGTCAAGCTTCGGATTTTTCGAGGCTTTTCTCAGGATATAGAAATCCGGCTCCCCGCCCTCGTTGTCTACGGTGATGATGCCCCAGTCATCGGGCACATGTTCTTCAATATGGTTTCCGTGGGTCCCTCCCACCACCACATAGTTGTAATCGTAGTAGCGGCTGTAATCCTTAACCTGTCTTGAAAGCCGTGCGTAAGTATCCGCATCGGACTTTATCTCTATCCCGCAAAGGGCATCCGGCAGGACCATTACCATATCCGCTCTCGAATTACCCATGCGCTTTTCTTCGAAGATCCTGGATTTTCCGAAGGTCTCTTCAAGGAAAAAGCAAAGCGGTTCCCTTATATCCTTGTCGTGAAGGACCTTTTTTGCTTTGGCCGATATGTCCTCGCAGTCGGTGTTTTTCAAAGGCTCACGGGAATCGGACCCGTCATCCGTGGTCCCTGTTTTTTGGGCAATATATGCCTTTCTTGCATCATTAAGGCAAAGCACATTGGCCCCACCTGCAAAAGTCGGGTCCTTGCTCTGGGTTTTATCGTCCTCCCAGCCGCAAACGGGGCAGACCTCAAAGTCTCCGGGATTTTCTATGGTCAGTTCCCCGCAGCAGGGGCAGGGGAATCTTTTCTCTGTTTTTTCGGTTGTGTCTGTTTTTTTACGTGGCATCGTTGTTCTCTCAGTCTTCACTGTCGGTCATAGTAGCTCTGCCCCGCAGAGGGCTTAAAGAAAGTGCGTATGAATCCGTCATCGGATACCACCGCAAACTCATTGGTATCGGGATCGTAAAAATATCTGTCGCCGTCTCTTGTCTTTGTCAGGACCCCGTCACCGGGATCGTCCACCAGCTGCTGGGCCAGATAAAGATATTCCTCTATGGTGATGTCGCCGAATTCAGCCTGGTCGATCACATGCTTGTCGTAATGCTCCTTAAGACGGTTATAATTTCTGAACTGGGACCCGCTGTCAAAGACCTTGGAGTAATCGGGCTCCTCCGTCACCGTTTCGGTGGATTCCGCTGCTGCCGAAGTTTCGGTGCTTGCAGATGCCAAACTTTCCGATGTCTTGTCGGATTCAAATACCGATAAAGATGACTGATATGCGACTGTTGCGGTAGCTGCCGTTTTTTTCCCGCAGGACACAAAACACAGCGCTGTCAGCAGCAAAAATACAGGCAAAAGAAACTTTCTATTTAGCGATTCTTTCATTCTTTTCTCCGAATTTGCGTTCTTTTTTGATTATAAACCTTGAATTATAAATTCACAAACAATTTGTCTATACATTTTCTTCATTTTTTGATAAAATACTTCTATAATTTCATTCCCGGGAGGGAGAAGGAGGATCATTTCAATGGGTAAGTTCGTATTATCGGAAGCAAAGTCAGGCTTCAAATTTAACCTGGTTGCAAGCAACGGCGAAGTTATCGCCACCAGTCAGGTTTATAAATCCAAGGCTACTGCAAAGAACGGTATTGCCAGCGTAGTTGCCAACTCCGCCGCTGCTTCCGTAGAGAATCAGACCGTTTCCGGTTTCAAGGCAGAATCCAACCCCAAGTTTGAAGTTTACAAGGACAAGAAGGGCGAGTTCCGCTTCCGTCTTAAGGCACGTAACGGCCAGATCGTTGCTACCGGCGAAGGCTATTCCAAGCTTGACAGCTGCTTAAAGGGTGTTGAATCCGTTCGCAAGAATGCCAAGGACGCTAAGATTGAGGAAAAGAAAGCTTAAGCTTCAAAACCACGCAATACAAAAGGAACCCCGAGGGGTTCCTTTTTTGTTTTGTCACTAAAGCGGCCTGATAATCAATCGCATTCTTTTCTTTTGCACCAGAAAGTCATCAGAATGAGCAAAAGCGGGTAGATTGTGGTGGTAAGGTAAATGAGATGGCCGTCGGGCATGACTGCCGCCACCGCACAGAAGTTCAAAAGTACCACACCGCACAACAGTCCCAGCCATATACGATATTTCTTTTTATCAAAAAAGCTTCTGAAGAAGGTAAAAATCCCCGCAAGTATCAGGGCAGCCGCGAAACCTGCGTATAGCCTGTGATCCATCAGAAACTCCAGATAATCGTTCCTTGTCCGGTACACTTTTCTTCCGATTCGCCCTCTGAGTCCGAGATCACGCCAGAGAACGGCAGCTTTTTCGGAAAAGAAGTCGCTATACCCCTCTGTCCATCCGCAATATTCCCATTCCGCAAGCTCGGAAGACGGCTCCGGGTCTGTGGATACTTCAAACCTGACCGCATCGTAGATCCCGACAGAACCAAGCAGCTTGGCAGCCTGAGTTTTTATATATATGCGAGGGTTATGAAGGATCAATCCTGCATATGCAGTTTCAAACGCCTTTCCTTCTTCCGCTGTACATCCGGTCTGATTGATGTCTTTGTTTCCTTTGACGGAATAATTGTATCTCCTGAAACCATCTACCGCGTATCTCTTTATATACCTGATCGGGACCACCGCATCAATGGCTTTGAGATCGTCTGCTGCCCCGTCATAGGAAAGATTTGCATCGGAGTCATTAAGTATATGCTCTAAAGTCACGAAGGAATTGTAGATCGAATAATCACTTCCGTAGTATTTAACGGTCCCTATCCTCTGCGGTAACGAAAAGATCACGAAGAAGCACAGGAACACAGCGACAAAGCCCGCAGTTCTGAGTATTTTCCTGCCATAGGTGTACAAAAGATAAACTCCCAGTCCCAAAGCCCCCAGGATAATACCTTCGCTTCGCCATACGCTCAGGAACGCAGCGGTACAGGTCAGGATCAGTATTTCTGAGGGTTTTCTTTTTCTTTGTTCCACAATATCGAAGGCTATGGTCGCAAAAAACAGGAGCGTCAAAAGAACGTAAGGATAGATCCTGTGCCCGTTGGCCGCAACGAACAGTGTTCCGGGAAAAGCGAGCACAACAAGCAAAAGATACTTCAGTTTTCCGAAGTTTTTCTCTGCTCTTAACCAGATATACGTAAAGACATAAAAAGCAAAAGTCCATTGAACCAGGGTTACGGAAAAATTAAGGGGAAAAAGCAGCTTCGATGCCGCATAGATCATACTTGAATAGGTACTGTGCCAGTAATCGGGTGTAAGTCTGACACCTGCGGCGAAAGTAACCAGATTGTCATCCATCCCCATAATGCCTATAAGTACTTCAGGCCAGGCCAAAAGGATGCAGACCGTTCCGACAGTGTATATTATCAGGAATGGGATATATTTCTTTCTGAAGTTCCCAAAGACTTTAAAGATAAGACTCCAAAGCAGGAAAATGAAAAAAAGCGCTATGGCCTCGGTAAGTATGTAGGTGATGACAAGTTCTGCGGAGTCACTGACCTTTGAGTTTAGAGCAACGGTTCCGGACGGATTGTTTCCGACATTGATAAAAACGAGTCTTGCCCAAAGAAAAGTGCAAAGAGCATGTATGCCCATCAATATGTACTTTGCCTTCTTATTGCTCCAAAACGATCTCATACCATACCTCAATGCTCGTGATACATCATTATTTCCAATGGCCTGATAATCATTATATATCCAAAAGTGTCTTATATGCAAACAATCCCGGGCCGATGGGCCCGGGACTGATGTTTGTGAAGGATATTTATTTAAGTTTGAACTTATTGACGATATCGGAGAGATTCGAAGCGGTAAGCTGCTGGTTGGTAGCCTGCTCTGCAATAGAGTCGATGGCCTGAGTCGCGCTGTTTACGGATTCGGTAACATCTGCGCTTCTGGAAGCGGTCTCTTCGGTGCTTCCCGCAATGTTCTGAACCGCCATGTTTACCTCGTCCATGGTCATCTTAATGCTCTGGATCATCTCGGCGATCTTGTCGGACAGTTCTCCGAAGAGATTTGCATCCTCGCCGTACTGTCTTCCGATCTCAGTAAACTTGCTGTAGTCGGGAGTAGCGGTCTCCGTCACGAAGTTAAGAAGCTTTTCGCTGCTCTCTCCAAGGTCTGCAAATGCATCCTGGATATCGGTAACGGTTTCCTGAATCTGATGTACCGCTGTGGCGGTCTCGGTGGCAAGCTTGTTGATCTGCTGTGCAACGACCGCAAATCCACGGCCCGCCTCACCGGCACGGGCTGCCTCTATGGAAGCGTTAAGACTGAGAAGGTCGATCTCGCTTGCGATATCATTGATAACGTTGGCGAGGTTTTCGATCTCTTTTACGACCGTAGCTTTTGCTCTTGCCGCATTGAGTTCCTGCTCTCTCTCGTTGGCTATATTGATGGCACTGTCGTGAGCTTCACGGCTTTCTTTCTGAACCTGACCGGCTCTTTCGGTAATGACCCTGACCTCTTCGGTGATCTTGTCGGTTTCTTCCGCAAGTCTGTTGACCGAATTGTTGACTTCCGTAACGGATGCGGAAACCTCTTCGGTTGCCGCGCTGGAGTTCATCATGGCTTCGTTAACGCTGGTCATGTTGTCACGGATATGTGCAAACTCTGCAGACAGCTCCTCACTCATGGCACTTAAGGTTGAAGCTGCATCGTTGATATTTCCGGACTCTTCGGAAATATTGGTGATTATCTCCTTGTTGTTTTTGTACATCTCGTTAAGGGATCTTCCGACCTCGCCCACTTCGTCGCGACTCTTAACGGGAAGTTCCTCTATGGTAAAGTTACCGTTTGCCAGTTCTCCTGCAAAGTCCGTAACGCCCTTAAGGGGTTTTGCTATCCTGCGGGCCAGGATGACCACTGCTATAGCACAGGCGATCATAACGGCAATGCTCAAAGGAAGGGTTGTTCCAAGCATTTTGGTAGACGCTTCGTTGATCTGGGTGTCGGGCAGGATCAAAAGCAGCTTCCAGTTAACATTGGGAACCGAAGCAAAATATACATGATATTTTTCTTTTCCCGAAACATATTCGGCCTTACCGGATTCCGATGCGAGAATGGTGCCTGCAGCTGCCGCAAGTCCGTTGGTCTCCTCGGTGATCTTCATACCGTTTTCAACCTTGGAAATGTCAGAGGTATAGATATATGTTCCGTCGGGAGCGATCATAACGGCGTATCCGGCTTTACCGATCTTGATACTTCCCACCATATCACTGATGGTATCAAGGCTCATATCAACGGTTATACAGCCGATGTATTCCTTCATCTGGTTGTAAACTGCCGAAGAACATGAAGCCATTATTATCCCCGTTGAAGGATCGTAATAGGGCTCGGTGATCACTGCGGAATTATCGGGCTGCGCCTTGGCATTGAGATAATACTCCTGATTGATGTAATCGTACTCTGCATTGGAGTATTCCCAGTCCTCAACTATGGTCGAACCGTCCTTGTACCAGTACGGTCCCACATATTCCTGGAAAAGATATGCGGGGTCGGCGCGATAGGTGTTAAGTTCAAACCATATACCGCTTCCCAGGATGAGATCGTTATCCTTTACCACTGCCTTGAAGATCTTTGCGTAGGTATCGATAACGGTATTTTTATAGGTTTCTCCCACAACAGAGGAAAGGGTTGCCGCGGTCCCTCTGATCTCCTGGAGTTTTCCGTCCACATCGTTGATGTTTGCGGTCAATTCCGATTCCATGTGTTCATTGACTTCAGCAAGGATCGCATTGCTGGACATCTGACCGCTTGTGTAAGCCACTATGTTGATACCGATTATCACTATAGGGATAATGAACACCAACAGTTTAGCCAAAATACCGAATTTACCCTTTTTACTATTCAATTTTTTATCCTCCGTCTGCGAGTTTAACGAATAACAGCGAATTGATTTTAGCATTTTCACGGCAACGAAAAAGCAACATAAGGATACTGGGATCAAAGCGTTACGTTAATTGAATTGTTAATTATATTTTGGTATAATCATCAGAGGTTTATTGTTTCTACGAGAACGATCAAACACAGTTTTGGGGGCACAGCATGACAGAGACAAAAAGACCCGATAAGGATTACTTATCTCTCGAAGCCGAACGCAGCCGTTATTCCCTTATGCTGCACATAACTAAAGATATTTTCTTCGAATACAGTCCGTCGGAAGACAAGCTGTATCTCTTTAATTCGCCCGGCGAAGCCAAGGATGCCGACAGTCTCGATAATTTACTTGATTCCATTGACAAAAATACCTGCGAGCTCACTCCCGACACGGATACTATGAAAGAGATCCTGTTAAGTCGTCCCATCACCCCCAGGGAAGATGAAATAAGGCTGAAGCTGCCTCCCAACAATACTCTGCTATGGTACAGGGTCACTGTCAGGTACAACACCCGATCAAAAACCCTTATAGGCAACGTTCACGACATAAATCAGGCCAAAGAAGAGGTTAAGCAGTTAAAGGAACTCAACCAGATCGATCCTCTTTCCAAGGTCTACAACAAAGCAACCGCCATCGCCATAATCGAAAAGATACTCTCCGAGCGGGCTCCCGGTGACAAATGCGCCCTGGCAGTTCTTGATATCGACAATTTCAAGCAGGTCAACGATTCCTTCGGTCACCTGTACGGTGATGCGGTCATCTCCATGGTGGCCGGTACCATCAAGAATCTCCTCGATATGGAAGATATCATCGGACGTTTCGGCGGCGATGAGTTCTTTATTTTCATAAACGACGCTTCTCCGGCAGAGCTTGACAGCAAACTGGAGAAGATCCGCGTCACCGTCTACAATATGAGCGCTGAAATGGATATTTCCTGCAGTATCGGCGCCACAGTGGGCGTAAGTCCCTGCAGTTACCATGACCTTTTCGCCCAGGCGGACAGTGCTTTGTACCGCGCGAAAAAGAACGGCAAGAACCGCTACGAATACTTCGACGGCAACTACTACGAAGAGTCCATATCCTATGCGGACAACATTGCTGAGAATACCACCAAGGATCACTCCATCACCGAGACCGCCCTTGAGATCGCATCGAAATCCAAGGATCCGGAAGGCGCTGTTTTTAATATACTCAGGCATGTTGCAGTGCTTCTTAATCTGGATTGTATAGAGGTGCTCTACTACGATGTCTCCGATAACCGCGCAGACCTTCTTTTCCAGTATTACAGAGAATTGAACGGCCAGTTCAACGTGGTGGTCAGCGACAAAAAGAAGGGATACTATGCCCACGAGGACATGGTACTTTTAAAGAAGATCCTCTGCGAATCCCAATACATAAGATACAGTGAGAAATTCAAGGAACAGTTCACCACAAAGTACAGGAATGTATTGGCCTATTCCGACGGACTTTCGGTGATCATGGCATCCAACGTGACACCCAGAGACAATGTGTTCTGTGTCATGAACTTTAAAGACTACAACGAAAACAGAGAATGGACCGCCAAAGAGCTTAAAGATATCCTGGATGTGGAAAAGATCGTTGCCATGTATCTAAACGGCACCTACACCACCACAACCAGGGAGAAGGCCATGGAACAGAAGCTTGCATTCATGTCCTCCGGTGCCTACACCATTCCGCAGTTTTACGAGGAATCCGGTAAACTTACCCACGGAGTATCCTCCGAAAACAAGCACCTTGCTCTGGTCCACTTTCACATAAAGGGTCTCTACACCATGAACCGTCTACACGGCCGTACCATGGGCTCAGACTTTATCGACGGCTTTATAAGGCTGCTCCTTTCCAAGGACAGCGCCAACAGGATCGTAGCCCAGTACACGGACTTAAACAATATCATCATGCTCATGTCCCACACCGATGCTGTCAAAGCCAAGGCCGATATCCTTGCGGACATGAACGAATACTGTGCGGAAAAGAACCTGCCCGCCGACAGTCCCCTTATCATAAGAGCCGCCTTCTGTCCCTTCGAACCCGGCATGGTAGTGGGGGATGCGGTGGAAGCGGCCGCCTACGAAAATCTTCATACGGATTCCGACGAAAACTGCATTATCGATGCAGTCTTTCAGCCGTTGATCAAATGAGTCAACCATGAACAAAAGATCACTTATCACCATATCGGCGTCGGTGTTGGCGCTGATATCCATAGGCTTTATATATATACGCTTTTTCGGATATCCGGGTCACGGTTCCAAGAAAAGCGTTTCTTTTTTTGCCATGGACACCTATATGACGGTCTCGGCCACCGGCGCAAATGCTCAGGATGCCCTGGAGCGGGTCCGGATTCGGATAGAGGACCTGGAAAAGCTTCTTGATCCCGAAGCGCCGGAAAGCCCGGTTTATGCCCTGGATCATGGTGAAACTGTCACGGTCGGAGATGATTTGACTGTTTTAGTCAATTGCTCGATCGAGTACTCTTCTCTTACAAACGGAGCCTTTAACGTACTTGTATATCCTCTTGTAAAAGAATGGGGATTTATCAGCAAAGAATACAATATCCCGAAAGAAGACCGGATCGAAGAGCTTTGTGCACTGGTGGCTTCTTCCGGGTTCATAACGGACGAAACCCCCGGGACCCTCAGACTGTCTAAGGGAGCCGAGGCAGATTTCGGAGCCATAGCCAAAGGATATGCCACCGAAAAATCCGTAGAGATCCTGAAGGAAGCCGGGATCAAAAGTGCCCTGATAAACCTCGGAGGCAATATCTATGCTCTGGGGAGCAAGGAAAACGGCTCTCCCTGGAAGGTGGCCGTCAAGCGCCCCGGAAGCGGATCCTCCTATCTCGGTACCCTGAAGGTCACGGACACCGCGGTCATTACCTCAGGAAGCTACGAACGCTTCTTTGAACGAAACGGTAAGAGATACCACCACATAATAGACCCTTACACAGGATATCCCGCAGAATCGGGCCTTGCTTCAGTTACGATAGTCGCATCCGACCCAACCCTTGCGGATGCTCTCTCCACCGCCCTGTTTGTAATGGGTCTTGATAAAGCCACCGCTTTTTGGAGAGAAAACTCCGGGCTCTTTGATTTTATAGCCTGTGACGAAAAAGGCAATACCTTCGTGACGGAAGGGATCAATGATTCCTTCACTCCCGAGTCAAAGCTTAAATGCTATACCATAACCTATCGGTAGCGATGCCCGAAGGGGCCGCCTTATGAACGGTAACCTACATGAGATCCATAAAGAACGACATTCTAATTCTAATCTCAATATTGTCTGTGGGGCTTATCCTCCTGCTCATTACCCGTATTCCGGCAAAGCCTGCCGGTTCCGTGGCCCTGATCACGGTGGAGGGCAGGGAATATGCCAGGCTGCCTCTCGATAAAGACACTGTTTTGACCATAACAGTCAGCGGCGGAACGAACACCGTAAAAGTGGCGGATGGTCGCATATATGTGGAAAGTGCGGACTGTCCCGATAAGATCTGCGTAGGTCACAAGGGCATAAGCAGATGCGGTGAGACCATAGTATGTCTCCCTCACAAAGTGGTGATCGAAATACCGGACACAGGCTCGGAGGATACGGATTTTGATGCGGTTTCCGAATAATGAAAAAAAGAATCCGGCACGCACTGTGGCCCTGTCCGGTATTCTCATAGCTCTCTCACTTATTTTCGGTTACGTGGAGCGACTTATTCCCCTGCCTGTTCCCATACCGGGCGTTAAGCCGGGACTTGCCAATCTTGTTACCCTCACGGGACTTTTCTTTTTAAGCCCCCTCCGGGTCTTTATCATACTTATTGCCAGGATCCTGCTTTCAGCCTTTCTTTTCGGGAATCTCGCCGCCCTTTTATACTCTCTGGCCGGCGGCATCCTCAGTTTTTTTGTGATGCTCTTTGTCAAACAGAGTAAAAAAACAACGGGCCTCGGTGTCAGCATAGCGGGAGGCACCGCCCACAATGTGGGACAGTTTATCGTTGCCGCCATGGTCCTTAACACCAAAGCCCTTATTTACTACTTTGCTCCCCTTATCATTGCAGGTGCTCTCTGCGGAGCACTTCTCGGGGTGATCTTCCTTGCCGTTTCCAAATATCTGAAGGGTAAAACGCCCTGACGTGATCCTTTAAATCCGGTAAAGTCCTGCAGGTATCAACAGTACACCTGCTTTATCCTAGACCCGGATCACCAGTTCCCCGTCCTCATCAAATCTTGCGTTGGTCTCTTTGCCGTTAACGGTGATCTTGTAATCGCCCTTAAAGGCTTCCAGAGTCACATTGCCCCAAAGATCCGTGACCGCTTCCGTATTGGTGGCCCATTCCTCGTGAATGAGCTTTTTCAGCATCTCGTAGGAAGGTTTCTTTGTATTGTCCTTTCTAAGGAACCCGCTGGGTGCGCCCAGCCAAGCTCCGTCCTTGTAATCCCAGGTCGTGATGGCCTCCACCAGCGGATTGGCAAAAAGAACACGATACATCTCTTCGATCTCTCTCGCCTGTCTCTCTTCGCCTTCGGGAGTTGAGGGCCAGCTGTCTACCTGCCAGTCGTTAAGATCCTCGATATAGGCCGGCATGATATCACCGGAAATAAGAGTATTCTCGGTAAAGTGAATGGGAAGGCCGAACTTCGAAAAACGTTCCAGAACGTTGTAAAGTTTATCAAGCCCCCAGTATCCCTGATGCTGGTGGGACTGGATACCTATGGCACTTATGGGTACTCCCGCATCAAGGCAGTCGCTTATAAGTTCCTCATAAGCGGCCGAAGTGTTGAAATCGTTAAGAAGAAGGGTAGCCTCGGGATTGTTTGCTTTGGCCCTGTCAAACACGGCCTTGACCAAAGGAACACGACCGAGCTCCTTGCAAAGTCTTGTAACCGCATTGTCATACTTGTCAAAGGCCGGCATGATCACAACCTCGTTGATAACATCCCACATATCTATGACGCCTTTAAAATTCGAAACCTCACGATCTATCCTTTCAAGCTGCTTCTTCATGATGGTGGCATTGTCGTATTTTAACAGCCAGTCTGCGCAGACCGTATGCCAGCAGAGAGGATGTCCCTTCACCGTAACGTTATGGTCCTTTAAATACCGTGCCGCCTTCATGAGAAGTTCCGTGGCGGGCTTTCCCTCCTCTCTCTCGAAAGTACCCCAATAAAAAGGAAGTGTACCGTAGTTGAACACCTGAAGCCAGCTGTCGGTCACGGTCTTAAGTTCTTCGCTTCCGTTCATTACATAAGGGATAAAATCAAAGGCTCCGCAGCCAAAAAGAAACTTATGCCCCGTCTGATTGACCAAGACGGTCATTCCGGACATGGGATTTCCGTCTCCGTCAAGTATCCTGAGGGTTTTGGTAACCCTTCTGTGTGAAAGATCCGCATTTTTGATACTGTTGTCCATAAAAAATCCCCCTTTACATAGTGTCACAAGTGCATCTGCGCACGAACCGATTATATCACAGTTTCGGCGCAAAAGCACCCCGCACCATGCAATGGGGGATCCGGGTTCTGTATCAGGCTATTGTAAAAGCCTTATTTTGCTCCCTTTTCAAGAGCAAGGGTTCTTGTGGTGAGATCGCAAACCTCTGAAGGTCCGAAGTACTGTATAGCTCCGGGATAGGTGAAGCTTGTCTTAACAGCCCACTCATCTCTGTGTGCAGCGAAGAACTTGAAGGGTTCACCGTCAAGCTCAACAAGAGCCTTTCTGATAACGGGCTTGTCTTCACCGTTTCTTCTTTCCATGTTCATCATCTTGGTGATGGGCATTCCGCCTGCAACCCACTCTTCAGCGGGCTTAGAGAGGTTGGAAACCTTGGAAAGGTATCCGGTGTAACCGTACTGGATCAGCATGAATGCGTTGTATCCGAGAGAATAGCAGTAATCTGCATCGAAGTTTGAAGGGAATGCGCAACGTCCTTCGTAACCGAAGAAGTGATGAAGAGCTGCGAACTTGCCCTTGTAGGTGCCTGCTGCTTTTCTCTTAGCCAGTTCACTCTTTACCATTTCGGAGAAGAGCTTCTCGGACTCGATGAGGGAAACCTGTACGTTACCGTGAGGATCTCTCTCAAGGAAGAGTTGCTGCTGTACGAACTGTGGAAGAATATCAAATACCTTGAAGGAATCTGCGGAAAGACCCTTCTTGATGAACTCGTACTTTGCGTTCCAGTCGGGAAGAGCGTTGAATTCCTCGGTCTTCTTTCCTGCAAGGAGTTCGTTGATCTCGGCAATGAGCTTGGAGAACTCGGGAACGAATTCAACGATACCTTCGGGGATGATGGCAACGCCGAAGTTCTCGCCGTTGTTTCCTCTCTTCTCAACCGCATCGGCGATGTAGTTTGTGATGGAAGCAAGGGACATCTTCTTGGCTGCAACTTCTTCGCCTACAAGGCAGATGTTAGGCTGGGTCTCAAGTGCACACTCAAGTGCAACGTGGCTGGCACTTCTGCCCATGACCTTGATGAAATGCCAGTACTTCTTTGCGGAGTTAGCATCTCTTTCGATGTTACCGATTAATTCGGAATATGTCTTGGTTGCGGTATCGAAACCGAAGGAAGCTTCGATATCTTCATTCTTTAAGTCACCGTCGATGGTCTTCGGGCATCCGATTACCTGGATTCCGGTGTTCTTTGCTGCCATGTACTC
>JAEEGT010000105.1 GCA_016280465.1 Lachnospiraceae bacterium | reverse complement strand
CGCCTGAGTCTCGATGATGGGAAGCGCGGTAAGGGAACCGCCGCCGTGTTCCGCATCCATCTTGGCTGCACGCTCAAGAAGTCTTGAGTGCAGGTAGAATACGTCGCCGGGATATGCCTCACGTCCGGGGGGACGACGGATAAGCAAGGAGAGTGCACGGTATGCAACCGCATGCTTCGAAAGATCATCATAAATGATGAGCACGTGCTTACCCTGAGCCATGAAATATTCACCCATTGCACAGCCCGAATAAGGAGCTATGAACTGCAAAGGGCTTGCTTCGGAAGCGGTAGCCGCAACTACGATGGTGTAGTTCATGGCACCGTTCTTTGTAAGATTTTCAACAAGGTTTGTGACCGTCGAACGTTTCTGACCGATGGCAACATAGATACAGATAACATCCTTACCCTTCTGGTTGATGATGGTATCCGTAGCGATGGTGGTCTTACCGGTCTGACGGTCGCCGATGATAAGCTCACGCTGACCGCGTCCGATGGGGATCATGGAGTCGATAGCCTTGATACCGGTCTGTAAGGGTTCGAATACCGACTGTCTCTCACAGATTCCGGGAGCACGACTCTCTATGGGGCGGAATTCCGTTGTATCAATGGGACCCGCACCGTCAATAGGCTGTCCGAGGGCATTAACGACACGGCCGATCATGGCGTCGCCCACAGGCACGGAAACGACCTTGCCCGTACGCTTAACGGTCTGACCTTCGCCGATGTTCTCATCCGAACCGAACAACACAATCGACACGCTGTTTTCTTCAAGGTTCTGAGCCATACCGAAACTGCCGTCTTCGAATTCAAGCAACTCGCCTGCCATACAGTTGATAAGACCGCTGGCTCTTGCGATACCGTCACCTACGTTTAAGACGGTGCCGGTTTCATTCTGCTGAATGGTGTTTTCGTAGTATTTGATCTGGCTGCGGATAACCTTGGATATCTCTTCAGGTTTTAACTGCATAATTCATTCCGTCCTTATAATTTGATGTCGCTGAGTTTTCTGGATAAGCTGTTCAGACGTCCGCTGACGGTACCGTCCAGCTCCACTCCTTCCATCTCAACCTTAACGCCTGCAACCACGTCGGGCTCTACGCGCTCAACCAAAGAAACCTTCTTTCCGCTTGTTTTTTCAAGTTTGGAAACAAGGGCTTCCCGCTGCTTTTCGTCGAGAGCAACGGCACTTGTAACCACCGCTTCGACAATTCCGTTATCTGCATTGTAACGACGCACATACTCTGTGAGGCATCCTTCGAATTCTCTGAGGATCCCTTTCTCACAAAGCAGCTTCAAAAAGCTTACCAGGTATCTCTGGGTACTATCGCCGAAAGCCTTCTCTATAAGGTCGATGCGTTCTTCCTTCTTGATGGAAGGCTCGCATAACAGTCTTATATACTCGGGGTTTTCTCTGAAGATCCCTTTGATGACAAGCATTTCGTCTTTAATGGCGTCCGTGAGTTTTTCTTCGACGGCCAGGTCGTAGAGACTGCCGCCGTATACTCTCGCATACTCCGTCATGTCTCGTCTCCCACTTTGTCTATAAACTCATCAATAAGTTTTGCATGGTCCGTAGCGTTGACTTCGCGTTCAATGACCTTGCCCGCGATTTCCATCGCCATGCTTCCTATTTCATCTTTGATCTCGTTAACAGCCTTGCGTCTCTCAAGAGCGATGTCGTTCTCGGCCTTGGCCTTCATCTGAA
Source organism: Lachnospiraceae bacterium (assembly GCA_016280465.1). Taxonomy (GTDB): domain Bacteria; phylum Bacillota; class Clostridia; order Lachnospirales; family Lachnospiraceae; genus UBA1258. The sequence continues at coordinate 1,433 of JAEEGT010000105.1, read as the reverse complement.
CGACCTGCTCTCCGGCTTCGCGAAGCATGTCTTCACTCTGCTTGGTGGCAGCCTTCTGAGCATTTGAGATAATGTCATTGGCTTTGGCCTTGGCATCCTGCATGTTCTGCTCGTACTCAGATTTCATGGCTTCGGCCTCTTCACGGGCCTTAACCGCCTCACCGATCTGAGCATCGGCCTGAGCCTTACGTTTCTCAAGGATTTCCCTGATCGGCTTAAACAGAAACTTTTTGATCAGCATTACCTGAATAAATAGGTTGCATATCTGCGCTATGAAGGTCCACGGAACCAGTGTTACCAAATCCTGTGTTTCGAGTATTGCGAACAAACTTCATAACCTCCTGTCTGTAAAGTAGCTAAATTAGCCGAGGAATCCCATAAACATACGGGGTGCTACAAGAATGAGCAAAAGACCGGTAACGAAACCGTAAATACCGGTGGTCTCGGCGATGGCACAACCAAGGATCATGGTAGAAGTAACATCACCCTTGCACTCGGGCTGACGTCCGATGGCTTCAAGAGCCTTTGCTACGGCGTTACCTTCTCCGATACCGGGGCCGATACCTGCGATAAGCGCAAGACCTGCACCGATTGCACAACCTGCAAGAGCAATACCTTTAGCGAGTAATTGAAAATCCATGTTTTTTCCTCCTGTAAAAAGAAATGTTTTTCTTTAAAATACTTTATTCTTCAGCCGCATTGGCTATGTACATTGTTGTGAGCATACAGAAGATGTATGCCTGAATGACTCCGGTGAACCAGTCAAAGTAAACCGAGAGTACTGCCGGAATACCTACATCCAGGATGGGGATCTGGGAAAGAACCGCTCCCACCGCTCCGGGGATGAGTCCGAGGATCTTGGAACTCAAAACAGCCAGCGCCGCATACAAAAGTCCGTTTATAACGATACCGGAAAGTATGTTACCGAAATGACGGCACGCCATTGATACGGGTGTTGAAAGTTCCGAAAGGACATTGAAGGGGGTCATTACCGCAATAGGTGTGGTAAATCCCTTTAAATATCCCAACAGTCCGCTTGCCTTGATCTTCTGGGCCGTGATCATGATAAATACCACGACTGCCCAGGCAGCTTCCGTGGAAAGATCCGCCGTGGGGCTTCGAAGGCCCGTAAGACTGATAAGGTTCGAAACCACGCTGGTCGCCATCAGGGTCGCAACAAAGGGAACCATGTATTTGAACTTCTCACCCATGTTACCGATGACGAACTTGTCGGCAGCCTCAACGATCATCTCCGCAAAGGCCTGTTTCTTTGAGATATTCTCAACCTTGAGTCCTCTGGTGAGCCAGATGCAAAGGCCCGTGATTATGACCATTACGATCCAGCTGACCACCATGGTTTCGCTTATCTGAATTCTGCCAAGAACCGGAATGTCAAAAGGAAGAGTGTAATAGACTTTCGGTCCGAGTATATT
>JAEEGT010000104.1 GCA_016280465.1 Lachnospiraceae bacterium | reverse complement strand
TGATCGCTACCTACGGTCACCGGATCATGATCTATATGATCCTTGCGCTTATCTATTTTACGGTCCTGATTTTTGATCTGATCGAGGGCAAAGAAACATCGGATCTAAAGGACATTCTCATGGGGCTGTTCGGAGCTTTCCTGAGTGTATACCGCAGTGAGGGTATCCTTATCGGAGCCCCGGTCTATCTTATCTTTCTGCTGTTTAAGAAGAAAAGAAGCATTCGTGATACCGCGGTCAAGGCAGTGATCTTTGCTGTCATGTTTGTTGCTTTTTCCCTTCCTCAGAAAATGGGGGCGGCAAGATACTACGGAAACGACTATTCCATATACAATACCTGCGAACGGTTAAAGGTCATCTTTAATGAACCGGAGGCAAATCTTGATTATGCAGGTGCGGGGGAGGATATCCTTGCCATAGACAGGCTGGTTTCCGTAGGCTGGCTTAAAGAATACGGATTAGATGCATACAGGGCGACCAACAACGGATTAAAGGGTTCACCCGATATTAATCAGACCCGTTCCGGTGAAGAGGGCAAAGCCTACATGAAGGCCTACTCAAACATATGCAGGCATAATCTCCTCATATGTGTCAAAGATGTTTTTAATGACTTTATCCACGTGACTACGGGTAAACCCGCTTATGTGCTTGGACAATACACAGGGGTCAGTCAGGAGACTCCGGGATGGTACTACGATGCCTTTGACAGATCCTCGGAAGAGTTTTTCGGCAACCGGCATACAGCCTTGATAGCCGGTTTCACAGAGAAACTAAAGACCTATGAGAAGTTTTTTAACGGTTTAAAGAAAACTTTTGAGTCTTTGAAAAAAGCATATGTTTATCTTGGCTGGCTTGTTGTACTTGTGCTTTTTAATACTTTTTCGGCCCTGTATCACCTGATCAAGGCTATCGGCAGGAAAGATATCACGGTACTTTGGCCGGGACTTTTCGCCGTTTTCGCAGTGGGACTTACACTGGCGGTGATCATTACCATGCCTCTGATCTACACGCCCTATCTTATTACGGGTGAGTATATGATGCTCTTTTCCGTTTTGACTTTCTTTATGGAACATTATTACGGAAAAAGAACGCAAAAAGGATAAAAAATCCAAGGTTAAGAAAGGATCGCGATCGTGGAGCATACCTACATAGCTATCGATCTTAAGAGCTTTTATGCTTCCGTTGAGTGTGTTGAGCGGGACCTGGATCCCCTTACCACCAACCTCACGGTGGCTGATTCGTCCCGCACGGAAAAGACCATTTGTCTTGCCGTGTCTCCAAGTTTGAAATCCTTTGGCCTTCCCGGCCGTCCCCGCCTTTTTGAAGTTGTACAGACCATTCGGGTCATCAACGAAGCCCGCAGGCGACAGCTTCCGTCTCACAGATTTTCAGGCAGGTCTTTTGATGCGACCGCTCTTTCGGCGGATCCTTCTCTGGAAGTGGATTATGTTGTGGCACCGCCGCGCATGGCACTTTACATGGAATACAGTACCCGTATCTACGAGATCTATCTTAAATACATTGCCCCGGAAGACATTCACGTATATTCCTGCGACGAGGTCTTTATGGATGTTACCAGGTACCTTGATACCTACGGAATGTCCGCAAGAGAGCTTGCCGTGACAATGATCCGCGATGTGCTTACAAATACAGGCATCACTGCCACCGCAGGCATCGGGACCAACCTGTATCTTTGCAAGATTGCCATGGACATAGTAGCCAAGCACATGCCCGCAGATTCCGACGGTGTGAGACTGGCGGAACTTGATGAGGCTTCCTATCGAAGGCTGCTTTGGGACCACCGGCCCATAACGGATTTCTGGAGAGTGGGCGGCGGAATAGCAAAGCGTCTTTACCGGATGGGGCTTTACACCATGGGTGATGTGGCGGCCTACTCCGAACACTGTTCAGATGCACTTTACAAGGAATTCGGTGTCAATGCCGAACTTCTCATAGACCATGCCTGGGGGTGGGAGCCCTGTACCATCAAGGAGATCAAGGAATACCGTCCCGAGAACAGCAGCATCAGTTCAGGCCAGGTTTTGCAGCGGCCCTATGCCCATGCCGAGGCTGCGATCATCGTAAGAGAGATGGCGGACCTTCTGGCTCTGGACCTGGTGGCAAAGAAACTGGTCAGCGATCAGATAGTGCTTACCATAGGCTACGAAGCCCTTAAGGAAGATGACTCCTATGACGGTGAGATACATACCGATTACTACGGTCGTCCTGCGCCGGTCCATGCTCACGGAACAGCCAATCTTCCCATAAGGACATCTTCCTCAAGGATCATTGCGGAGGCTTCGGTAGATCTTTATGAGCAGATCACGGATCCGAAACTTCAGGTTCGCAGGGTGACCATCGCGGCCTGCCATGTATTGCCCGAGTCCGAGGCAAGCTTTGATATGGATAAAGGATCGGGAGTTTCTTCGGAAACGGCTTGTGAATTTGAACAGCTTACGCTCTTTACGGACTATGAGAGACTGGAGCGGGAGCGAAAGGAAATGGAGGAAAAACTGAAAAAAGAACATTCCCTTCAGCTTGCAGAATTGGCAATCAAAGGTAAATTCGGAAAGAATGCCATATTAAAAGGCACCAACCTGCTGGAAGGTGCCATGACCAGAGAACGAAATAATCAGATAGGGGGACACAAGGCATGACCGCACATGATGACATAATCGACCATCCTCATTATCAGTCAAAGACCAGACCTCATATGTCCCTTGCCGACAGAGCGGCTCAGTTTGCGCCCTTTGCCGCGCTTACGGGCTACGAAGAAGCCATCAGCGACACGCAGCTTAAGCATTTAGAAATGTTTTCAACTCCTCAAAACGACGAGCCGCGATCTCATAACCTTTACGATGATACTCCTTGAGAGCATCGGCATCCCGTTCGTTGTTTTTAAGGATGATACCTTCGGGCCTGAAGACAAAGATCTTTCCTTCATCCTCAAGGCGATTGATCAGTTCGATACTGTCATTGTATTTGGAAGGGCGCTCATCGATGACCTTCAGGAGGCCCTTATATTTGCGATAAAGAAACCGTACCATACCGGAGTTGTAGATATCTCCCTTAGGGCTTTTGCGGTAATCCCGCTCCCTTGTGAAGATCACTATGGTCTTATCCCAGTTTTCTTCCAGTGCTTTGGCAATGGGAATGGCATCGGCCATGCCTCCGTCAAGCATGGGTGCTCCGTCTATGTAACCGATCTTTGCAAGCAGAGGCAGGGAATTTGCAACTCTGCATATATGAAGAAATTCATCCAGATCCTTAAAAGAATCATGATAGACAAGCTCACCCGTATCGCAGTTTACGGTACTGGTGATGAAGCGCTTTCCGGAATTTTTGAAGCTTTCAAAATCAAAGGGAGCCCGTTCCTTGGGAATGGTACCAAAGAGCTTGTCCATGTCCCAGAATTCTCCGTGCTTTATGAGATTTCCAAGGCTCATGATACGTTCGTGGGCCATGGGTTCCACTACGGATTCCATGATCCTTCCGCGTTGTTTTGAGACGTAGTTCATTCCTACGAAAGCACCGGCGGAAACCGCAAGAACATTATGGATATTCACATCATTATCAAGAAAGAAGTCAAGTATACCCGCGGTAAAGACACCGCGCATGGCTCCTCCTTCCAGCACAACACCAAAGTTGTTCATTTCTATCCCCCGAAATAAATCTGGAAGTAATTATACCATAAAAATCCCCATCGCGCTTAAATTTCATTCGGGACTATGTTTTCTGCCATGTTTGGGATATAATAGGCTGTCGTGTTAAATGTCAAAGCTTGACGATATACGGAGACAAAAGATGTTTGAATATATTTTACTTGACCTTGACGGAACCGTGAGCGACCCCATGGTGGGGATCTGCACCAGCGTACAGTACGGACTTAAAAAGATGGGCATCGACGTGCCTGACATAAAGACCCTTACGCCCTTTATCGGTCCGCCATTAAGGGATTCCTTCAGAACTTATTACAATATTGCAGAAGAGGACATCGAGAAGGTCGTTGCTTTTTACAGAGAGCGTTTTTCCACCGTGGGTCTGTTTGAAAACGAACTGTATCCCGGCATGGAGGATATGCTTAAGAAACTGCAAAAAGAAGGAAAGCACCTGGCCCTTGCTTCGTCCAAGCCCCGGGTATTTGTGGAGAAGATACTGGATTATTTCCATATTTCCGGGTATTTTGAGGTGATAATGGGTTCGGAGCTGGACGGCACCAGAGAGAACAAGATCGAGATTATCGAAGAGTGTCTGAGACTGTTCTTCAAGGATGCGCCTGTGGAAAAAGAACGGTGCGTCATGGTGGGAGACCGTAAATATGACATAGGTGCCGCCAAAGAAACGGGTCTTAAAAGCATCGGCGTTACCTACGGATACGGAAGCCGTGAGGAGCTTGAGACCGCAGGAGCGGATATTATCTGCGACTCCGTTGCGGAACTTGAGAAAATTTTGTCTTGATTTATCATCGGATTTGTAAAATAATAAGTTGATATTCGTTTGTTTTGCATGTTGCAGAGTAATACCTTGCAATATCGGAGGATTTTTATGGAGAAAACCTATATCCCCAAGGGATACAAACCTGAACTTAACCTGCATGATACACAGGTGGCCATAAAAACGGTCAAGGATGCTTTTCAGCCCATCTTATCAGAGAGACTTAATCTCCTTCGTGTATCCGCACCGCTTTTCGTGGATCCCACTCACGGACTCAACGATAACCTGAACGGTGTTGAACGTCCTGTTTCTTTTGGCATAAAAGAGCAGAACGAGTACACCGCCGAAGTTGTGCAGTCCCTTGCAAAGTGGAAGAGATACGCACTCCACAGATACGGCTTTGCTCCCGGTGAAGGCCTTTACACCGACATGAACGCCATCCGCAGAGACGAGGACACGGACAATATCCACTCCATCTTCGTGGATCAGTGGGATTGGGAGAAGATCATCACCAAGGAAGAAAGAAACCTTGATACCCTTAAGAACGTGGTTAAAGAGGTTTACAAGGCAGTTCGCAAGACCGAGAAATATCTTGCCATTGAGTATGATTACATCGAGGAGATCCTTCCTCACGACATATTCTTTATCACATCCGAGGAACTTTTGGAGATGTTCCCGGACAATACTCCCAAGGAGAGAGAGTACTTCATCACCAAGGCCAAGGGCGCCGTTTGCATCATGAAGATCGGTGATACCCTTGAAAACGGCGAGCGTCATGACGGACGGGCTCCCGACTACGATGACTGGCAGTTAAATGCCGACATCCTGGTTTACTATCCCGTGCTTGATATCGCTCTTGAATTAAGCTCCATGGGTATCAGGGTCGATGCGGCATCTCTTAAGTACCAGCTTGAAAAATCCGGTTGCATGGACCGTGCGGAGCTTCCTTTCCAGAAGGCCATTCTTGAGGACAAGCTTCCCTACACCATCGGCGGCGGTATCGGACAGTCGCGACTTTGTATGTTCCTTCTTCGTAAGGCCCATATCGGTGAAGTTCAGAGTTCCATCTGGCCCCCTGAGACCGTTAAGGCTTTGGAAGAGGCAGGAATTCCCCTTCTGTAATACATCAAAAAACAACGCAGGTTCCAAACCGGGACCTGCGTTACTTTATACACGATCATATCTACATCTGTTCAAGGATATATTCCTTCACAGCTTCAAGTCTGCTTTTTTTCCACTCGTTCTTTTCAGCTTCTTTGGCCAGGGGACACACGATAAAGAAATCCAGTCCCTCCCCGGGAACCCGGCCGCTGCGCATGGGATTTGCAAAGTGCTCCGCCCATTCTTCCTCGGTGGAATCGGGAGACATGTTCTTCATGAAGATCTGCTGACGCTTGGTGGCGGCAATGAAGGCCTTGGCGGAAAGGGGAGCCAATAACCTGTATTCTTCCCCCGGAACATCGGTGAATATCCTCGGAATATCCGCGCTTACAACGCGCTCGGTGTCTCTGTCAATCTTAATGCCCATGGGGGTAAAAGAAAAAGAATCCCTTGTAAAATCAAGCCGCACAAGAAGCCCCAGCTCCGTATTATACTGTGCCCTCTGGTAGGGGGTATCAAAAATAAAGTTTCCGAGAGAGTAGAAGATCATCTTGCCGCCCACGGTCTCATAGTTCATGGGCACGTGGGGGTGATGT
>JAEEGT010000103.1 GCA_016280465.1 Lachnospiraceae bacterium | reverse complement strand
GCGCGCCAGTACTGGAACCACTCGAGGTCGGTGCCGGGCTCGCAGAAGAACTCAAGCTCCATCTGCTCGAATTCTCTGGTACGGAAGGTAAAGTTACCGGGAGTGATCTCGTTACGGAAGGACTTACCGATCTGGCAGATACCGAAGGGAACCTTCTTACGGGAGGTACGCTGTACATTCTTAAAGTTTACAAAGATACCCTGAGCGGTCTCGGGACGAAGATATACCACGTTCTTTGCATCCTCGGTAACACCCTGGAAGGTCTTGAACATAAGGTTGAATTCTCTGATGCTGGTGAAGTTGTGCTTTCCGCAGGAGGGGCAGGGAACCTTGTTGTCCTCGATGAACTTTTCCATTTCCTCGTGGGACCAGCCGTCTACGGAGGACTTAAGTTCAATACCCTTTTCTGCCGCATAATCTTCGATGATCTTGTCGGCACGGAATCTTTCGTGACATTCCTTACAATCCATCAAAGGATCGGAGAAGCTTCCAAGGTGTCCGGAAGCCACCCAGGTCTGGGGATTCATGAGGATCGCGCAGTCAACACCCACGTTGTAAGGGTTCTCCTGCACGAACTTCTGCCACCAGGCTTTCTTTACGTTATTCTTGAGTTCAACACCGAGGTTACCGTAATCCCAGGTGTTTGCCAGGCCGCCGTAGATTTCGGAGCCGGGATAAACAAAGCCTCTTGCTTTGGCAAGGGCAACGATCTTTTCCATTGATTTTTCCATTGTCTTTCCTCTTTTCGGATAATCTGATCTACAATAAAGTACATTATATCCGTAATTATTTTCCTTTTCAACAACAAAAATCAAAATGGGCTTCTCCGTTTTCTTCGGAGAAACCCATATCAAAAAACTTCCTTAAGTTTCAGAGCAACGGCTCAAGGATCTCAAGACTTTTAAGCCGTCTGTCTATCAGGTGCTTTCTTTCGTAGTTTCCGATGGTCTTAAGGTCCTCCATCACCGCATCGGAAACCGTGAAGTTATAGAGTTTCTCAATAGAGGCAGAACCTATATAGTCGACTGCGGCGTAAGTCGCATCGGGAAACTCTCCCGCCCTGTCTATGGGGATTATCTCACCTTCCACGTAAAAAAGCTTGATCTCATACACATATCTTACAAAGGGATTTGAAAGGCGCTCGCTCTTAAGTCCCTGAAGAGCACGATACAAAAGGAGCAAAAGCAGGGCATCGTCACCGCCCTCGACTCCGTAATAATCCGCCAGTTCCGCAAAATACATGGCATAATAGGCGCTTTCTATGTCGGTCCTTAAGTTTTCAAAGTAGTTGGTTATCTTAACATCCTGGACCGTGTAAGAGTTTCTTCCCACATAAAGATCGAAGGAGCCGAAAGCAAACATGTCCGTTGCAGCACAAAAACGGCTTCCCTGGCGTCTGGCGCCTTTGACGAAAGCCGTTAATTTGCCCTGCTCTCTTGTAAGCAGCACTATTCTCCTGTCGTACTCTCCCTGAGGGAATACTCCGATCACAAGTCCTGTGACCTTTAAGAATTCCTGCACTTATATTTCCCCTTAGAGTTTAAAATCTCCGTTATTATATCCGAAGTTTTTAAGAAGAAAATCTGAATCGCGCCATCTGTCCTTGACTTTCACAAAGAGTTTAAGGTTTACCTGACGCTCCAGCATCTTCTCTATCTCAAATCTGGCATTGGTGCCGATCTTTTTAAGCATTGCACCGCCCTTGCCGATGATTATGCCCTTATGTGATTCTTTCTCACAGATAATGGTGGCTTCGATATGTACGGTCTTGCCGGAAAAATCCATTTTTTCCATTACCACCGCTATACCGTGGGGGATCTCTTCGTTAAGGGCATGAAGAGCCTTTTCACGGATCATCTCCGCAGCGATCTGCCTTACGGGCTGGTCCGTTACCGTATCCTCGTCAAAGAAAGGCTCTCCGTAGGGAAGATACTGCTTTATGACCTTTATGAGCTCATCCACATTGGTGCCTTCCATGGCGCTGACAGGAACGGTTTCGTCGAAATCGCATTTGGCGGTAAGTTCCTTTGTTACTGCCATAAGGGCCTCCCCCGTCACCGCATCGATCTTGTTGATGACTAAGATCTTTGGCATCTTAAGGGTTGAAAGCTTCTCAAGGACTTCTTCGTCCTGGGATCCGAATTTGGCATTGGCTTCCAGCATGTAAAGGAGCACGTCGGCGTCCTTAAGAGCCGAATCCGCCGCATTCATCATATAGCCCCCAAGCTTGTTCTTTGCCTTGTGAAGCCCCGGTGTATCGAGGAAGACTATCTGGCCTTCCTCGTCGGTATACACTGCGGTTATCTTGTTTCTTGTGGTCTGGGGCTTGTTGGATGTGATGGCTATCTTCTGCCCCACTATTCTGTTCATAAGAGTGGATTTACCCACGTTGGGCCGTCCCACTATGGAAACAAACCCTGCCTTGAATTTACTGTCCATTATCCGTACCGTTATTTGTGTTGTTTTCGGCGCTCTTCTGTGCGTTAAGGATAGCCTCGGCCTTTCTTATGGCCTTCTTTCTTTTGCTCTTGATGATGCCCTTTACAATGAATACGCCTGCTGTCACAACGATGGCAAGGAATATCCATGCGGGAAGGGATCCCACGAAATCAACGGAAAGATCCTCGATCCACTCCTTAAAGCCTCTCCAGCCATCCTTAAAGGCAGCTGCGATCCTCTGTCCGTAGGTCTCGGGTACGATCTCGGGCTCGGTATACTGCTTCACTTCGTTGACATAGAGGTAAACTGCGGTATAGTCGATGAGATTATCGTAAGTCCTGAGCTGTGACTCCATATTCTCAAGCTGGTATCTTACTTCGGAAAGACGCTCCTCGATGGTAAGGATATCCTCGATGGATTCGGCCTTGTCAAGAAGGGCAAGGAGCCTTTCCATCTCAGTCTGATAGGTTTCTTTTCTGCTCTGGGTGTCTACATAAGCAAGGGTAACATCCTGAGAAGAAAGATTCTTGTTGGTGATGTTTGCGGAATCACCCACAAAGTTTACGAACATCTCCGCATTCTGTGAAGGAACCCTGACGGTAATGCGGGAATATCTGTTGTAGCTTCGACCGTTATATTTGCTTCCGTTATAGGTCTCGACACTTTCAAAGTATCCGCCGTAAAAAGCAACACGCTCGTCAAGGGCTGCAAGAAGGTCATCGAAATTTTCCGTCTCCACCTCCAGATTGTAAGTAACGATCCTCTTTCTTGAGGTATCCTGAACCTTGGTGGATTCCGATTTGGAGCTGGGAGTCTCTTTGTAATCTCCGTTGTCAAGGACCATGCCCGCTTCTTCATAGCTTGCTTCCGACACATAGTCGCTGTCCGTATAGTAGGAAGCTACTGCAGACGATGCACTGGCTCTGTCATAGGAAGCGCTCTTGTTTGAGCCCCCGCCGCAGGCAGTAAGTGAAAGTACTGCGGCTAACACTAAGCATACTAAAGTTTTCTTTTTCATAGTTAATCCCTCCCGAAATATCATCCCTTGTACAGGGGTACTATTTCCTTGAAAAGGTCTCCCTCTTCTTTGATCTTGTTGGTCCCGCCCACGGTACAGTAAGCGGGGTTTTCGATAACTGCATCGATATATCTTGCAAGGCTGCGTATCTCCGAAGCGTCCGTTGAAAGCAGCTGGTCCCGGGTTTTCTGCATGCTTTCTTTGGTTACTTCGGATTTATACTCGCCATATGCAACAGCGGCTTTCATGGAAGGAGTAAGGGGTGCATCAAGGTCCGCCACCGCAGTGATGATGTATCTGTCGGTAAAGTCCTTATCATCCGGAAGATTACGGATGTAATCCGCCGCTCCCTTATAAACTTCCACTGTCTGTAAAAGACCCGGATCCCTGTAGGAAACAAAGTAGGAAAATCCCGTACGGCCGAATCCGCACATAACACCGTAGGCCCCTCCCTTAAGTCGCACACCGGTCCAGAGATAATCGTTGCCGAGAATGCTCTTCATGGCAAGGAGTGCTCCCGTAAAGGGAAGTCCTGCCTTCTTAAAGTTTCCGGCCATGCCCACGTACTGAACGGAAGAAGCAAATGTAAGTCCTTCGCCCCTGTCCTTTGCTTTTACCACGAGTTTCTCTCCCTTAAGGGATGTTTCCGGAAGATCCTTTACAAACTTTGCAAAACTTTCATTGACTTTGGCAATGCCCTCTTTGTCCGCACCCACCGAGATCTCAAGCCTGTCTTTGGTAAGCACATAGTCAAGGGCCTTCTTCATGCCCTCGGAGAGTATCTTAAACTCTTTGCCGTAATCCCCCAAGATCCTTTCAACGCTTCTGTACCAGTCAAGACCCGACAGCAGTTCCTTGATCCTTCCGCTGTCTGTAACATAGGAATTGGTGCGTCCCAGAGCTACGGCGTGGCCGCTTTGCATCATGTACCCTTGCGTGCGCAGGCGCGCCTGTTCAAGGATCTCCTTAATACGCTTTTTATCGTTAAGAGCCGAAGTAAACAGTACTTCTTTGATGAGGGCAAAAGCATCGGGTATCCTGTCATACAGGACCTTGAAAATGATCTCAAAGCTTATGCCGAATCTGTCCGCATCATCGGCATTGGTGTATATACTTCCGTTCGCGGATATCCCGCCGGTCTTTATGTTGATCTCGTTGATAAGATCACCGTAGGAATGATCCTTTGTATCCACATATCCGAGGACACTTCTTAAGAAGGAAAAGCCTTCCACCAGTTCCCCGGGCAGATCGCTTGCGTCAAAAGAAAGAGTTATGTATGCGATGCCGTTTGAATCGATCTCAGAGATTATCTCTTTAACTCCCGAGGTCTCTCCGACGGTATAGTCCACGTATTTTGCTTCCCTGGAAATGTCGGAAAGCTTAAGGGTGGGAACGGTATCGATTGCTTCCTTGCTG
>JAEEGT010000102.1 GCA_016280465.1 Lachnospiraceae bacterium | reverse complement strand
TGCAACTTGCTCGGCACAGCACTATTCAAAAGACTCTTTGGTGTAATACTGACCGACAATGGTGTTGAATTCAAAAACCCAAACGCATTGGAACACACTCGTCCCGGATTGATTCGTACTCACGTATTCTTCTGTGATCCCCAAGCCTCATGGCAAAAGCCTCATGTTGAAAACAATCACAGACTGATAAGAAGAATACTTCCAAAAGGAATCAGTCTGAATAAGCTTAATGTTGAAGATACCCGGCTTATTTGTTGCCATATCAACAGCGTCATACGTGATAATCTTGATGGAAGAACACCTTTTAATTTAATGGATTCTGCGGATGAAAAAAAGCTATTATCCGCACTTAACCTGTCACCCATTCCACCTGATGAGGTTATTCTGAGTCCGAAACTAATCAAGCACTAAGTACCAAAAAATCAGATCAAACAAAGGCTCCATATCCGCCGCTAAGTGGGGTCTCAGTTACTTTTGCAAACCGACTGGTACGCCGCTTGTTAGTTGTACTCAAAAATCATGCAAAATAATAGCTTTTTATAGATTTAATACAACACAAACCCGTCTATAAGCTCGTATTTTGCCTCATTTTAAGGTGTAAAAAAATCAGTGTCAATATGTACTAGCAGTTACTTTTGCATTTAAAGAAAGCTCCACCAGCAAAAGCTCAACTCCCAGTCTGTCCGTCACTTCACCGCTCTTTATGGCTGCATCCGTTGAAGCGCAGCCCTCAAGACCCGCTTCGATATCCTCCATAGACAATCGCCTTGCAGGTTCCGCAAGCTTCTTTACCATCCAGTCCCTCATGTCAAGCTTGCCCGCAAGGGTAACAGCACTCTCACCCCGTGAAAGCCCGTCCTTTACGGCAAGCATCCGGGAATATTGATTTGTCAAAAGAGCCAGTATATGAAAGGGGGATTCCCTCAAAGTCAGAAGATCGTCGTAGAGCTTCAGGGCTTCCTTCTGTCTTCCGAAGGAAATGGCAGTCACCATGTCAAAGATCTTGTTGTTTATCTGGTGGGTGCACACCGTATCGATATCCTTGACGGTTATCTTATCCCGGTCAAGGCAGTAGGCCACCAGCTTTGATATCTCCCCTTCAAGGAGCATCATGTCCGTGCCCGCCTCTTCTATAAGGTAATTTGCCACTCCCGGAGATATCTCTTTGTTAAAGGCCCTTGCGCCGTTAATAAGCCACCGGACCAAGCTGTCCTCAGTCTGTTTTGTAAATTCTTCCACTATTCCCGTGGATGTAAGGGTCTTGTAAAGTTTGGAGCGCTTGTCGATCTTTTCTTCCACCAGGATGAATACCACGTCGTCACCCAGGTTTTTAAGGGTCTCGGTCAGTGTTGCAAAGCGGCCCGAATCCATGCTTTCTCCCTCGGTGTCCGGATCCTCACCGTCAGAAGAACCTTTGCCGGAAGCTGCGAGCCATCCGGAATTTTCCACTATCACCACCCTGTGCTCCGCAAGGAAGGGCATGGTGGTAAGGAGGGATGTGACCTCTTCGGGATCTGTGCCCTTACCCTCAAAATAGGAAAAGTTCAGATTATCGCCTTCGTTGACAAGTGAAGCCTTGAGGCTGTTTTTATAAAAGCGCCTCAAATAGGCCTCCTCGCCGTAGAGCAGGTAAGTATGCTTAAAGTCCCTGTTTTTAATGGAATTAGCGGTAACGCCCATATATTCTCACACCCCGAAAAGCCTCGGTTTCGCAATAAAATAATTTTATCACGTTGAGACCTCAATTCAAGGTAATTTCTCTTAATATTTTTTGACGCTGACTTCACCGTTTGAAAGAGCCGCTTCATGCCCGTCCTCGTAGCGCACAAGAAGCCTTAGTTCATCGTCTATGCCTGTGACCAGGGCGTATTTTGCTTTTTCTCCCGTGAAGCTTTCAACCCTCACATATTTCCCCGTAAGGAGGGATCTTTCTTTGTATTCTCTCGCAAAAGAAAGTGAAGGCTTTGATAACCAGTAAAAAATGCGGTTTACGAAGGCGGCACAAAGTCTCTCCCTGACGCCCTCATCGGCGGATTCTTTAAGAAGGAAACCGGCTATATCTTTAAGTTTCCCCGGGAAGCCTCCGTAGGGGCTGTAGATGTTTATTCCCGCACCGATGACCACATGAGAAAGACAATTGTCCTCCACCGAAGCGATCCCCTCCGTAAGGATCCCCGCCACCTTCTTATCATCAAAGAAAATGTCGTTGACCCACTTTATCTTTGCCTCCACGGAAAGAGCCTCCGATATGGCCTCGCAAAGAGCCACCGCAGTCATACAGGTGTAGGTTGAGGCCTCCGCAAAGGTAACCTTGGGATAAAGAAGAAAACTCATGTAAAGCCCCGTATCTCCGGGCGAAAAGAACTCTCTTCCCCGCCTGCCACGGCCCTTTGTCTGCCGATTTGCTATGAATATGGCCTCCCTGCCGGGGTTTTTCTTTGCATATTCCAATGCTTCGTCGTTGGTGGAACCGATCTCGTCATAGATCACAAGATCGAATTTCCGGTCTGCCGTTATCAATTTTTTAAGTTCCGACTCCCGCAAAAGAGGTGTCTTTCGCACCAGTCTGTAGCCCCTGTTTGTGACGGCTTCGATAGGGTAGCCGGACTTTTGCAAAGCCTTTATTCCCTTCCAGACGGAAGCCCTTGTAAGATAGAGCTCCTTTGCCATCTCTTCCCCGGATACAAAGCCGTTTTCTTTCTTTTCAAGAAGTTTCAATATTTCGTCTCTGGTTGCCATTTTATCTCCGATTGTAAACCTTTTGGGTTTTCCTGTTGATTTGTTCATTAAGGCGGTGTAAACTCGCCGATGTTGATTGTAAACCAAGAGAGGATAATTGTAAACCATGAAAAAGAACAGTCTTACCACACTTTTATTTACCGCCCTTGCCGCAGCCATTATCTGCGTGCTGAGCCCCTTTGTTATCGCGATCCCCATAAGCCCCGTACCCGTTTCCCTGTCGATCCTTGCCATCTACATTGCAGTCTATGCCTGCGGATTCAAGTGGGGAACCGCTTCGGTTGCTTTGTACATACTTATAGGTCTCGTGGGAGTACCTGTATTTTCCGGATTCTCCGGCGGCCCCGCAAAGCTCTTCGGACCCACCGGCGGCTATATCTTCGGATATCTTTTTGTTTCCCTCATTGCGGGACTCTTCATTGACAAATTCACTTCAAAGATCTACATGCATGCTGTGGGCATGGTGCTCGGTACCGCAGTCTGCTATGCATTCGGTACCGTATGGCTTGCCCACGTCACCGGCATGGGCTTTAAGGCTGCACTTTTTGCGGGAGTCATCCCCTTCATCCCCGCAGATATCGTGAAAATAATAATCGCTCTCCTTATAGGCCCTGCCTTAAGGAAAGCGATCAAAAATATCAAAGGATGATCCCGTTTAAAATTCGATAACGGATGCTACTTTATTTACATCCAGTTTGTCAACGCAGGAAGCAGGCTCGGTGAGAGTCAGTTTCTTTCCCTTCCTTACAAATACAAGCACCTCATTAAGAGGCGCTTTGATGTAATGGTCACCCTTTGTAAGTACTTCCGTATCATAATCGCTGAAACTTCTGAATCTTACAAGTTTCATATCCTCAGGCAGGTATACGTACCTGCCTGTTTTGTTCTGTTCGTAAACGGGCGCGATCATGATACTGTCTCCCGCAAGGAGCTGATCCTCGATCTCCCTAGCCCGCTCATCGTAACGGTATTCAAAGGACAACGGCTTAAAATACATGCCGTTTTCCTCGATGGCCTTTGTGCACTCCCCGTAAATATAGGGGATCAGGGCATACCTTAATTCGATGATGTTCTTAAAATCTTCGGCATGACCGAAACGGTACAGTTCCTGTTCTCTTGTACCGAGAGCGGAATGATTCCTGAAAAGCGGTGTAAAGATGCTGAATTCAAGCCACCTCATCATCAGGTCCTCGGTAGTGTCACAGCCGAAACCGCCGGTATCGGCGCCTGAAAAGATAAATCCGGTCATGTTTAAAGAGGGCATCTGCTTAATGTTTAAGAGCAAATGGCTCCACCATGACATATTGTCTCCCGTCCAGACTCCGCCGTATCTGTGCATGCCCATAAAGGAGGCTCTTGAGAAAAGCAGGATCTTTTTATCCGGATTGTTTCTCTCAAAGGCTTCTCCCGCAGCCCTGGTCATGTAAAATCCGTAAAGATTGTGGACCTTGTCATGACGGACCTTCACCCCGTTAAACTCGTGGAAGAACCGTCTGTAATCCTCGGGATTGTTGTCTATGGAATTAAGAAGTCCCTTAAAGCCGAAAAAGCCCCAGATATCAAGTTCTTTGTCCTTAAGGTTATCAAGCTCCCCGAACACCTCTTTAAGATGGTCTTCCGTATAGAAGATGGCGGGCTCGTTCATATCGTTCCAGAAGCCCTCGATACCCATATCCGTAAGGACCTTGTACTTGTCTCCGAACCATTTCCTTGCGGCGGGATTAAGGAAATCCGGAAAATGAACCTTGCCGGGCCATACCGCAGCCACAAGGGGAGTACCGTCTTCCTTTTTGCAGAAGAAATCGTTCTTTATGCCCTCCTCGTAAACATCGTAGCCCTTTTCTATTTTTACTCCCGCATCGATGATGGGAATAAGACGGATGCCATCTTCCTTCATTTCCCGCACAAAAGCTTCAAAATCCGGAAATCTTTCGGGATTCACGGTAAAATCCTTAAAATCCTGCATGTAGTCGATATCCATGTAGATCATATCGAGAGGGATCCCAAGTTTACGATAGTTGTCCCTTACGTCCCTTATATCTGAAGCATCCTTGTAGCCCCAGCGGCTCTGACCGTAACCGTAAGCCCATAGGGGAGCCTCGTAGCTCTTACCCACCAGAGTCCTGAAGTTCTTTACGATCTCAAGGGGAGTTTCGCCATCGATACGGTACAAGGAAAAGTCAAAGTCCTCCGCGGAAACGGTCAGGACATCGCTCTTTGTATAGCCTATGTCGAATCTAACCTCGCCCGGATGATCGATATACAGTCCGAAACAGGCACCGTCGCCGTTGTCCACAAGAAGAAAATTCTGGGAAGCATAAAGAGAGTGCTTTCCTTCCTCGTGGTGGGGTTCGTCGGAATTGTTGCTGACATAAAGCCAGCCTCTTTTATTGATGCCCCGAAGGGTCTCTCCAAGACCGTAAACAACAGTCTCCTCGGACATTTTATACGTTATGGTCTTTTTATCCGGCTCCACGTAAAGCTCACCGATGTTTCCGCCGGAAAATACCGTTGCGTCAATATTCTTTACTACGGCCCCCGTATCAAGGGGCTTTCCGATAATAAACTTTTGGATCCCGTTCATAAACTCTTCCTCCAAAAAAACGGATTACACTTAAAAAAGAAAATCTCGGCTCAGGACAGCCACCGCTAATCCCTGTAATACTGGGCCTGGGCCTCAAACATCTCGGCATATATGCCGTCTGGTATATTTGACAGTTCCCCATGGGTGCCGTACTCCGCTATATGTCCCTCCGAGAACACTGCGATGTGATCGCAGAACTGACAGCTTGAGAGTCTGTGGGAAATATAAAATGCGGACTTTCCGCCTACCAGTGAATTAAACTGTTTGTATATATCATATTCCGCAATTGGGTCAAGGGCGGCGGTGGGCTCATCCAGGATCACCACAGGTGAATCCTTGTAAAGGGCCCTGGCTATGGCGATCTTCTGCTGTTCACCGCCGGAGGGTTCAACCCCTTCTTCGTCAAAGAACTTGAAGATATTTGTATCCGTACCCTTTTCGAGTTTCTCCACAAAATCGTGAAGTCCCACTCTGTCGGTGATACCTTTGATATCCGCGTTCTTTTTCTCAAAGGCAATGTTCTCAGCGATGGAAAAAGCAAAGAGTTTGAAGTCCTGGAATACAGGGGCAAACTGCTCCATATACTGCCCGTAATCGTACTCCTTGATATTCACGCCGTCCATTAGGATCTCACCCTCCGTGGGGTCGTAGAGCCTGCAAAGGAGCTTAATGAAGGTGGTCTTGCCCGCACCGTTAAGTCCCACGATGGACAAGTGCTCTCCAGGTGTGATCTTAATGTTTACATCATCAAGGACTTTCCTGTCGGTCTTTGGATAAGAGAAAGATACATGCTTAAACTCTATCTCGTGGGGTTTCTTTTCAACGGACCTTGTACCCTTGGAAAGAGCCTCGGGATAATCCATGAAAATAACATACTCATAGGCATAGTTGCACCGTTTAACAAGCTCGGTAACGCTGTTTATCATGCCTCCGATGGCACCGTTAAGTCCCACTTCGGCGGAAATAAGCTGGGTAAATGTTCCGATACTTATGAGTTTTCGGATCGCAAGGATTGCCGAATATGTGTAGGCAAAGATACTTCTGGCAAGGCCGAGGAGAGCGCCGGAAACCTCGTATTTAAGGCCCGAATCTCCCTGCCACTTCCAATGATCGTTGCTTTTTCTGGTGTTCTCTTTCCAGGCATTCACCATCATGGACTGGGCTCCGTAGAGTCTTATATCCTTACCGTATCTGGGGTCCACTATGTTCCAGCCGAAATACCCAAAAAGCCTGTTGACCTTGGATAGCTTTCCAAAGGCCTCGATGCTTATCTTATTGAGCTTGCCCACAAACATGGCATTCACCGCGGCATACACTACAATGGCAAGCAGGATCAACGGCGCATTCAGTACTATCACCGTGATATATCCCACGGCCTTTAACAGATTTCCGATAAAGTTAAAAAATTGATCAGAAATACCGTGAACACCGCCGGAATACCATTCCATGCCGGTACGTGCCTTTTCTATCTGCTCAAGAGCTTCTTTGTCCTCAGTCAGCTGAAAATCCAGCTCCATAACGTGCTTTCCGATCTCCAGGCTGAAAAGATTGTCAAGGCGTGTGCTGTACCTGTTGATAAAATTGGTCAGCATGTCGTTTAAGATCTGGCAGAGTGCTTCTCCCCCCACCAGTATCACGGTAAGTACAATGAGTCTTTGCAGGTTTCTTTCGCCCACGATCTCATCAACAATGAGAGGTGAGACGAACAGAGCTATAAAGGGCATGACCGTGGTAACGATCATCCTTAATATCTTCAGCACAAAGAACATGGGATATTTCTTTGCGGTGGTCCTAAATAAAACTTTGATAACGGAAGCGATCTTATGCATTGACAGTCACCCCGCTTTCTTCGTTACCCTGCTGCTCTTTGTAGTACTGGGCCTGAACGGCGAACATTTCCGCATATTTGCCCTTCTTCTCCATTAATTCCTCATGGGTACCGTATTCCACCATACGCCCCTCTTCGAACATGGCAATATGATCGCAGAATCTGGTGGAAGCCAGTCTGTGAGAGATATATACGGCTGACTTGTCTCCGATCATCTCATCAAATCGCTCATACAGGGTCTGCTCGGCAAGGGCATCAAGAGCTGCCGTGGGCTCATCCAGCACCACGATCCTGGCACCCTTGTAAAGAGCCTTGGCAAGAGCGAGCTTTTGCTTTTCGCCTCCCGAAAGGTCCACGCCGTCATCCTCAACAATCTTGGTAAGGGGCGTGTCGATACCCTTTGTGAGACTCCTGATCTTTTCTTCAAGGCCTGCCTCATTTGCAGCAAGCAAAACCCTGTCCGCATCAAGCTCTTCACGGCTCTGCATGGCTATATTCTCAGACATGAGAAAAGCAAAGATCTCCACATCCTGAAATACGGGAGCAAAGAGTCTGTAATATTCTTCCCTCTTAAACTTTCGTATGTCAGTGCCGTTCAGGGTTATAAGACCCTCTGTGGGATCGTAGAGTCTAAGCAGCAGTTTTATCATGGTGGTCTTGCCGGCTCCGTTAAGTCCCACCACAGCAAGTTTTTCGCCCGGGCGGATCTTAAGATCAAGACCCGAAAGCGCATCTCTGTCCGCCTTTAAGTATCTGTAGCTTACATTCTTAAATTCTATTTCATAATGATCCGTATCCGGCACGGGAACGGTTTCTTTTTCATCATCATCCAGTTCAAGTTCCGTAAAAGAACGGAAATCATCGGTCTGAAGGGAAGCTCTCCTGTAATCGCCGAACCTTTGAAGGAAATTGATGAGGGCTCCGGCAAAAGCAAGGGCAAAGGCCAGGAACATGGTAAAGTTTCCCACCGACATGTTCTTTTGAAATACGGCAACATAAAGCACCACATAGATAAGACCCTTTAATATGGTGCCTCCCGCCGCGGTAACGAAATTGTATCTTAACCAGAACTTATGATGAAGGTCGTTCTTCGCCACAAATTCGGAATAAACATCGTTAAACTTGTCTGTCAGAAAGCCGCTCAGGCCAAAGAGTCTTATGTCCTTGCCGAAGTCAAAGTCCTGGGTGATCCTTTCCATATAGTGGCGGCTTCGCCATGAGCCCGAAAGCTTGTCCCAGACCCGTTCTTTGTCGATCTTGATTATATGCCTGAAATATGCATACTGAAGTGCCGTCAGCACCACCATGGCGATGATGAGTCTCGGATCTAAGACCGTTACCGCCACAAAGGTTACGATGACGGTAAGACCGTTCTGCCCAAGATCGTACATGATGTGCATCATACCTTCGACACCGTTCTGGTTGTCGTTGGTGGCCTGACTGGCTCTCTCCGCCACATCAAGGACATCCGGCTTTTCCAGAAACTCATACTTAAGGTCAAGGACCTTGGCAATACGCTCGGTGATCATGTTCATGCGCACTGCAATAAGACGATACCAGACCTTCATGCCGGAATAATAACCTCCGAAGGTCAATACCGCCGCAACGCTGCCCGCAGCAAGGATCAGATACATAAGCCTTGTTTCGGCATCCGCACCCTCACCGGACTGTATGATATCGATAACATATTTTCCGAATATTCCCCAGAAATAAGAGAAAACTGAATTACAGACCAGACCCAGGACCGACAGAAAGATAGCCGACGGCTGATACTGAGCCATTTTCTTTAAGATATACCCCGTGTTCTTAAGGACCCCGAACTCCTTATGGAGCGGATTGTCCTTGCTCTCTTTGTAATCAGACATAAAAATATACCCCTCCGCAAAAGAACCCCATGTTCTCTGCGAAAGAGTATATCATAAAAAACGCCGAAACAAAATCACAATGCGTTTTCTTTTGCAAAATTATGGATCCAGTCCGCCTTGAAGTAGTAGATCACAAAGGCAATGGCGCTTACTGTCCAGGTCAAGGGATAAGCCCAGAAGATAACATTTACCACCGGGATGAAATGTACGATCACCGTTATATAGGTGATACGCAATAAGCACCAGCTTGAAAGCATTACGGTCATGGGTATCTTGGTCTTGCCGGCACCGCGTAAGATTCCCGCCAGGCAGTGATTAAGGGCAAGAAGGCAGTAAAAGAGGCTCTCGGTCCTTGACTGTGCCACACCTACGGCAATAACATCCGCTTCGCTTGAAAACATACGAAGAAAGATGGGACTGAAGTTAAACTCGATAACACCGATAAGTTCGGCACAAAGAACACTGATGGCAATGCCGCTGGCCGAACCCTTTTTAACCCGGTCGTACTCTCCCGCTCCCAGATTCTGGCTCACAAAGGTGGTAAGGGCCATGGACATACAGGTTATGGGCAAAAACACAAAGCCCTCAAGTTTGAAATAACTGCCGCAGCCCGCCATGGCTACGGAACCGAAGGCATTAATGTTTGACTGGACCACCACGTTACCGATGGCGATAACGCTGTTCTGGATGCCTGTGGGGAAACCGATCTTAAGTTCTTTCTTTAAGGTCTCGCCGTCGATCCTTAATTTACTCAGGTACAGCCTGTGGGGACCCTGTACCTTGGTAAGCTTGACAAAAGCAAGGATTGCGCTCACAAACTGGGCGATGATGGTGGCTGCTGCCGCTCCGCCGATGCCAAAGCCTAAGAAACGAACGAAAAGTATATCCAAAACGGTATTTATGACCGTACTTATGAACAGGTAATGAAGGGGACGCTTTGAGTCTCCCATGGCCTGGAAAACACCGCAGCAGGCGCTGTACATAACATTACCGAGGCCGCCTAAGAAATAGATCTTAAAATACAGGACGGAGTTTGGCATAACATCCGCCGGTGTGCCCATCCAGGTAAGAAGCACGGGAGTGAAGAAAAATCCCCACACCGTGAGCACTATTCCCATTATAGCCGCAAAGGTAATGCCCGTATGGACCGCCACGGATACGCCCTCAAGATCACGGGCCCCGTAGCGCTTGCCGATGATAACTCCGCTTCCCATGAAAAGACCGTTGATAAAGCCTACCATCAGGAATATAAGGCTTCCGGTGGTGCTTACGGAAGCAAGGGCTTCCTTACCCAGGACATTGCCCACAACCACAGAGTCCACAACATTGTAGAGCTGCTGCAGGAGTTGTCCCAGAAACAGCGGGATTGCGAAGGCTATGATCTTTTTTGTAATGGGACCTTCGGTCATGAAAAAGAACCTCTCATATCAGTCTGCACGGATGTACATCAAAGCAAGCGAGACTCATTATACTACCGTTCCCACCTCAAAGAAAGAGCAAATCACTCCCCTTTGTACGATTTTATAATTAGTTTATTATTTCCCTCTGCGGGCACTATATCCGTCTCTCCCCGCTCCTTTGTGCAGTACAGATCCACCCCCGCTCCTGCCAGTTTTTCTCTTACGGCTTCGGCAGGATGATGATACCTGTTATTGATCCCGGCGGAGGCAATGGCCGCAACGGGTCGCACGGCACAAAGAAACTCCTCCGAGGTGGCCGTCTTTGATCCGTGATGAGGGACCTTCAGTATGTCCGCCTTAAGTTGTCCCTTTTCACCTGCGCCTTCTAACCCTTTGTACAGATTTAAGAGCTTACACTCCGTTTTCTCCGAGATATCCCCTGTAAGTAGCACCGAAAAGTTTCCGTTCTCTCCCCGCATGACCAAAGAATCGTCATTGGCATTTCCTGTATTTTCTCCCTTCACGGGCCAGAGACACAAAAACTCCCAGTCCCCGAGAGCGACCCTGTCTCCTGCCGAAAGCTCATATATACCGATTTTTTCAGTCCGGGCTTCTCCCATGAGTGACTCAAATTTATCCCCCGGTCCCATGTCCAGATTTGGGATCATCATTCTTTTGACCGACAGACCCGAAAGCCTTAAGTCACCAAGCATTTCCTCCGCTCCCGAAATATGATCCTTATCCGAATGGGTAAGAAAGAGCCCGTCAATTCGGTTTATTCCGGAAACATACAAGAAAGGAAGCAGATCGTACTTATACACCTCGCTGTCGGAGGTTGACCCGCAGTCAACAACGGCTGCGCTTCTCATGCCGGTCCTTAATACCATGCACTCTCCCTGACCCACATAGAGCATGGAAAGGGAGGGGCTCCACCACCAGACCGAAGAAAGGAGCTTCATAACTCCCGAAAGAATCAATACTCTCACATAAGCAGATCCTTTTTCCCGTAATACATATATGAGCAAGAGCAGGATCCCGTAACAAAGAAAGACCATCCACACCGAAGGCCTGCCGGAAAGTCTGAGAAAGCCTGCCCTGCCTGCAAACCCTGCCACGGCGTCCGTAAGTCTTATAAGACAGGCTTCCGTAAAGTCAAAGAACGCCGCTGCCGCCCCCAGATCAAAAGCGCTGAAAAGAAAGGCCACGAAGGCCGCGAACAGCATGAGGGGACCGAAGGGGAGGATAAAAAGATTAAGGACCATGGCCCCCAGAGAATAGGTTCCCGAGAAAAACATGGTTATGGGAAACATGCCGAAAACCATCACAAGAGAAAACTCCACCCCATCCTTCAGTTTCTCTTTAATCCCTTTAAGCCCCGTAACAACTCCCGAGTCGTAGTAACAGCCTATTGTGATCACCGCAATGTATGAATAGAGAAAAGAAGAGTCCGCTATATACAATGGGTTCTTAACGAGAGTAACGGTAGCCGCAAGCCCCGCGGCACTCAGGGTATCATAGTTTTCTCCCGCAAGATCCGCAAGGAGCCTTATGCCGTACATTACCACTGCCCGAAACACGGACACGGAAAAACCTATCATAAGGCCGTAGAGTACCAGTAGCACGAAGGTAGACAGACTGGCGGGAATCTTCCTGTAAAACAGCCTTCGAAAAAACCTGTACATCACTCCTGCCCCGGCGGATATATGTAAGCCCGATATCACCAGAAAATGGCTTAATGACACCCTTTGATACAGATCTTTACGTTCATCCGAAAGACTGCTCTTGTCTCCCAGTATCAGGGTCTTTATCGTTCCGTACTCAAGGGGGCAGTTCTTTAAGATCTTAACCGCCAGCTTTGCTCTGAGTTTACATAACTCGTCAGGCGACCCAAACTTTGCCCTTTTGATCTCCGAAACATCCGTGACCATGACACGGTAGTTCTCTCCCCTGACCCTGCGATAGGATTTCTCATCGAAGCCGCCTTTGTTCATGGGCTCTCTGAATTCCCGCAAAGTCCCGGAAAAAGATACGGTGCTCCCAATCTCAGGCTCGCTTACAAAAGAAATGTCTCCGGGATAACACAGGGCATCACCCACCGTGAAGCTCTTAAGCCCTCCCTCCTCATCGTAAGTCTTGTCTCTCACTTTACCCGCCAAGGTTACGGTCTCTCCCGGGATTCCCGGCATTTCCGGGTCCCGGTGCAAAAACTTTATGTAAACCAAACATCCCAGAGCCACAACAGCAGCCAGAATAAGAAAGGGCCGCCTTATCCCCTTAATGAACCGTAATGGAGTCCCTGATCTTTGCAAAGGTTCCCTCCTTGATCCCGGAAACGTTCATTATGTCTTCAATGGCTCCAAATTCACCGCATTTCTCCCTGTATTCGATTATGGCCGCGGCTCTTACTCTTCCCACACCCTTAAGGCTCATGAGTTCCGCCTCATCAGCCGTATTGATGTTTACAAGTCTCCGGGCAGCTATCACCCGACCCGTATCGCAGTCATCCCTATCGGATCCCTGCGATCCCGGACCGGAAAACCCGGTAATGCCCGATCCTTTTTCGGATAAAATACTATCCCCGAAAGAAACTTCCGCTCCGCCCGATAAACCCGTATCCGCATATTCAAGGGAATAAACAACCGCTCTGTCCCTGCCGCAACCGGCCGATAAAACAAGAGCGCAAAGAAATAAAGATAAAAAGAAATGTTTCATGAAATCCTCCGGCCGGAGGATCTGTGTTGACTCTCTGATTGTACCCCGTCACCGGGCAAATTACAAGTGCCGGGTCTATTTAAAAAAAATCAGATCATAAAAAACAAAGAGCCGAACCCGGCTCTTTGCTGTATGTCAATATATTATCGCTCGCTTATCTGGCTTCGCATCTGATCGTCGAGAGCCTTTAAATATGCATCCGCATCTTCTCCCTGCCAGATCTTGGTAAAGGTAATCTCAAGCTGAACCCAGAGGTTACTGGTCTCAACGATCTTAGGTAAGGGAATTGAGCGGGCATATTCTTTTTGGAAGGTTACCGGTCCCTCATCCGTATAGTTTGCATTGAGTGAAGCAGCCAGCTTGCCGGTTCTCTGATACAGCTGATCGGAATAAGAATTTGCAAGGAAAGCCGCAACCTTGTTGGCTGAAGCCTTGCGCTCGGAATAACCGTTTACCACCACTGCTTCGGTGACGGAAAGGGATCTGCTTCGAAGTGTCGATGAAAGTTCCGGAATAAGTGCATATCCGTACTCCATGGGCTTTGCGATGCTGTCTATGTCGATAAGTTCCGCCTCACCGGCATCGGGATTCTCTGCTATCTCTTTGTTATGTATCTTAGCTTCCCGTACCTGCTCGTTGTATTCCTCTTTGGCCTTTTTGTTCGCATTGTTGATCTCGGCAATGGCATTGCTGGTAGCGATGGTATATACCATCTTGCCGTCGATAAAGTCCTTAAGCACGTCCTCGGCATCGGAATCTTCGGCATCGATGGAAAAGAACTGGCTTAAGTCCTGATAAACGTGCATGCATTCGATGGTACTGTTGTTACGGATATTGATATTCTTTGCATCGTCACCGGCATCGCCTCCGACGATCATATAATTGCCCACAAAGTAATAATTGTAGAACACATCGGAAACATCCCACTTGATGACGGAAGCCACATTGGGCTCGGGCTCGTAGGCATCTGCAAAAGCAAGAAGATCGTCAACGGTGGCAGGAATGTAATCCTCATAGGTCACGTTCTTTATCTCTTCCTCGTCTTCTTTGACCTCAGGCGTGATTACTTCCATATCTTCGCCTTCGAAATCCATATCCTCGGCACTTACGCCCTCACCTTCGGAAGCACTTCCGCCGGCATTGATCTTGGCGGCCCAGTTTTCAAGATATGTTTTGTTATAAAGAAGAACACTGGTCTCAAAAGAAAGGGGATATCCCACATATCTGTTGTGATAGGTCACCGCATCCAAAGAAGCCTTGGGAAAATAACCGTCGGAAAGAGCATTTCCGGGGTCGGTGACTTCGCTGGCAAGACCTGCCAGATATGCTTTTTCAAGAGAATCGTTGGAAAGGATGAAAAGATCCGGGAAATTATCTCCCTTGACGGAAGCTCTGTTGATAACCTCCAGATATTCGCTTGAATCCACAAGCACAGGAATAACGCGGATGCCGGTATACTTCTCGTGAAAGGCGACCGCCGCGTTAATAAAGAAATCCGTAAAGGAGTCATCGGAATACCAGAGTGTGACCGTTTCAACGTTGTCATGTCCGGTTTCCGACTCCTCGGAAAGTTCATTATGTCTGTTACCGATATATAAGACCCCAAAGATGATGGATATCAAAAGGGCCACAACAATAAGTCTGTTGCGAAATTTCATACTAACGTACCTGTGTTTCCTCCAGGCACTCAAGCAAAATATTTATCATTTCATCCACCTCAGGCTTACCGATAACAAGAGGCGGAACAAAGCGTATAATATTTGAACCCGCGTTAATCAACACAAGACCGTGCTTAAGCGCTGCATTAATTATGGGTGCGACCGGCTCCTTGAATTCAAGGCCCTGGATCAGCCCCACACCGCGGTGAGCAAGGATCCCGGAGTTTTCAGCCGCTGTTTTTTCAAGCTTATCGTACAGATATGCTCCCACTTCCCTAACATTTTCTATTATATGATTTTGCTCAAATAATTCAAGCACTTTGTCTGCCGCAGCACATACCAAAGGGTTTCCGCCATAGGTTGAACCGTGATCTCCTGCGGCAAGAGAAGCCTTCGCAACTTTTTCCGTAAGAAGAAAAGCTCCGATGGGAACGCCGCATCCCAGGGCCTTCGCCACAGTCATGATATCGGGCTTCACACCGTACTTTTGCCATGCAAACATATATCCGGTACGACCCATACCGCACTGGATCTCATCAAGGATAAGAAGGATGTCCTTTTCATCACAGAGTTTCCTTACACCCTTAATGAACTCTTCCGTTGCGGGATAGATCCCGCCCTCGCCCTGGACGGTCTCAAAGATGACGGCACAGGTCTTGTCGTTCACAAGTGCTTTGACGCTGTCAAGGTCGTTCATTTTTGCAAACTTTATGTTGCCGATGCCGGGCTCGAAAGCCTCCCTGTATTTGGGATTTCCCGTCACGGAAAGGGCTCCCATAGTGCGTCCGTGGAAAGAATGCTCCATGGCGATTATCTCATGATCGGTCTTTCCGTCCTTTAAGAAAGCATACTTCCTTGCAGCCTTAATGGCGCCTTCCACAGCCTCCGCTCCGCTGTTTGAAAAGAACACACGGTCCATTTCCGAAACCCTTAAGAGTTTTTCGGCAGCATTGATGGCAGGAACGTTGTAGTAATAATTTGAAGTATGGATTATCTTGTCAATCTGGGTCTTAAGGGCATCGTTAAATTCCTTATTGTTGTACCCGAGGGCAAAGACCGATATACCCGCCACGAAATCAAGATATTTCTTTCCGTCGGTATCGTAAAGATATACTCCGTCGCCGTGGTCGAATACTACCGGATACCTGTTGTATGTATGCAAAAGCAGCCCTTCGGCCTTGTCTATAAGTTCCTGCATGTCCGTTCCTTTCCGTGTGAATGTTCTTTTTCGTTACAAAATAAGATCAGTCTGCGTAAAAGCAGGTACCGATGCCTTCATTGGTGAAGATCTCCAAAAGCAGGCAGTGTGCGATACGTCCGTCAAGGATGTGCACACGGCTCACGCCTTCATTGATGGCGGAAATACAGCCCGCAAGTTTGGGAAGCATGCCGCCTCCGATAACACCGCTCTTTAAAAGTTCCTCCGACTCTCTGACATCGAGTCTGGAAATAAAGGTGGACTTGTCTTCGTAATTTCTGTACACCCCTTCCACATCCGTAAGGAAAGCAAGCTTTTCTGCTTTTACTCCCTTTGCGATGGCACAAGCCGCATCATCGGCATTGATATTGTAAGAAGTAAAATTATCATCGAATCCGATGGGGGATACTATTGGCAGGAAATCCTTTTCAAGGAGATCCAGAAGTATCTTTGTATCAACGCTTACCACGTTGCCCACAAATCCGATATCACGGCCGTCGGCGTACTTTTTCTCACATTTAAGGAGTCCGCCGTCCTTGCCGCTGATGCCCACAGCCTTGACTCCCAGTTCTTGGACCATGGATACCAGGGATTTGTTGACCTTGCCCAGTACCATTTCGGCGATCTCCATGGTTTCAGCATCGGTAACTCTGAGGCCATTTACAAACTCGGACTTTTTGCCGGTCTTTTCGATCCAGCGGCTTATCTCCTTGCCGCCGCCGTGAACTATGATGGGCTTAAAGCCTACAAGTTTCAAAAGAGTTACGTCCTTGATGACATTCTTCTGAAGCTCCGGGTTTGTCATGGCAGAACCGCCGTATTTCACAACTATGATCTTTCTGTTGAATTTCTGTATGTAGGGAAGAGCTTCGATGAGCACCTCCGCCTTCTTTAAAAGTTCATCCATTTCACGATTTTCCATGTCGCACCCCTTTAACTCCTGTAATCAGCATTTATCGAAACGTATTCATGAGTAAGATCGCAGCCCCAGGCCGTGGCACTTGCCGTTCCGGCATGGAAATCAGCGATTATGGTCACTTCCTCATTTGAGAGGATCCTTGTTGCTTTTTCCTCGGAAAAGTCGGTACCCGTTCCGTTTTCAAAAAGGACTATATCTTCACCGCCGCCCGAAAAAGAAAGAGTAACCTTGTCAGGATCAAAGGTCTCCCCCGAGTAACCGAAGGCGCAAAGGATACGTCCCCAATTGGCATCATGTCCGTAGACAGCTGCCTTGGTAAGGCTGGAACATACCACGGATTTTGCCAGGACTCTTGCGGATTCCCTGGACTTTGCATTAATTACCTTAACCTCCATGAGAGCCGTGGCTCCCTCACCGTCCTTGGCCATTTTCTTTGAAAGGGTCTCCATAACAAAGTACAGAGCCTCCTTGAATTTGGCATAATCGGCATCCTCGGATACGATCTTTTCATTGCCGGCAAGACCATTTGCAAGTACCACCAGCGTATCATTGGTGGATGTATCTCCGTCTACCGAAACCATGTTAAAGGTATCCGTTACATTGTCTGAAAGAGCCTTCTGGAGCAAGGCCTTGTCTATTGCACAGTCGGTGGTGATAAAGCCAAGCATTGTACACATGTTGGGGTGGATCATTCCCGAGCCCTTGCACATGCCGCCCAATGTCACAGTCGTACCTCCGACCTCAAAGGTTACAGCCACTTCCTTGTTGACCGTATCCGTGGTCATGATGGCGCGACTTGCTCTCGTGCCGGCTTCGATGCCGCCCTCAAGAGTTGCGGACAGGGTTGCGGTTCCGTTAACGATCTTATCTATGGGAAGCTGTTTTCCGATAACGCCTGTGGAAGCCACCAGCACACTGTTCTCGGGAACCTTCATGGCTTCGCCCACGGCTGCCGCTGTTTCCTTACAGTATAAAAGTCCCTGCTCGCCGGTGCAGGCATTGGC
>JAEEGT010000101.1 GCA_016280465.1 Lachnospiraceae bacterium | reverse complement strand
GAAATCTGCGATCAAGGGAAGCCGGTGTTTGTTGACACAAATATCAGTATTGCAACATTGAAGAGAATAGCACCTGAGAATCATACGCTTGTAATGCTTGCAGATCCAATGATTTCTGTGAGGAGATTTTTTGAACGGCCGGATCCCGAAAAACAATTTCTTTATAAGCTGATTTTGGATGAACCTGATCCGGAATATGCTATGCAGAATTATCGTAAAGGGCTCGAACTGATCAATTCAAAAGAGTCATACGAGGAGTTCCTGAATTCAGGCTTTACTACAATCCTTCGCGATGAAAACAGAACAATAGAAGAGACGGTTGCTTTGGCAGAAAAAGCATTTCGGTTGTAAGAATATATTTCAGGATAATATACGAAAGGAAAGAACCCAAATGGATATTGTTTATAAAAAACTTTCGGAGAATGAATTAAGCAGAATCACAAAAATGAGAATAGACCAATTGACGGAGGAATACACATCAGAAGGCAGAACGGTTCCGCAGGATGTAAATCTGGAAGCATCGCTTATGGATTTTTATAAAAGAAATCTGGCTGCCGGCACCTATGTTTCCTGGCTGGCATTTGATGGAGATAAGATAGTCGGAACAAGCGGCATGTCCTTCGCGGAAAAGCCGCCGTATTTCACATGCCCTTCAGGGAAATTAGGTATCTTGTCCAGCATGTATACCGATCCGGATTATAGGAGACTGGGAATCGCTACAGAGTTATTGGACAGAGTGGTAAAAGAGGCAAAAGAATACGGATGCGGAACGATCTATATCACAGCATCGGACATGGGTGTAAAACTATACGAATCCTATGGATTCAAGCATAACGGAAATTTCATGCAGTACAATTTTTAATCCTTGGCTTCCAGGGTGATGACAAACGGCAGGCGGAATACTTTACAGCATGGGAGGTGCAAAAGATGAGTATCACAGTGAATCTGTATTATAAAGGAGTTGGCGGGAATGCCCGAATGTTCGCGGAGGAGATGGAAGGTACAGGTGTTGCCGGGCGGATCCGGGCAGAAGACGGAAATTTGAAATATGAGTATTTTATCCCGCTCGGAGATCCCGAAACAGTGCTTCTGATCGACAGCTGGGAAGATCAGGAGGCAATAGACCGGCATCATGCATCACCGATGATGAAAGAACTTGCCGCGTTACGTGAGAAATATGATCTTCACATGACAGTAGAGCGTTATATTTCAGACACAAAAGGAATACCGCAAAAGGACAGCAGATTTATAAGACAGTAGGTCGGTATATGAAATGAGCGGTCATGCGGTATTTCCGGAGAACATCCTCATGCTTTTCTTTCGGGCTCTGCGACCCTCATGGGGAGAAAATAAAAAGCAACGAAAGACCGTTGCTCAACACGCATATATTGAGCCGCTTTCCAAAGTGATCCGGAGAGCGGCTTTTTCTTTATAATATGAGCCTGTAATGATACAATGATGAAAAGAAAGGGGAAAGAAAATGACGGAAGAACAAAGAAATGCCTTGCTTAAGGCACAACAGGGTGAACTGGACGGTGTGGAGACATACCTTTCTCTTGCCCAAACAGTCACTAATGAGACTGACAGGGAAACTTTCAAGGCCCTTGCGGCCGATGAGGGTCGACATGCCTCCGTATTCAGACAGTACACCGATGTGGTGCTAAAGCCCAAAAAACTTCAGGCCACGGCGGTGGTAATACTGTACCGCCTGCTGGGGAAGCGGGTGCTTTATCCCATAATAGCGCAGTTTGAGTATTCGGCCATATCCGGATATGAACAGCTTGAAGAGGAGTTTCCTGAGGTTGGATCTGTCAAGAATGATGAAAAACGGCACGGCGATACTCTGAAGGAACTTCTTAATAACGGAGAATTCAATGATAAGCCCTTATTGCCCGTGATAGCAGGCGTGTCAATATTGACATTCCTGGTAAGCAGGCTATTCAGAGCGGATTCGGAATAATGACGGAAGTTTTTTGGTGCCTGACAGCATGAAAAGAATTATTCTGTAATGCTTTAGTGGTATAATATAACGGTCTTTCGGGGAGTCATTTCCGAAGTAAACATTATCACGGGGAAATAGGAGCATTATGGGCAGAGATCAGAAAAAGTACAGGGCAAGGATCAATTTCACAGTTTCGCTTATAGTTGTATTTTTGCTTTTTGCACTCAGTTTTTTCAGGGTCAGCAAGTACAACAACACCCTGCACTATGAGTCTTTTTCGGGTGAAAAACTGTTTTCCGAGGATTATGGATCGGATAACGATTGCACCGTCAATGCCATCCCCCGGGGCAGCACCTGGACCAAGGCCTTCGACCTTAACAACGAAGGCATCACGGAGCATAACTATCGGGCATATACTTATGATTTTCCGGTAAGGAACAATACTTCCGACGAGATATCCGATTTTACCTTCAAGCTTCACTTTGACAAAGAAGTTTTTCTTCTTTCGGCTTGGAACGGATCCCTGGAATTTCACCAGAATGTTAAGGGCAATGAATATGTGGCGACGGTGCCGGATCTGAGGGATTATAATGTCGGGGATTTCGCCTTTGATACGGTCACCTTTGACGGGGAGACCCTGATCCGCATGAATCAGGGTGATTATATCCATTATATCCCAAGTTCCAACGAGAATGCCATGGAGGTTCCCTTAGAGCCTCATCAGGGAACGGTTCCCGGTCTGATCCTGTACGCTCCCATCGGAGAAGAGATAGACGGCTGGGTCCTGGAACTTGAATATCACTATAACAGACTGCTGACAAGAGATGTGTTTTTCTGGATCTCGGTTGTGGGAATGTTCCTGTGGCTTATATCCCATGCCGTATATATCATCACTTCGGCCCAGATCAAAAAGTACAAGCTCCGCCACGAACGGGACAATGAGATAATACATCAATCCATAGAGACCTTTACCGGATTCATCGATGCCAAGGACCCTTATACCAACGGTCACTCCAACAGAGTTGCGGAATACACGAGGGCTATAGCCGAGGAAATGGGCTATTCCGGCGAAGAACTGGACAGGGTATATTGCATAGCCTTGCTCCACGACTGCGGCAAGATCGGTGTTCCGGACAGCATCCTCAAAAAGCCCGACAGGCTTACCGACGAAGAGTTTGAGATCATCAAGTCCCACACTGTTCGCGGCGGCGAGATCTTACGAAACTTTAAGAGCCTTAAGGATGTGGAAGAAGGTGCTTTGTACCACCACGAGCGTTATGACGGCAGGGGCTATCCCGAAGGCAAGGCCGGAGAGGAGATCCCGTTGATAGCAAGGATCATCTGCGTGGCAGACTCTTTCGATGCCATGAATTCAAACCGTGTCTACAGAAAGAAACTGACTCCGGAAATGATCATCGAAGAGATCGAAAAGAACAAGGGCAAGCAGTTTGATCCGGAGATCGCCGACATTTTCCTGGGGCTTTTGAAAGAGGGTAAGATAAAGTAATGGGCAGACTTTGTTGCGACTATAAGAACCTTACGCTTTCTTTTAACGAATTTCATGATGTTAAGGAAAAGAAACGCCCTGCCTACGGAGAATTCTGCCTTCTTGAACTTAAAAACGGGGATCTTACGGCGGGATCCTGGTGCCCTGACAATGACAAGAAGGGTCTCAACGGAAAGTTTAACCGTGGATTCGCTGATTCCCTCCCTCTGTCCGATGCCTCAAGATGGCATTCCCTGGATCGCTACGATATGTCCAACTGCCTGGAGCAGGAGGATCTTAATCTGATCAATCTTGGGGTTCCGGATGAAGATATCTACTCTCTTAAGCTTGACGGATTTAAAGCCCTGAGCGACGGAGACCTTCCAAAGACCGAGCAATACTGTCTTCTTGTCATGAAGAACGGGGAGCTGGCTGCCGGAAGGTGGGACGGAGATCCCGGTGATGCCGACGGAAGCTTTGTATATGCTTCGGCATATGCCTGCTACAGCGCAGACCGTGTGTGGCTTTGGAGAGCGTTAAGTTCCGACGATATTTTTCTTGCGGAAGAAGAACGCGCAAGGGAAAGAGAGCACGAGGAAGAACTTAACAAAAAGCCTTCCGTGGATCTTTCAAGATTCAAATACGGTACGGATATCAACGTATACTATGAGAAAGCCCTGGAAAAGCTTCGTGAGAAATATTACTGGGCCACTCTCACAAAGATGAAAAAAGTTAAACCCTGGGAGATCGTTCCGAATCACGGTCAGATGGTATTCGGACAGGTTGGAAGTTCCTACGACGGTTCAAGGATCGTTACGGAATGCGAGCAGGGCAATACTGCCGAGGAGTTCATAGATTTTCTTTGTGAATATACAAAGGATGCGGTGATCAACTCAAATCCCGAGGAAAAGTTCAAACTGGGCCGGGATATAGAAGCCTATCTTTCCCAAGCCTTCAACAATGTGAAAAAAGAATATCACTGGCTTACTCAAAAGATCGCCAAAGGGTATTGCACCTACGACATAAGGGAAGTGGATGGCGACCTTGAGTTTGTGAGAAAGTACAGAAATGACGATGAATTCTATGTATGTGAGTACGATTCCGCAGAAAGATTCATCGAAGCCGTGGAGAGAGATTATGCCAATGCGGCTCTTTTGGCAAATCCCGTTGTGGCTACCTACGAAGTTCCTTTCGGGCATGTGGAGATCCACGGATGGAACCTGGAAAGATATGCTTTTTACAGATTAAAGTCAGGGAACTTTAAGGTAAGTGTAACGGCGGGAGACCGTGTTGCCGGCGGCAGCAGGACTTTCTTTATCACATCCCGGTGTTTTGAGGCCGATACCTACGAGGAGTTTTTAAAGCGCTATCTTGAGATAGTTCCCGGAAGTTCCTTCGGATTGGGCATGAAAGAGCTTCTTCCCAATGAAGAACTGAAAAAGTTTTTGGGATATACAAAGTAAATGTGATCCGGTATGCAATTTTGTGTTGACAAAGGTAAGCGAACGGTGTACTCTAATGTTTGTGTTAGCGTACAGCGTTCGCTTTTGCTTTTGCCCTATTAGCTTTAACAGGTGAGGACATGCCAAGAGATAAGTCGGAAAACCATGAGAAAATTGTAGAAGCGGCCTTTGGAGAATTTAAGCGTTACGGCTTTGAAGATGCATCAATGCGTCGTATCGCGGCTGCCTGCGGCATGAGCGCTTCGGGTCTTTACAAGCATTTTCCCAGCAAGGAAGAGATGTTTGCATCTCTGGTAAAGCCTGCGGTGGATCGCCTTATGGACCTCTATCATGAGATC
Organism: Lachnospiraceae bacterium; assembly: GCA_016280465.1. GTDB lineage: Bacteria > Bacillota > Clostridia > Lachnospirales > Lachnospiraceae > UBA1258. The sequence goes on along the minus strand of JAEEGT010000101.1, from coordinate 11,564 downwards.
GAAGCGGAATACTTTGACGACCTTTCAAGATCCGGTAAAGCCGATGTCAGCAACACAAAGGGTGAACTGGTCAGAGCCATGGAACTCATTTACGATAACTTTGATGAGTTTGAACTGATCATCTGCAAGTCCAAGGGTTCCGCCTATGAGAATTTCAAGCACGATGTGGCTCACCTTGAGGAAAAGGTTACTCTTCGATACTTGGATGCCATCAGGAAGAGCGGCATCAGGGTCAAAGACATCGATCTTAAAGAGTTTCACCTTTTGGTGACCTCCTGCATCGAAGCTCTTTTTCAGACCGTTATTCATGGCTTCACAAGAGCGGAGGCACTGCACTTTGCGGCAACCATCGAGAACTTTTACAGTCCGGCCTGGAAGGAATATTTCGGAGTGTAGGGTTTACCCCGCTGCGGCGGGGTTTTATAACGGGCAATGGTTAGCGAACGCTAACTTAAAAACAAATCATCGGAGGAGAGAATGGAAGATGGACAGTAGTACTAAAAAAAGATCCACACTCAGCTGGGTGCTGGAGTTTGCGGGTATGAATAAAAGTTCATACATTTTCAGTGTGATCTTTGCGACCATCAGCGTGCTGGCAGGCTTTGTACCCTATTTCTTTGTGGCAAAGATCGTAAGGGCACTGATCGACGGGGAAAAGGACATGGGCTTTTATCTGATTCAGGCCGGGATCATTTCCTGCTGCTGGCTTGTAAACAAGGCCTTTCACAGCATATCCACAACAATGTCCCACAAGGCAACTTTTGGAGTCCTTGCTGAGATCAGGAGACGGCTTACAAAGAAGTTAAGTCTTATGCCCCTTGGAGATGTCCTGGAGGATTCTTCGGGATCCTACAAGAACATAATCGTTGAGAGAGTTGACTCTATAGAGACAACCCTTGCACATATAATTCCGGAGCTTATATCCAATGCAATCGTGCCTGTGGGCATCTTTGTGATCATGCTGAGCATCAACTGGAAGCTTTCGCTGATAGCACTTATAAGTGTTCCCGTGGGCCTGTTCTTTTTCGGCCTTATGACTATGGGCTCAGAAGAGAGCTTTAAGAACACCATGGTCAAGACCAAGGCTCTTAACGATACCGCGGTTGAGTATATAAACGGCATTGAAGTTATCAAAGCCTTCGGAAAGACCAAGACCTCCTATGAGAAATTCATCGTTGCGGCCAAAGAAGGTGCGGACTGCTTTATCGAATGGATGAGACGCTGCAATGTATGGCAGAATCTGGCTCTTACCCTTTTGCCTGCACAGCTCTTGACACTGCTTCCTTTTGCAGGACTGTTCTATATGCAGGGCAAGGTGGACGGAACGGACGCTCTGCTCCTTATTATCCTCACCCTCGGTCTGGTATCGCCCTTTATGGTGGTTGCGGGACATATGGATAACTTAAAGAAAACCGGTGCCATCATAGAAGAAGCAACCTCGATCCTTGGAAAGAGAGAGCTTATCCGCCCCGATATCCTTAAAGAAAAGCCTCTGAACAACACCATCGAGTTTAAGGATGTTCATTTCGGATACAGTGATAAAGAGGTGCTCCACGGTGTGAACCTGACCATCAAAGAAGGCACCGTCAATGCCCTGGTGGGCCCTTCGGGATCCGGTAAATCCACCATCGCAAAGCTGATAGCTTCTTTCTGGGATCCCGATAAGGGAGCCGTGCTTTACGGCGGTGTGGACATAAGGAACATCCCCCTTGCGGAGTACAATAAGAACATCGCCTATGTTTCCCAGGATAACTACCTCTTCGACGAAACCGTCATGGAAAACATCAGGATGGGTAATCCCAATGCTTCCGATGAGGACGTCATCAACGCAGCCAAAGCCTGCGGATGCCATGAGTTCATCATGAACCTTGAAAACGGATATCAGACAAAGACCGGTGGCGCCGGTGGCCACCTTTCCGGCGGTGAGAGACAAAGGATCAGCATTGCCAGAGCCATGCTCAAAAATGCCCCCGTTGTGATACTGGACGAAGCAACGGCCTACACTGACCCCGAAAATGAAGCTCTTGTTCAAAGAAGCGTGGCAAAACTTGTTGCCGGAAAGACTCTTATAGTCATTGCCCACAGACTCTCCACCATCGTATCCTCCGACTGTATCTTTGTGATCGATGACGGAAACGTTGTGGCAAAGGGAACCCAGGAGGAACTTCTCAAAGACTCTCCTTTGTACAGGGAAATGTGGGAAGCGCACATTTCTTCCAAAGATTCGGAGGTGGCGTAATGTTTCGTACATTAAAAAAATATTTTGATTTTGCCAATAAGGTCAACAGAAAGAAACTTGTGACCGCAATGCTCCTCGGAGTGCTTAAGGCAATGTTTGCCATGATAAAGATCCCGGCCATTGCAGCCATCGTTAAGGAAATACTTGAAAAGAACATGGATGCCGCGACCATATGGACATCCTTCGGTATAATGTGTGTTTCCGTGGCGGGTCAGGTACTCATAGGCTTAAAGACCACCATGCTCCAGACCGAGGCGGGCTACAATACCTGCGCGGGAAAGCGTATAGAGATCGCGGAGCATTTAAGATACCTGCCCATGGGCTTCTTTAACGCAAACAGCCTTGGCAGGATCACCAATATAACCACCAACACCATGGAACAGCTTGCGGATGTGGCTACCCTCGTTGTAATGATCACGACCCAGGGTATCATCACAACTGCTGTGATCTTTGTTTTCCTCGCTTTCTTCGACATCCGTATCGCGCTTATATTGCTGGTGGGAATACTTTTATTCTCCTTCTTCAATACAATGATGCAGCGGGCCACACGCCCTGCGGCACCCAGGGTATCCAAGGCGGGCGAGTCACTGGTCAGCGCCGTTATCGAGTACATACAGGGTATTGCGGAAGTTAAGAATTTCAATCTTACCGAGAAGACCGCAAAGAAACTGGAAAGCGCCATCAGGGAAAAGCAGGGTGCCGATGCCGGCATGGAAATGACCGTAATTCCCTATATGTTCCTGCAGGGTCTTGCCACCAAGCTTACCGGTGTTGTCATGTGCCTTGCGTCAGTGTTCTTTTACCTGACAGGCTCCATGCCCCTTTTATATGCCATCATCATGACCATCTCCTCCTTTATGATCTATGAAAGCCTTGACATGATGGGCGGTTTCTCCGCTCTTATGAGAAATGTCAATATCATCGTGGATCAGGCCAATGAGGTTCTTGTACTTCCGCCCATGGATATCGACGGAGCGGACATGGTACCGATGCAAACAAGTATTGAACTTAAGGATGTTTCTTTTGCCTATGAGGATAAAAAGATCATCGATGATGTATCTTTAAAGATCCCTGCCGGCACCACCACCGCCATTGTAGGCCCTTCCGGCGGCGGCAAGACCACACTTACGAACCTCATGGCAAGATTCTGGGATGTTCAGTCGGGAGAAGTTCTCCTCGGTGGAAAGAACGTTAAAGAGTACAGCTTTGACTCACTCATGAAGAATTTCAGTTTTGTATTTCAGAGGGTGTACCTGTTTGAAGACACCATTGCCAACAATATCCGCTTCGGAAGTCCCGAGGCACCCATGGAGAAGGTTATTGAGGCGGCGAAAAAAGCACGCTGCCACGATTTCATCATGAGCCTTCCCGAGGGCTACGATACCATCATCGGAGAGGGCGGAGCTTCTCTTTCCGGCGGAGAAAAGCAAAGGATCTCCATTGCCAGAGCCATCATGAAGGATGCACCCGTAATAATCCTTGATGAAGCTACAGCCAATGTGGATCCCGAAAATGAAGCGGAACTTACCAAGGCCATTGAAGAACTTACAAGAAACAAGACCATAATCATGATCGCCCACAGGCTCAAGACTGTAAGGCATGCCGACAGGATCTTTGTGGTAGACGGCGGAAAGATAGTCCAGGAGGGAACCCATGAGGAACTGATGGGTCAGCCCGGAATCTACAGAAATTTTGTCAACGAAAGAAAAGAAGCAGTATCGTGGAAGATTGCATAAGCCTTTCTTAAAACCTCCTATCACAGCAAGGCCTCCCGTTTTAACGAACGGGAGGTCTTGTTTTTTGTTCGTTAAAAAATCATTGACATCGATGCTGGAAAGTGATAATACTATTATCGATAATCGGATTATCGGTACAAGCATAAGAGGTTTATTGCCATGTCTGTCCGTGATACAAGTATCGACCCAAGACTCCTGCAAAGCGCGCGGGAGGAGTTTTCAAAAAAAGGTTTTTTGAAGGCCGATCTTAAAACCATATGCGACAATGCCGGGGTGACCACGGGAGCGGTCTATAAACGCTATAAGGGCAAAGAAGAACTCTTTGGAGCAGTTGTCAAAGAAACGGTGGAAACCCTTGACGGTTTTATAGCCTTAAGGACCGATGTTGAATTTGCCGCAATGATGGACGAAGAAGTCCGCAAGACCTGGGACATGGAAGAAAAGTATGTCCTCGACATGTTTGAAATGCTTTGGACGATTAGAGAAGATTTTGTGCTTCTTCTTGAAAAGTCTGCAGGGACTGTTTACGAGAATTACGGGCATGAGTTTGCACTTCGCATGACAAAGGCCTATATGCAGTTTTATGTTGAGGCAAAAAAGCGGGGACTCTGCGATTCCAAAATATCCGAAACAGAGATGCATGTGCTGTGCACATCATTCTGGACTTCGGTCTATGAGCCCTTTGTGCATGACATGTCATGGAAGGAGATCAAAGAACACTGCAGGGTTTTGTGCCGGTTCTTTAACTGGGCGGATGCGATAGGCCTGAAACAATAAAGTGATTTTATGCCGCCTTCGGGCGGCTGAAATAATGCCATAGGGTTAGCAAACGCTAACCAAAATAAAGGGGGAGCCTGTCCCCGGGAACGAAAGGAGTTATAAAATGTTTAAAAAGGTAGCCCCGTATATCGGGGAGTACAAAAAGTATACGGTCTGGGCGGCTATACTCATGTCTCTTGGGATCGTGGCAAATGTTATGCCGTATTTCTTTTTGTATCAGATAATCTCACCTCTTACGAAGGGAGAACAGATCGATCTTAAATTTATCCTGATAAGGGTGGCAGCGGTAGCGGTATGCGAGCTCGTATATTCTTTTGCCTATGTGCAGGGACTAACTTTTTCTCATGTGAGTGCATACAATACACTGAAAAATCTCAGGATATCCCTTCAGGGGAAGCTTGAAAAGCAGCCCCTCGGGAACATACAGAATCTGGGAACGGGACGTATTAAGAAGGTTTTCACCGATGATATCGACCAGATAGAGCTTCTTTTGGCCCATGCGATCCCCGAGGGTATCGCCAATATCTTTATTCCCCTTCTTATTGTTGTCCTGATGTTTATCATCAACTGGCGATTGGGACTTCTGTCTCTTGTTCCGCTGGTGATAGGCCTGCTGGCCATGGGTATGATGATGAAATCGGGATTTGAGAAGATGAACGATTATTACGAGTCTGCCGCAAGGATGAACAACACCATTGTTGAGTACGTAAACGGTATGGAAGTTGTAAAGGTATTCAACAAAGACGGCGACTCCTACAAGCGTTTTGGCGAGGTGGTCAGGAGCTATCGGGACTTTACCATTGCCTGGTACAAAGTCTGCTGGCCCTGGATGGCTGTTTATTCAAGCATAATTCCCTGTCTGGCTCTTCTTATGCTTCCTGTGGGTTCGGCTATGGTCCTTGCGGGAACCGTAACTCTCGATAAATTGATCCTGGTAATATGCATGTCCTTTGCGGTAGGACCTTCGCTGCTTAAGGCTCTTAATTTTGCGGGAAAATTCCCTCAGTTGGATTACAAAATTTCCGAACTTGAAAAATTGATGGAACATCCGCCACTCAAGGAAGGCACCTCGGAATTCAAGGGTGCCAACAAGGACATTTCTTTTGAAAATGTGCGTTTCGGATATGGGGATGAGGAGGTACTTCACGGAGTGAGCCTTGAAATGAAGCATGGTACCACCACAGCTCTCGTAGGCGAATCCGGAAGCGGCAAATCCACTCTGGCAAAGCTCCTGGTCCATTACTATGACATTGACGCAGGAAGCATAAAGATCGGCGGCCAGGATATAACCGACATGTCATTGAAAGCTCTAAACGAGCAGGTGGCTTTTGTCTCTCAGGAACAGTTTTTGTTTAACACTTCTTTGTACGAAAACATACTCATCGGAAAACCTGATGCCACAAGAGAAGAGGTGCTTGAAGCGGCACACAGAGCTCAGTGTGATGAATTCCTCGAAAGACTTCCCCAGGGCATTGAAACCCTTGCAGGTGACGGCGGTAAACAGCTGTCGGGCGGTGAAAGACAAAGAATATCCCTCGCTAGAGCGATACTTAAGAATGCGCCCGTTATTGTGCTCGATGAGGCAACTGCATTTATGGATCCCGAAAACGAAGAGAAGCTTAACAAGGCAATAGATGAGATCGTTAAGGACAAGACGGTTCTGGTAATAGCGCACAGACTGTCCACGGTAAAGAATGCGGACAAGATATGCGTTATGAAGTCAGGTGAGTGCATAGCTCAGGACACTCATGATAATCTTCTTTTGTCATGCCCCGAGTACAGGAAGTTCTGGGACGCTTCGGTAAGCGCAAGTACATGGAAGATAAAGGAGGCCTGATATTATGTTAAAGATCCTTCACAGACTTATAGGCATAACGGGAAAATACAAGAGCAGGATAAGGGCATCATATATTACCGCTTTTTTTAAGGGTCTTTTTATGAAAGCCCCTCTGATGTTAAGTTTCTTTGTAATAAATCTGTTTATGCAGGATAAAATGGATAAAAAAACGTGCCTGTATTTTGGCATTGCAATGGTGGCAAGCGTGCTGCTTCAGGTAATTCTTGAACATATAACTAACGTGCTACAGTCCGCAACCGGCTATATGGTCTTTGCAGACATGAGAATGAAGCTCGGCGATCATCTGCGCAAACTTCCCATGGGATATTTTACCGAAGGGAATATCGGTAAGATCAGCGCCGTCCTTTCTACGGATATGGTGTTCATTGAGGAAAACTGCATGGGAGTTCTGTCCGAACTTGTGACGTTTATCATATCCCAGTTTCTTATGACTGTAATGATGTTCTTTATGGATGTCAGACTCGGAACAACATCTGTGATTGTTACGGCGGCTTTTATCGTTGTGGGTAACCTGATGCTCAAGACTTCGCTTAAACACTCGGTGATCAAGCAGGAAGGCAGCGAGTCTCTTACCGAAGAGGTTCTTGATTTTGCGGAAGGCATAGGCATCATCAAATCCTACAATATGCTTGGTGAGAAATCAAAGAGACTTACGAATGAGTTTGAAAAAAGCTGTAAGGAAAGCATTGACTTTGAAGTGGCTTACGGTCCCTGGGCAAGAGCACTGTATCTTGTTTTCGGCATAGGGACTTCTCTTATGTTGGCGGTTTCGGGACTTCTTTACAGTAACGGTGATATCACACCCGCATACATGGTGGGTATGGCTCTGTTCCTGTTTGACCTGTTTGTATCGATCAAGAGTTATTACGGTCAGATGGCAAGACTTACGGTCACGGAGGCGAGCCTTGACAGGATAGAGGAGGTCTTTGCTGCCAAAGAATTAAAAGACGAGGGAAAGAAACCCCTTGCCGAAGCCGCACAATCGGGTAGGCCCGAGATCGAGTTCGACAATGTAAACTTCGGATATACGGACAAGGCGGTCCTTAAGAATGTTTCTTTTGCCGTAAAAAGCGGAGAAATGACGGCTCTTGTGGGTCCTTCCGGCGGGGGAAAGTCAACCATCGCATCCCTTCTTGCAAGATTCTGGGATGTGGATTCCGGCCGTGTGCTGGTCCGGGGTGAGGACATAAGAGATGTATCCCTGGGAAGCCTGATGGATAAGATTAGTATGGTGTTTCAGAGGGTGTATCTCTTCCAGGATACCGTTTATAACAACATCGCCATCGGCCGTCCCGATGCAACCAGGGAAGAGGTGGAGAATGCTGCAAAGAAAGCTAGATGCTATGACTTTATCATGCAGCTTCCGGAGGGCTTCGACACTGTGATCGGAGAAGGCGGAGCCTCACTTTCCGGAGGGGAAAAGCAGAGAATATCCATAGCCAGATGTATCCTTAAGGATGCACCCATAGTAATACTTGATGAGGCAACGGCCAGCGTGGATGCAGACAACGAAAGAGCCATACAGGAAGCCATTTCCGAACTTTGCAGAAACAAAACGCTGCTGGTGATCGCCCACAGACTTAAGACCATAAAAGATGCCGATGAGATACTGGTGATATCCAACGGACAGATCAAAGAGCGGGGAAGCCACGAGGAACTTCTTCAACTTAACGGGACCTATGCACGTATGGTCTCTTTGCAGATATCCTGAAAAACCGATTGACAGATCTTCGCACCGATAGTATAAAAAGCCTTATCAGACTTAACAGCCTGGTAAGGCTTTTTTTATTCGGGGTGAGCAGTCGGTATGAAAAGGAGGATGGAGCATGAGCACAAGAACCGAAATGATAAGCAGGTTTTACACCGGGTACGACGAGGAAACCAGGCTTGATCGTACCAGACGCGGACAGCTTGAATTCTTTGTGACCATGGATTATATACATCGGTTTGCGGGAAAAGATTCAAAGATCCTTGAGATCGGCGCCGGTACCGGAAGATATTCCATAGCCCTTGCCAAGGAAGGCTTTGACGTGACCAGCGTGGAACTGGTGGAAAATAACCTTAACATCCTTAAAAAGAACAGCGAAGGACTTAAGAACATACATGCATATCAGGGAGACGCACTGGATCTTTCGAGGTTTTCGGACGAAACCTTTGATGTGACTCTGGTTTTCGGTCCCATGTATCATCTTTATGAATCCGGGGACGTGAACAAAGCCATTGACGAAGCTTTGCGTGTCACCAAAAAGAACGGGATCATCCTCTTTGCTTTTATCTCCGTATTTGCCATTATGTCGGCCAACTATCTTTACGGCAACTGGGCTGCGGGAGAAGAGGAAAACTTTACAAAGGACTATAAGATCCGCCATTTTGAGGAGCAGCTGTTTACGGGATATGACATAACCGAATTTGAGGCTCTGTTTAAGGATAAGCCGGTGGAGCATATCACCACCGCGGGCGTTGACTGGATACTGGAAGCGATCCAGAAACGGGAGGACTTTTCTTTTTCCGACGAGGATTTTGAAAAGTTCAAAAGATGGTACCTGGCCTTTGCGGAAAACCGGGAGATGCTGGGAGCCACCAACCATTTATTGTATATATGCAGGAGGAGATAACATGATAATCAAAAACGATATCCCCATTCTTGAATACGATGACAGTTCGGTGGAAGTCATAGCTCCCGACCATGACTGGACGGCGGAGAGACTTCCCGAAAAGTGCCTTTTTGCATTTCTCGGTGACGTGGTCCATGAATATGCGGAAAAACACAGCGCCACGGTTGCACAGACCCTTATCACCGTGTCTCACGATACAAAGGTTTATGTGCTTCACGAAGAAAAGGAAGACATCTGTCTGGTGCAGCCCCTCATAGGAGCCCCTGCGGCAGTACAGCTCCTTGACACTCTTGTATCCTGCGGCTGCAAAAAGGTGCTGGCCGTAGGTTCCTGCGGAGTGCTGGCAGACCTTCCGGAAAATGCATTTATAGTGCCTGTCAGGGCCTTAAGGGACGAGGGCACTTCCTATCATTACCTGCCGGCTTCCAGATATATAGATTTGGACAAAGAACCGGTTGCCGCTATAGAGAATGTATTCAGAAAGCACGAGATTCCCTTTGTGACCTGCACCACCTGGTCTACGGACGGTTTCTTTAGGGAAACAAAGGATATGGTAAAGTACCGGCTGGAAGAGGGTTGTTCCGTTGTGGAAATGGAATGTGCGGCCCTTGCGGCCTGTGCAAGAAAACGCGGAGCCGCCTTCGGACAGTTTCTTTTTACTGCGGATTCCCTTGCAAACGTCCATGAGTACGATGCCAGGGATTTTGGCGCCGACTCCCATGAAAAGGCCCTTGAACTGGGACTTGATATTCTCAGAAACTACAGATAAACTCAGAACGTATGAAAGAGATCACTTACGAAGAACTGACAAAACTCAATAAGGATTCCTATGTCCTTATCGATATACGAGACGAAGGCCTGAGAAACTATGGCATGATCCCAGGGGCTGTGGCTTTGGATGTTGAAGGAGACCCCGAGGAACTTAAGGCGAACCTTTCGAAGTTTCCTGCGGAAAAGAAACTGATCCTCTATTGCGAGATTGGGCGAAAATCCCGGGATCTGGACGAAGACGTTCTTTTGCCCGGGCGGGATTATTACAGCCTTGAAGGTGGCTATATAGGCTATGTCAGAGCCAACATGACCGATGAAAAGGACATGGCTGAAAAGCAGCACAAGGCAGAGGAAAGCATCAGGAAAAAGTTCCACAAGCAACTCTTCACTCCCTTTGCCAAGGCCTGCAAGACCTATAAACTCATCGAAGAGGGGGACCGCATTGCGGTATGTATATCCGGGGGCAAGGATTCCATGCTCATGGCCAAGCTCTTTCAGGAGATACAAAGGCACAGGCAGTGCAATTTCGAACTTACCTTTCTTGTTATGGATCCCGGGTACAACGAGGCCAACAGGGAACTCATAGAGAGTAACGCCAAGGCTCTGGGGATCCCCGTTACCATATTTGAAAGCGATATATTCGATGCGGTAGACACCGTGGAAAAGAACCCCTGCTACCTGTGCGCCAGGATGCGCCGCGGCTATCTTTACAGCAAGGCCAAAGAACTGGGGTGCAACAAGATAGCTCTGGGCCATCACTATGACGATGTTATAGAGACCATCCTCATGGGAATGCTCCACGGAGGTCAGGTCCAGACCATGATGCCCAAACTTCACAGCACGAACTTTGAGGGAATGGAGTTGATAAGACCCCTTTACCTTGTTAGGGAGAGCGATATCTGCGCCTGGCGTGACTATAATGACCTGCATTTTCTTCAGTGTGCCTGTCATTTCACGGACACCTGCACCACCTGCCACGAGGACGGCACCACCTCCTCAAAGCGACTGGAGACCAAGAAACTCATCGCTTCCCTTAAGAAGGACAATCCTTTTATCGAGGCCAACATCTTTAAGAGCGTTGAGAATGTAAATCTTGCCACCGTCATAGCCTACAAGAAGGACGGTGTGAGGCACCATTTTCTGGACGAGTATTAAGTTTATTTTTCGGAGGAATTTTCCCTGATGTTGAATCAGTTTTCAAGAACTCAGTTATTGTATGGCCCCGAGGCCATGGAGAAACTTGCTTCTTCCCGTGTGGCGGTTTTTGGCATAGGAGGAGTGGGAGGCTACGTGGTCGAAGCCTTAGTCAGGAGCGGCATCGGAGCCCTTGATCTTATAGACGATGACAAGGTCTGCCTTACGAATCTTAACAGGCAGATTATCGCCACAAGAAAGACCGTCGGAAAATACAAGGTGGATGCTGCGAAAGAACGGGTTCACGACATCAATCCCGACTGTATCGTAAAGACCTATAAAACCTTCTTTTTGCCCGAGACAAAGGACCGGTTTGATTTCCGTGATTACGATTATGTGGTGGACGCCATAGATACGGTCACCGGCAAGCT
>JAEEGT010000012.1 GCA_016280465.1 Lachnospiraceae bacterium | reverse complement strand
TTCCTTTGGGGCGCCTTTGGATGACGTTGTCCAGGCGGCTGAGAAGGCTCGCGGAATGTCGAAATTTGGAAGATAGAGAAGGGATATATGGGAAGAACGGTTTTGAAGGGTACCCCGGTTTGTAACGGGGTGGCCATGGGAGTTGTGCGGTATTTGGACATCGATTACGACTCCTTCATAAAAGATTATGTTCCGACGGACAAAGACGGTGAGCTTGCCCGTTTTGTTTTGGCGCTTAAAAATGCCAAGGCTGATTTGGATGGAATCCTTTCCGAGGGCGAAAAACTCTCATCCGAAGAGGAAGACATCATCGATATGCACCTGATGCTTCTTGATGACGTGGGCTTTATTGAGGCCATTAAGAGAAGGATTAAGGAAGGTATCGGAAGTCCCGCATCGATTCAGAAGGCGGTTACGGATTTTAAAAACATGTTTGCAAACATGGATGATGAGTATCTTCGTGACAGAGCCAATGATGTGGTGGATGTGGGAAACAGGGTTTTGAGGAAACTTCTTGGAATGCCTGAAACAAAGATTGAGGGCGAGAACCTTGTTCTGGTGGCAAAAGATATTGAGCCTGCCCTTATGGCCGGTTTTTCCGAGAATCAGATTAAGGCCATCGTTCTTGAAAACGGAAGCAAAACCTCACACTCCGTAATTATTGCAAAATCCAAGGGCTTTGCCACCCTGGTGGGGGTTGATGTAAGTAAAGCAAGCGAGTGCAACGGATGTACAGCCCTGGTTGATACAAGGGAAGGAAGCGTTGTAATCTCACCTGATAAGGACGAAGAGGAAGCTTTCAAAAAGAAATGCGAAGAATATAAAAAGGAAGCCGGATATCTTGCTGAGAAAGCCGGAGATCCTGCGGTATCTTTGGACGGAAAGAGATTCAAGGTTGCGGCAAATGTGGCAAGCCCCGATGAAATGGGGAAGGCTGTTGATATGGGCTGCGAAGGCGTAGGACTTTACAGGACCGAGTTTTTGTTTATGGATTCGGACACTCTTCCAAGCGAAGAAAAGCAGGTCAAGGCCTACAGGGATCTTTTGGAGAAGGCAGGGGGAAACCTTTGCATTATAAGAACCCTTGATATAGGCGGGGACAAGAAATGCAAATGTCTTGATCTGATGCCTGAGGAAAATCCATTCCTTGGATACAGAGCCATCAGAATCTGTCTTGATAAAAAGGACATGTTTAAGACCCAGCTAAGGGCTCTTATTAAGGCCAGTGCCTACGGAAAACTTGGAATCATGATTCCCATGATTGATACCGTGACCGAAATAAAGGAAGCCAGAGCTTTGTTTGAGGAAGCAAAGAATGAGCTTAAAAGCGAAGGTGTTTCCTTTGATGAGGAAGTGTTATTCGGAATAATGACCGAGACTCCCGCCAGTGTAATGATGGCAGGGGATTTTGCAAAATATGTTGATTTCTTCAGCATCGGAACCAATGACCTGGTGCAGTATACCATGGCTGTGGACAGAGGAAACGGTCTGGTGGCTTACCTTTACGATTATTTTGACCCCGCAGTTGTGAGGGCGATTTACACTATAGCCAAAGCTGCCAAGGGGGCAGGAATCATGGTTGGCATGTGCGGAGAGATGGCAGGAGATGCCCTGGCTGCACCGCTTCTTATGGCAATGGGACTGGATGAATTATCCATGAGCCCCTCTGTGGCGCCTGAAGTTAAGGAAGCCATAAGGACACATCGGAGTGATGATGCAGATATAGAAAAGGTACTCGCTTTTGAGACAGGGAAGGAAGTCAGAGAGTATCTGGAGGGATTACTTAACAAGGGGACTTGTTAAATAATAGATAGCAAAAACTATAAATGATGGGAGGTAAAAGATTTGAAGAAACTGATTAACAATGCGGAAAACGTAGTAGACGAGATGCTGCGTGGTATGGTCGCAGCTCATCCGGAGTATGTTAAGAGAGTTGACGGATGCGATGTTCTTGTCAGAGCGGGGGGCTCAAACGGCAAGGTTGTACTCATTTCCGGAGGCGGTTCGGGACACGAGCCCTCTCACGGCGGATTTGTAGGAAAAGGAATGCTTGATGCAGCAGTTGCGGGAGCAATGTTCACCTCCCCCACACCCGATCAGGTTTACGAAGCAGTTAAGGCAGCTGATGGGGGCAAGGGCGCCCTTCTTATTATCAAGAACTATACCGGTGATGTAATGAACTTCGAGATGGCAGCAGATCTGGCTGCTGACGAAGGAATCACAGTTGAAAAGGTAGTTGTGGCCGATGACGTTGCTGTTGAGAACAGTACATGGACCACCGGAAGAAGAGGTATTGCAGGTACCATCTTTGTACATAAGTGCGCAGGTGCCGCAGCAGAAGAGGGCAAGGACCTTGGAGCTGTTAAGGCTGTTGCCGAGAAGGTTATAGCAAATGTGCGAAGCATGGGAATGGCAGTTGCACCCTGTACCGTACCCACAGCAGGAAAGCCCAGCTTTGAGCTTGGTGAGGATGAGGTTGAAATCGGCATGGGTATCCACGGCGAGCCCGGAACTCACAGAGAGAAAATGAGAACTGCCGAGGAAACTACAAACCACCTTCTTGATAAGATCCTGGCAGAGGGAATCTACAAGAGCGGCGATAAGGTAGCTGTTTTGGTTAACGGCCTTGGAGGCACACCTTTACAGGAACTTTACGTATGTAATCTGGCAGTAAGCGATCGCCTTGCAAAAGAGGGCATCAAGATTGCACAAACATGGGTAGGAAACTATATTACTTCCATTTATATGGAAGGATATTCCGTATCGCTTCTTAAGCTTGATGACGAACTTGAGAAGTATGTGAACGCAGTGGCTGACACCCCTGCATTAAGAGTACTGTAGAGCTTTAAAATTTCAAAAGCGGATGGGTTATCCCATCCGCTTTTTTTGCTTGACACGAGGGGGTGAAACCCATATAATATCATTTGTGGGCACTTTATTGCTTTAAAGCGTAACGCTTTAAAGCGAATCGAAGCCGATTCAAAAAGCCCGCGACACATTAGAGTATTTGGAGGATTTTCTAAATGATTAAGGTATTATTGCTTTTAATCTTCTTTGGCATCATGATTGCCGTTGGTCTTTACTCTCGTAAGACAGCAACTGATGTTAACGGATTCGTACTTGGCGGAAGAAGTGTAGGTCCCTGGCTTACAGCTTTTGCATATGGTACATCTTACTTCAGTGCGGTTGTATTCGTAGGATACGCCGGACAGTTCGGTTACAAATACGGCCTTTCTTCAACATGGATCGGCTTGGGTAATGCGATTATCGGTTCTCTCATGGCCTGGGTTGTTCTTGGAAGAAGAACAAGAGTTATGAGTAAACACCTTCAATCAGCAACAATGCCTGACT
>JAEEGT010000011.1 GCA_016280465.1 Lachnospiraceae bacterium | reverse complement strand
AGATCGTTATGTTCGAGACCGACGGTAAAGCACCCGGAACCATAACACTTAAAGATGAGCCTGACATAGGTTAGGCTTTTCTGCCGCATAGTTTTCTCCCCCCTCCATTTGAACGCAAGGCAGGAAACCAAGCGCCTGTGAAACGGGCATTTGGTTTCACCCGAGCGTCTACGAACAAAAAGAAAAGTTGCGAAGCAACGTCAGCCGCGAAAGCGGCTGTTTTTTGTGAGTGCAACTACAAAAAAGCAAATATTGAAATGGATGGCGCAAAAAATGGATGTTTTTTTCTGTTGAATGTCGTATTATTAAATCATATAATGTAAGCGCTTACATAACTGTACAAAGGAGATTTAAGCCATGGAAATGACAATGCGCTGGTTTGGAAGCAAGCATGATTCCGTAACCCTCGATCAGATCAGACAGGTGCCCGGTGTAAAGGGCGTTATCACAACCCTTTACGATACTGCTCCCGGCGATGTGTGGGAACTTGAGGATATTAAGGCTTTGAAGGCCGAGGTCGAAGCCCACGGACTTAAGATCTCCGGTATCGAGAGCGTCAATATCCACGATGCCATCAAGATCGGTACTCCCGACAGAGACAAGTATATAGACAATTACATTACCACCCTTGAGCGCCTGGGAAGCGAAGGCATCAGGATGGTATGCTACAATTTCATGCCCGTATTCGACTGGACCAGAACGGAGCTTGCCCGCAAGCGTCCCGACGGATCCACAGTTCTTGCCTACAGCCAGGCTGCAATAGATGCACTGGTTCCCGAGAAGATGTTTGAATCCATCAGCGGTGATTCCAACGGTCACGTGATGCCCGGATGGGAGCCTGAGAGAATGGCTCATGTCAAGGAACTTTTCGACATGTACAAGGATGTGGACAACGAAAAGCTTTTTGCAAACCTTAAGTACTTCCTTGAGCGCATCATGCCGGTCTGCGACAAGTACGACATCAACATGGCCATACATCCCGACGATCCCGCCTGGAGCGTTTTCGGACTTCCCAGGATCATCATCAACAAAGAAAACATTCTCCGCATGATGAAGATGGTGGACAACCCTCATAACGGTGTCACCTTCTGTTCGGGTTCCTACGGCACCAACCTTGAGAATGATCTTCCCGACATGATCCGTTCTCTTAAGGGCCGTATCCACTTTGCCCATGTAAGAAATCTTAAATTCAATTCTCCCACGGACTTCGAAGAATCCGCCCATCTTTCTTCCGACGGTACCTTCGATATGTATGAGATCATGAAGGCTCTTTACGACATAGGTTTTGACGGTCCCATCAGACCCGATCACGGCCGTATGATCTGGGGCGAGGTGGCAATGCCCGGATACGGACTCTATGACAGAGCACTGGGTGCTACCTACCTTAACGGCCTGTGGGAAGCTATCTGCAAGAGCCACGAGCGCGGAGTCTGATACATTTAATATACGAAATACCGGCATCACGCCGGTCGCGCAGCATTGTTTAAACACGGAAGGGTAAATAAATGAGACTTACCAAAGAAGGATTGAAGAACAAAGAAGAGTGGAGATCGAAAGGCTACAGGGTTTCTTCTTACGACAGGGACACTGTTACCGCGGCCACCAAAGAGGATCCCGAATGGATCCACTTCGGAGCCGGAAATATTTTCAGAGCCTTTCAGGCGGACCTTATGGAGGAACTGCTTGAGAAGGGACTTTCCAAGACCGGTCTTATCGCAGCGGAGGGCTTTGACTACGAGATCATCGATAAGATGTACAGACCCCACGATAATCTTGGTATTGCGGTGACTCTCTGTGCCGACGGCAAGATAAAGAAAGCCGTGCTTTCAAGCATTGTTGAATCCCTGACGGTAAACCCCGACTGCGTCGAAGATTATTCGAGACTGAAAGAGATATTTGCTTCAAAATCCCTTAAAATGGTAAGCTTCACCATTACCGAGAAGGGTTATTCCCTTACGGATGCAAGCGGAAATATCGCAGCTTCGGTTGCTGCCGATTTCGAAAAGGGCCCTGAGGGAGCAAACAGTTATATGGGCAAGGTTTCTGCCCTTCTTTATGAAAGATTCAAAGCGGGAGCACTTCCCATTGCCATGGTGAGCATGGATAACTGTTCCCACAACGGTGACAAGTTATTTGCTGCGGTAAGCGCTTATGCCAAAGAATGGTGTGACCGCGGCCTTGCCGATAAAGGATTCCTGACCTACGTTACGGATGCTTCCAAGGTAAGCTTCCCCTGGTCCATGATAGACAAGATCACTCCGAGACCTGATGCGGGCGTTGAAAAGATGCTTTTGCAGGATGGGATCGAAGGGCTTGAACCTGTCATCACTTCAAAGAATACCTACGTTGCTCCCTTTGTTAATGCCGAGGAATCCCAGTATCTGGTCATTGAGGACAGCTTCCCCGCAGGTCGTCCCGCCCTTGACAGAGTGGGAGTGATCTTTACGGATCGGACCACTGTGGACAAGGTGGAGAAGATGAAAGTCTGCACCTGCTTAAATCCTTTGCATACAGCACTTGCGGTATACGGTTGTCTTTTGGGATACACCCTTATCTCCAAGGAAATGCAGAACCCCTTACTTAAGCGCATGGTTGAGATCATAGGCTACGATGAAGGGCTTCCCGTGGTAGTGGATCCCGGTGTCATAAAGCCCAAGGATTTCATCGATGAGGTTGTGAATGTTCGTATTCCCAATCCCTTCATGCCCGATGCACCCCAGCGTATCGCTACCGATACTTCCCAGAAGCTTCCCATCAGATTCGGAGAGACGGTCAAAGCATATATTGCCCGTCCGGACCTTGATGTCAGGTGCCTTAAGCTCATTCCCCTTGTATTTGCGGGCTGGTTAAGATACCTGATGGGCAGGGACGATACGGGAGCTGCGTTTACTTTAAGTTCCGATCCTTTGCTCCAAAAACTGGTTCCGGTCATGAGTAAAGTTTCTTTTGGAGATGAAGATATACACGACACTGTAGCCCCCATTCTTTCCGATGCATCCATATTTGGAGTTGACCTTTACGAAGCCGGTCTCGGTGAGATCACGGAAAACTATTTCAAGGAACTTATCAAAGGTCCCGGTGCGGTTGAAGCCGTTCTTAAAAAGTATATACATTGATCCGATTTGTGTGAGGAATCCGCAAAACCCTTGAAAATGCGCGAAAATCCTTATATAATTATCTTAAGTATACTTTTTGAGAGGGTCTTTCGTGAAACGATGGAGAACGGCAGCTCTCCACATCATACTTTTCATTCTGGCGGTGGCGGGTTTCCTGATAGTTTACGTCAGGGCAGGCCTTACCAGAGAGAAGTCCGATAAAGTTGAGCTGAGCAAGGGATGGAAGATTAAAGTCAATTACGGTGCCTCAATTCATTCTTCCACATTTGAGGATGTCAATCTCGACGAATTCCGCTTTGAAGGAGTGGAGCGTGGAGACTGGTTTGTGTTGACTTCTACGCTTCCCGATGTGCTTCCCGAAAATCCTACCATGATGATTCGTGTACCCTACTCCGTTACCACGGTCTATGTGGGCGGCGAGGAGGTTTTCTCCTACGGCCGCGAAGACTATGAGAAAGGTCTTCTTGTGGGAGCCGGTGTCAAGTTCTTCCCCATTCCCGACGACTCTGCGGGCAAATCCGTCAAGATAACACTGTTTGCCACCGAGGAACAGGCCTTTTCCAATATCAACACCCCTATAATCAGAGATGAGACTCATGCGGTTTCGGAATTCCTTCAGGAGCTTCAGCTCCCCTGTTCCGTTGCCCTTTCTTTGATCACAGCCGGCCTTGCCATCGCGCTTGTGACCTTCTGCATGTATTTCAGGTCCTTTTCCATAGAGAGACTGTTTTGTATTGGCGTATTTTCCCTGTGCATCGGTTCCTGGTCCTTCTGCAGTTACAATCTCAATATCCTGATAACAGACAACCTGAGACTGAAATCCTATCTGGAGTTTGCGGGACTGTATTTAAGTACCATTCCCCTTCTTTTATACTTCAGGGAGGATGTTGAAAAGCGTGCCCGCAAGTGGGAGACCAGAACCTATTTCACGGTGCTTCTGATCCTCATACAGATGTTTATCATCACCATGATCTTAAACTTTACCGGCACCTTCCACTTCCCGAGATTCTTTACGGTATATCTCTTTATCCTGCTTTTTGTGGTACTTTACACGGCGGTGCTTATTTGGAGAGACTTCCGGGGCGAGCACAAGCACAGGCTCCTTGTCTGGGGCGTTGTGGTGCTCCTTGCCATAGGACTCAGGGATATTTTGGGTTATGCGCTGGTTTGGTATACGGATATCGCGGGTACCCAGAGTTCGTTCCACACCTACACCGCGGCCGGCGCCTTTGTGTTTGTTGTTACCCTGATGGCCGACTTTATCATCGAAGTCCGTCAGAAGACATATATCGAAGCTGAGAACAAGCTCCTTATGCGCATAGCTTACAATGATGTGCTCACGGGCTTAAGCACCAGGCGCAGGTGTGAAGAGTTATTCAAAGAGATCGATGCGGGCAACAAAGAATTTGCCATTGTCCAGTTTGACCTTAACAACTTAAAGCGCGTCAACGATGCTCTTGGACATGAAAAGGGCGACGAGATGATCACCAGGTTTGCCGATGCCTTAAAGAAAGTCTTCTCCCAGCAGGAAGTCATCGGACGTATGGGCGGCGACGAGTTCATCGTTATCGTTCCCGACACCAGGGGCTACAAACTGGACCTTAATATCACCAAGCTTGAAACTGCGGTCAACAAGGATAATTCCAAGCATGAGGACGTTCAGGTAAGTTACTCCTGCGGCTACTGCTATTCCGAAGAGATAGACGAGCCTACCACCGCCAAGGTATATGCCGAAGCAGACCGCCGTATGTATGAGCAAAAAGAAAAATTCTACAGAGAGAGAGGCTACGGCAGAAGAAAGAATGATAACGCGTGAGAATATAAATATCAGAGATCCCTTTGTTCTTGTTCATGAGGGAAAGTATTATCTTTACGGTACCAGAGGTCCCGAGTGCTGGGGTCACGGCACCGGACTTGATGTTTACGTGAGTACCGATCTTGAGAATTTTGAAGATCCGGTGGAAGTGTTCACTCCTCCGGCTGATTTTTGGGCTGATCTGAATTTCTGGGCTCCTGAAGTGCATTTTTATGAGGGAAGCTTCTATATGTTTGCTTCTTTCAAGAAGGACGGTCTGTGCCGTGGTACCCAGATCCTTAAGGCGGAGAGCCCTATGGGACCCTTTAAGCCTCATTCCGACGGTCCTGTGACACCAAGAGACTGGGAATGTCTTGACGGTACTCTTTATCTTGAAAAGACCGACGGAAACCGCCCTTACATGATCTTCTGCCACGAATGGGTACAGATAGAAGACGGAACGGTCTGTGCGGTAGAACTGTCCAAAGACCTTAAAAAGCCTGTGGGAGAACCTTTTGTACTGTTCCATGCTTCGGAGGCTCCCTGGATACAGTGTATCCGCGGTAAAAACTATGTAACTGACGGCCCCTTTGTGTACAGGGACGATTCTGGGAAGATCACCATGCTCTGGTCAAGCTTCGGTGCGGAGGGGTATACTCTGGCCCTTGCACACAGCGAAAGCAACACCGTAAAGGGCCCCTGGAAACAGGATCCGAAGCTCTTATTCTCCAAGGACGGCGGTCACGGAATGCTTTTCAAAGCTCTTGACGGAAGACTTATGGGTTCCCTTCATTCGCCCAACGAAAAGCTTAAGGAGCGCCCTTACTTCTTTGATGTTACGGGAAAGATATGATAAAAATTTACCGGTCGGAGGTTGTTCCGACCGGTTTTCTTTTTCTTTCTGTGCAATATATCTTGAATAATCTTAAATACCATCCTATTTTTACCTCAGTTGTATTTGCGACAGTACAAAAAAGTAAATTTAAATTGAAAAGCACAAATATCGTCCTGATTTTTGCTTGTTTCCCCATTGATATTGACCGAGAAAAGTGAACCACCTATACTAAAGTCACTATAGGAAAAGGACTATAGAGAAGGGAGATTCACTTATGAAAATGAAGCAGTTTTTGGCTGTGGTCTTATCCGCAGCAATGATGCTGGGCCTTGCGGCTTGCGGCGACAAAACAGTCAGCAACTCTGACAGCGCCTCCGTTTCGGCATCAAAGACAAGTGTTTCGGCTTCCGCTTCCGCATCGGAATCCACAGAGACCGAGGAAAAAGAACCGGTAACACTCAGAATGGCCTGGTGGGGTTCTCAGACCAGACATGACAGGACCGTTGCGGTTATCGAACTGTACGAATCCTTAAATCCTCACGTTACCATCGAGTATGAGCCCATGGATTTTGAAGGATACTTCAACAAACTGGCAACTCTCGTAGCATCCAACGATGTATGGGATATCTTCCAGCTTGGAAGTAACTTCCCCACTTACCAGAGCAAGATCTACTTACTCAACGATTTCATCAAGGACGGCACCATCGATGTATCCGGTACCACCGATGCATTCCTTCGTATCGCAGCCGATGAAAAGGGTAATCAGGTTGGTCTTTGCAGCGGTGTTAACACCTACGGTATCGCTTACGATCCTGAACTCTTCAAGCAGGCAGGCGTAGCAGAACCTACCCAGAACTGGACCTGGGAAGATTACAAGAATGCATGTCTTACCATCCACGAGAAGCTTGGTATCTACGGATCTTCCAAGTTTGACGACTGGCAGGCAGGCGCTTCCATGGGTATCAACCAGGAAGGCTTCGGCATCGGCTTCTTTACAAAGACCAATGACGGTCTTGGATTCACAGATTACAAGATGCTTTCCGATTACATGCAGATGAGAGCAGACCTTGTTGACGCAGGCGCATATCCCGATCCCGGTGCCTGCAAGGAGATCAGCGATATCGAGAACGACTTCGTTGTTTCCGGTGAAGCAGCAATGACCTGGGTTGCATCCAACCAGTTCGTATCTCTTTGCAATGCGGCAGGAAGAGAGTTAAAGCTCATCAATCCTCCCAGAAAGAAAGCAGACGGCCCTGCAGGTGTTTCCATCCAGTCTTCTCAGATGCTCTGCGTATCCCAGGATTCCAAGCACCCCGATGAGGCTGCAAAGTTTATCCAGTTCTTCCAGAGCAGCATCGATGCCAACAAGATCCTTCTTGCTGAGCGTGGTATTCCTACTTTCACCGCAGTAAGAGAAGCCCTCGCAGGCGATCTTACCGACGTTGAAAAGGCAGTTTATGAATACGTTGACGTTGTCGGTTCCTTCGACACCGGCGGCGAATCCGTTAACCCTGCAAGCCCCGCATGCACCGATACCATCAAGGAACAGTACAACTACTACCTTGAAAAAGTTATCTACAAAGAGATGACTGCAGATGAAGCAGCCAAGGCTCTTTACGATTTCGCTGCATCACAGTTCTGATTTTTCTCATTTTTATCCTTTGGATGTAAGTACGGCTCACGCTGCCCACAACGGCGGGGCCGTGCCTACAATCCCCTATCAATTCTCTTCTGTATGAGGTATTCCGATGTTGAGATCAAAGACTACCGGAAATGAATCCGGCAGAACTCCATGGAACAGATTTTTATACAACAACAACACGGTGGGTTACACTTTTGCTTCACCCTTTATCATCGGTTTTCTTGTATTTACCATAATCCCCATGTTGAGTTCCCTTTATTATTCCTGTACGAACTACAACATGATAGAAAAAGAAACCTTTATAGGCATCGCAAACTATGTGAACCTGTTCAAAGACGAACGGTTCATTAATTCTGTGCTGGTAACTCTCCAGTACGTAGTTTTTTCGGTACCCTTAAAGCTTGCTTTTGCTCTGTTCATAGCATTTCTTCTTACAAGACCCAGCCGTCTTGTAAGCTTCTACCGTTCACTTTATTACCTTCCCTCCCTTATCGGCGGAAGCGTGGCGGTAGCACTGGTTTGGAAAGAACTGTTTGCCAGAAAGGGACTTATCAACACAAACCTTGGCAAACTCGGCATACATACGGTCAACTGGTTCGGTAACATGAGTGCCGCCAAGTGGCCCATAATCCTGATGACGGCATGGCAATTCGGTTCCTCAATGCTGATATTTGCGGCGGGACTCAAAGAGATCCCCTCAAGCTACTACGAGGCGGCAAAAATTGACGGAGCCAACGGCTGGCAGATCTTCTGGCGTATCACCATGCCCTGCCTGTCACCGGTCATCATGTTTAACCTGATCATGCAGCTCATTTCAAGTTTCATGGTATTTACCCAGGCCTTTGTCATTACCGGAGGCGGTCCCAACGATGCCACCATGTACTACGCACTCTATGTGTATAAGCAGGGTATCCAGACCAGAAATATGGGTTATGCCAGTGCCATGAGCTGGGTAATGCTCCTTATAATGGGAACCATTACGGCCATTGTATTCAAGACTTCGAAACACTGGGTTTTCAACGAATCCGAAAGTTAGGTGGAACATGAAGGCAAAGAAAGTATTTTCTTCGACAATTTATCATATCTTTATCGGGGTGTTGGGATTTATAATGGTATATCCGGTACTGTGGATGATCTCCGGATCCTTAAAGAACAATCCCGAGATCCTGAGCGGATCTTTAAACCTTATTCCTCCCGCATGGCGGTGGGACAATTTTTCAAGAGGCTGGGCTGGTTTCGGTCATGTGACCTTCACCACGTTCTTTAAGAATTCCCTTTTGATCACCGTTATAGGTACCCTGGGTACAGTGCTCAGTTCCTCCTGTATTGCCTATGCACTGGCCAGGATCAAGTTCAGGGGAAGAAAACTTATATTTACCGTTATGATCGGAACCATGCTTTTGCCTGGACAGGTGGTAATGATACCCCAGTACCTGATCTACAACCGCATCGGCTGGGTAGGCACAAAGCTTCCCCTTACGGTGCCCCATTTCTTCGGAGCCGCGTTCTTTATCTACATGATGATGCAGTTCATGGCAGGTATTCCCAAGGAACTGGACGAGGCGGCCATCATTGACGGATGCAGCAAATACACGGTTTTTTCAAGGGTAATATTTCCCCTTTTAAAGCCTGCGCTGATCTCCACCATAATAATCCAGTTCTACTGGAAGTGGGACGATTACATGGGCCCCATGCTCTATCTGGGAAAGCCCGAAGCCTACACCGTGTCCATAGCCGTAAAGCTCTTTGCTGATGCCACCAGTACCACGGATTACGGAGCTATGTTTGCCATGTCCACCCTGTCGATGATACCCGTGTTCCTGATATTCCTGTTCTTCAACCGTTACCTGGTTGACGGCATCAGTACAAGCGGCTTAAAGGGCTGATCAGATGATCCATCGAGAAAAACTTGTAAGACAATTCAATCCTCTTCTATGCGAAGCAGACTTCCGTTCCCCCCTCACCCTGGGGAACGGAGACTTCGCTTTTACGGCGGATGTTACGGGGCTTCAGAGCCTGTACCGGGATTATTCGGAAGCCTGCCCCGTTCTTACCATGGCATCGGATTTCTGGCATGAGAGCAAGGAATTCGACAGAAAAGAAGCAAAGATCACAGAGACTGTCTACAGGTATGAAAACCGCAAGGTAAGATACCCTGTGGAAGCATACCCCGGAGAAGAAGATAAATATCGCATATTAAGGGAAAATCCCCATCGATATAATCTGATGAGGGTTTCTTTTGAATTAAACGGAAAAGAACTTAAAGCCCTTGAAATCTCTGATATCAGGCAGAGCCTGGATCTTTACACCGGGATCCTTTCAAGCAAATTCAAGGCCCTGGGACAGGCGGTGACGGTGGAGACCATAGTGGGGGACGGAAACACCCTTGCTGTGAGAGCGGAGTCGCGACTTTTACGTAAAGGCCTTACCGTCAGGGTTTCTTTTCCCTATCCTACGCCCGATAAGTCCGGCGGGAACTTTGACAGGCCCGACGACCATTTTACGACTCTTTTAAGTCTTGGAACCTGTAAGGGACAGACGGATCTGACCCTTCGGAGAAAAGCGGACAAAGAAGAGTGGTTTGTGCGCCTGGGGGGCCAGTTTACAGCCTCGGTACCCGGAAACCACTCCGTTGTGCTTTCGGTCAACGATGACAGAAACAGGAGCCTTTGGTTCATAATATCCGCGGAAAAGAAGGCGAGTAATCTTAAGGACTTTACCTACAAGCAGGTCAGGGACAGTTCTTTGAGGCGGTTTTATGCTTTTTGGAACAGAGGGGCCATTCTGGATGTTTCGGGCTCGCCCGACATAAGAGCAATGGAACTGGAGCGGCGCATCATCCTGTCCATGTATTTGTCCTTTGTTCAGTGTACCGCATATCTTCCGCCCCAGGAAACGGGACTTACCTGCAACAGCTGGTACGGGAAGTTCCACCTGGAGATGCACCCCATACACTCGGCCTGGCTGGCTCTTTACGGTCGCGGCGATCTTTTGGAAAGGTCCCTTGAGTATTATTTTTCCATACTGGACAAAGCGAAAGAAAATGCCGCACGAAACGGATTTGCCGGTGCCAGATGGCCAAAGATGACAGACCCTTCCGGGGAGAATTCCCCGTCTCCAATAGCGCCTCTTCTAATCTGGCAGCAGCCGCATATCATTTACATGGTGGATCTTTTGAGACGTTCCAGATATTCTTCCGAGCGTGTTGAGGTCCCGGTTGTGAGTGAGGGGGATTTCATTAAAAAATATCTGCCTCTTATAAAAGAGACGGCGGACTTTATGCTGGATTTTCTTTCGGAGGGCAAAGCGGGTGGTTTGAGTTTATTGCCACCACTATACTCGGTGCAGGAAAAGGGTGACCCTTCGACAATAAAAAATCCGCCCTTTGAGGCGGCTTATTGGAAATATGGGTTAAAAACGGCTTACGATATGCTTTCGAAGGTCTCTGCAGCAAGGAAAGAATGGATGGAAGCCGCAGACCGGATCGTAACACCAAAGCCGGTGGAGGGGTTGCTGCCCGCCTGGGAAGACTGCAGGGAAACCTACGATAGCTTAAATATCGATCATCCTTCCATGCTCTTTGCTCCCGGATTCCTGCCGGAAACCTTCAACGAGACGGTGGTGAAAGACAGCTTTGAGGCCTTTAGGCAAAGCTGGAATTTTGGATCCCTGTGGGGATGGGATTTTGCCTTTCTTGCCATGTGTCTGGCAAAGCTTGGAAAATACAACGAAGCCTTTGACATGCTTCTGTGGGATACGGAAAAGAACACCTACGGCGTGAACGGAAACAATATTCAGGGCACAAGAAAAGATCTGCCCCTGTATCTGCCCGGTAACGGTTCGTTGCTCCTTGCCATGAGCGTAATGAAAGCAACGGACCGCTGGTATATCGAAACCGAAGGGATCATGAGTTATCCGTATTGACGGTATTTATGTTGTCATCGCCCTTGTTGGCACGGCGGCGGTTTAACTGGCGGTATTCGTTGCGGTATTTAAGGGGTGAGATCTCACGGTAGGTCTTGAATACCTTTTCAAAATAGGTGAGGCTTTCATAGCCGCATTCCGCAGCGACTTCGGTGATGGAAAGAGTGGAATCCGCCAGCAGTTCCTGGGCTTTATTGATGCGGTGCACGTTGATGTATTCGTTAATGGTAAAGCCGGTTATCTCTTTGAATATACGGCTTAAGTAACACTTGTTGATGTAGAAATTATCCGCCACGGATTCCAAAGACATGGGCCTTGTACAGTTTTTCACTATGTACTTGGCAACATCGTCCACCTTTTGATATTTGGCGCTTCCGGGGAAGTTTTCTTTGTCCGAAGAAGCACGTTCTTTGTGCCTCATGGCAAAGATCAGCAAGGAAGCCAGGCGGTTCATGACGGAGAGTCTGTATCCGGGTTTCTTGTGATGGATCTCCGACTGGATCCCCAGGAGCAGGTTCTCGATGTAGGACTGTTCTCTGGGATCGAAGTTCATGACACCGGTGTGTTCTTCAAAGAAGGATTCAAGGGTCATGTCACCGAAAAAGGAAAAGAACCTGCCGAAGGGTTCGCCGCAGAACTCAATGAGGATGCGGTCGTGGTAGGGACCCGAAGCAAGGCCCGTTTTGTGGATAACGTTTTTGTTGATGAACACAAGGGAACCCTTGCGGATGTGATAGGTACGCTGCCCTATAAAGTAAAAACGCTCGCCCTCCATAAGGTAGTAGATCTCATACTCATCGTGAAGGTGTTTGGTGGGCATGGTGTACTTGTAATCGCGGATAACGCGGTCGATGGTGATGCCATCGGAGGTTTCTTCGAATACTGTCTGGCGCATGTTTAACTCCTTGGTAAATATTGATTGAAATACGGGGGTTAAAAGCAATATAATATAAGAATATTATACAACCTGATTGATATAATGTGCAACAGAGGATATCGGATATTACATAAATTTATATATAACGGAGGACATGAGTATGAATTACTCAAAAAACAGAGCTGACGATGTGCAGATAGCATATATAGGAGGCGGCTCCAGAGGCTGGGCCTGGACTTTCATGACCGATCTGGCACTTGAAGAAAGGCTGAGCGGAACCATAAGACTCTACGATATAGATCCGGCGGCAGCAGCCAACAATGCCACCATAGGAAATCGCATAAGCGAAAGACCCGATGCGGTGGGCAAGTGGGAGTACAAGGTCAGCGACACCCTTAAGGAAGCTCTTACCGGGGCGGATTTTGTGGTCATCTCCATACTTCCCGGCACCTTTGACGAAATGGAAACGGACGTGCATATGCCCGAGAGACTTGGGGTATATCAGTCGGTGGGTGATACGGCAGGCCCCGGCGGTATGATAAGAGCATTGCGTACCCTTCCCATGTTTGTGGAGTTTGCCGAAGCCATTAAGAAGTATTCACCCAATGCCTGGGTCATCAATTACACTAATCCCATGTCTCTCTGTGTTAAGGTCCTTTATCATGTCTTTCCCGAGATCAAGGCCTTCGGATGCTGTCACGAGGTATTCGGGACCCAGGAGGTGCTGGCGGGTATCCTCAAGGAAGAAGGCTACGTGGATGAAAAGCCCGACAGACACGATATCAACATCAACGTAATGGGTATCAACCACTTTACCTGGTTTAACTATGCTTCGTACAAAGGCATCGATCTTTTCCCCATATACAGGAGCTATATCCAGAAAAACTTCGAGAAAGGCTATGACGTTTCCGATGGGGAACACTGGGCCAACAAGAGCTTTACCTGCAAGCACAGAGTAAAGTTTGATATGTTTAACAAGTACGGTCTCATTGCCGCTGCGGGAGACAGACATCTGGCCGAGTTCATGCCGGGAGATATGTATTTAAAGGATCCCGCCACCGTTGAAAGCTGGGATTTCGGTCTTACAAGCGTTAAATGGAGAAAGGAAGATCTTGAGAGGCGCCTGGAGCGTTCAAGGAGACTGGCTTCCGGTGAAGAAGAGATAGATCTCAAACCCACGGGCGAAGAGGGAATACTCCTTATCAAGGCTCTTTGCGGACTTGAAAGGGTGATTAGCAACGTAAATATTCCAAATACCGCCCAGCAGATACCCAATCTTCCCATGGATTCCGTGGTGGAGACCAACGCAGTGTTTGAAAGAGACGCCATCCGCCCCATAAGCGCCGGCGAGCTTCCCAAGCAGATCTACGATCTGGTGATCCCCCATATCCTTAATCACGAAAGGATCTTAAGGGCTGCACTCAACTGCGACAGGAATCTTGTGAAGAAGGCATTCCTTTCGGACCCTCTTCTCAAAGGCAGAGCCTCCGATGCAGAGATCATGGTGCTGGCCGATGACATGATAAAGGCCACCTCGGCATATCTTCCCGAGGGATGGAACAAGTAAAAAGAAAATACAGAGGGATGCCCTGCGGGGCATCCTTTTTTTGCTTTTGACTTAATATACTCCCTTATTGCCCCCTTTATCGCGGGGTGCTATAATGAACGGGATACACACGGAAAATCTTTTTTCGAAAGGTACGGATATGGCTGCAAAGATTTTTATCGACGGAAGTGAAGGGACCACGGGCCTTCGCATCAATGAAAGGTTTGCGGGGAGGGATGATATCGAACTTTTAAAGATAGACCCCGAACTCAGAAAGGATCCCGCAGAGATAAAGAAACACATCAATGAATCGGATATTACTTTTCTTTGTCTTCCGGATCAGGCTGCCGTAGAAGCTGCCGAAATGGTGGAGAACGATCACACGGTCATAATAGATGCCTCCACAGCCCACAGGACACTTCCCGACTGGGCTTACGGCTTTCCGGAGTTATCCTCCGAACATCGCAGCAAGATCAAAAACAGCAGAAAGATCGCTGTGCCCGGCTGTTACGCTTCGGGCTTTATAGCTCTTGCTTTTCCCATGGTCAAAGAAGGGATACTTCCCAAGGATTATCCTGTTTCCGTATTTGCGGCTTCGGGTTACAGCGGCGGCGGCAAGAAACTGATATCCGCTTACGAGGAAGAGGGAAGGGATAAGAAATTCGATTCCGCAAGATTCTATGCCTGGGGCCAGACTCACAAGCACCTTAAGGAGATGAAGGCGATCCCCGGTCTTTCGAGGGAACCGCTGTTTTCTCCCTTTACCACAAACTATCACAGCGGCATGATCGTACAGGTGCCTCTGTTTACGGATCTTCTTTCAAAGAAGGTTACACCGGAGGAGCTTCATGACTTCTTCGAGAAATACTATGCCGGCGAAAAGTTTATCAAAGTTATGCCCTTCGGAACCGAAGCCGAGCAGGGAGGAGCCCTTTTCTCCGACAGTTGCGCAGGGTATGACGGTATGCAGATATTTGTGACCGGCAATGATGACAGGCTTGTTGTGGCCACCAGATTCGACAATCTGGGCAAAGGCGCTTCGGGAGCTGCGGTACAGTGCATGAACATCGTGCTGGGCTGTGACGAAGCAAAAGGACTTAACCTTTAATGAGCGGAAAACTTTATGTAGTCGCGACACCCATAGGAAATCTCGGAGATATGTCGGAAAGAGCCGTAGAGACCCTCAAGAGCGTGGATTTGATAGCCGCAGAGGATACCAGAAACACGGCGAAGCTTTTAAGCCACTTCGACATCCATACTCCCATGAGTGCCAATCATAAATTTAATGAGCGTGCCGCCCTGGACAGATTTACCGGGGCGCTTCTTTCGGGACAGAGTATCGCGGTGGTTTCCGACGCCGGTACCCCCTGCATCAACGATCCGGGATTCTTTCTGGTGGAAGAATGTGCCAGACTTGGGATCGAAGTTGTGGGCGTTCCCGGCTCCTGTGCTGCAGCCACGGTGGTCTCCGTTTCGGGACTGCCTTCGGATACCTTCTGTTTTATGGGCTTTTTCCCAAGGGAAAAGAAAGCCAAAGAAGAAACCCTTGAGTACATCGGTTCAAATCGCAGGGAACTGTATGTGTTTTACGAATCCCCCAATCGCGTGATCGAAACCTTTGAGACTCTTGCCAAGGTCTTCCCCGAAGACAGAGTGGCTCTTTGCAATGACCTAACCAAGCTTCACGAGCGGATCTATCGGGGGACGGTGACGGAAGTGCTTTCGGAACTCTCCGCCAACCCCAACGCGGACAAGGGAGAGTATGCTTTTGCCCTGTATCATGAGCCTGCGGCCGCCGAAGAATCTTCGGAGGAGGGTATAAGCCTTGAAGCCATGCTGACAGACATCATGGTCAAAAGAAACTGCACCCTTAAAGACGCGGTAAACATCCTGTCCACGGACAAGGATGCAAATCCCACCGGCAGGATTCCCGCCGCCAAGAAGGAGATCTATCAGGCGTCCCTGAATCTCAAGGGATTGTTTTAGAAAAGATGCTTACGGATTAATAAATCCTTAATCAAAAGAAAAAGAAAAAACACACAGATGTGATGTATAAAGAAATCTGGAAAATAAACAGACCGTTCAAACGGAAAAGGAGGATAAGATGAGAATACTTGTTACGGGCGGTGCGGGATATATCGGTTCCCACACAGTGGTAGAACTTCAGAATGCGGGCTATGATGTTGTGGTCATCGATAACCTGGCAAACTCCAGTGAGAAATCTCTTAAGAGAGTGGAGGAGCTTACGGGTAAACCGGTTCCCTTCCACAAGATCGACATCCTTGACAGAGAAGCGCTGGAAGATCTTTTCTCCAAGGAGAAGATTGATGCCTGCATCCATTTTGCGGGACTCAAGGCAGTGGGAGAGTCTGTTTCCAAACCTTGGGAGTATTACGAGAACAATATTGCGGGAACCCTCACTCTTGTGGATGTAATGCGTAAGCACGGCGTTAAGAACATCATCTTTTCTTCTTCCGCAACGGTTTACGGAGATCCTGCTTTTATCCCCATTACCGAGGAATGCCCCAAGGGAACCTGCACCAATCCTTACGGCTGGACCAAGTCCATGCTTGAGCAGATCCTTTCCGACATCCAGAAGGCAGATCCCGAATGGAATGTTGTGCTTCTTCGTTACTTTAACCCCATCGGCGCTCACAAGTCCGGCAGGATCGGTGAGAACCCCAACGGTATCCCCAACAACCTTATGCCTTATATCACCCAGGTGGCTGTGGGCAAGCGCGAGAAGCTTACTGTATTCGGTAATGATTACGGCACCCACGATGGCACAGGCGTAAGAGACTATATCCACGTTGTTGACCTTGCCAAGGGTCATGTTAAAGCCCTTAAGAAGCTGGAAGAAAACGCAGGCCTTAAGGTCTACAATCTCGGTACCGGCACAGGCTACAGCGTACTTGATATCGTTAAGAACTTTGAAGCCGCAACGGGTGTGCCCGTTCCTTATGAGATCGGACCCCGCCGTCCCGGAGACATTGCGGAATGCTATGCCAATGCCGACAAGGCCTTCAAGGAACTGGGCTGGAAAGCCGAGAACGGCATCCGCGAGATGTGCGAAGATTCCTGGAGATGGCAGAAGAACAATCCCAACGGTTACGACGACTGACCCAAAAATAAAAGTGTGCGGGGTTATACATGGACGACAGATTATTCAGCAAGCCCATAGATCTGAAGGATTTCTCGGTTAAAGACGGCTTTTTCACTCCCGAGATGGAACTGGTGCGCAAGGAAGTCATTCCCTATCAGTGGAATGCGCTCAATGACAACATACCTGAAGCTACCCCCAGTTTCTGCATGCGAAACTATAAACTTGCGGGGAAGATCACGGAGGAGAGGATCAGATACGGTAAAGCAAGAAAGCCTATCGAACCTTCTTTTCCCTGGGGATGTTTCCCCGAGGACAGAAACAATCCCGAGGATAAATTCTACGGGTTTGTTTTCCAGGACAGCGACTTTGCAAAGTGGATCGAGGCGGTTGCTTATTCCCTTACAAATCATCCTGATCCTGAACTTGAAAAGACTGCCGACGAAGCCATAGACATCGTGGTATCCGCCCAGCAGGAGAACGGCTATCTGGACACTTATTATATCTTGAGCGACCTGTCCAAGGCCTTTACGAATTTAAGAGACCATCATGAGCTTTACTGTCTCGGACACCTGATCGAAGGTGCGGTGGCCTATTATAGCGCCACGGGGAAGGATAAACTCCTTAAGGCTGCGGAAAAGTACGCAGATTACGTGGGAGAATGTTTCGGACCCGAGGAGGGCAAAAAGAAAGGCTATCCCGGCCATGAGATCATTGAAATGGCCCTGGTGAGACTCTACGAAGTTACCGGAAAGAAAAAGTATCTGGATCTTTCCAGGTATTTTATCGACGAACGGGGAAAGAAACCCTATTATTTCGATCTGGAGGATCCTTCCAGAGTAAAGCCCGGGGATGAGGACAAGGAGCGGGATTTCTATCATCAGGCCCACAGACCCGTGCGCAATCAGGACGAAGCTGTGGGACACGCCGTACGTGCGGTTTATCTTTACAGCGGCATGGCGGATGTGGCAAGGCTCACCGGCGACGAGGAGCTTTTAAAGGCCTGTGAGAGACTTTTTGACAGTATTGTCAAAAGAAAAATGTATGTTACCGGAGGTATCGGCGCGACCCATATGGGAGAGGCCTTTTCCTTCGATTACGATCTTCCGGGGGACACAGCCTATGCGGAGACCTGTGCCGCCATCGGACTTGTGTTCTTTGCAAGGCGTATGCTTGAGATAAGGCCCGACCGTAAATACGGTGACGTAATGGAGAGAGCTCTCTACAACGGAGTGCTTTCCGGCATGGCTCTTGACGGAAAGAGTTTCTTTTACGTAAATCCCCTGGAGGTACTTCCCAAAGCCTGCCACAGGGACGAGCGAAAATTCCATGTTAAATCCGTTAGACAGAAGTGGTTCGGCTGCGCATGCTGCCCGCCCAATATCGCAAGACTCCTTTCTTCCGTGCCGACCTATGCTTTTACCGAAAACAGCGATACGCTGTTTGTCCACTTGTATATCGGCGGCACTCTCAAAAAGAGATTCGGGGATACCGAATGCGTATTTAACCTTGAGAGCGGCTTCCCCTTCGACGGCAAAGTGAAGGTATCTTACGGATCCGATGTAAAGACCGTAGGCACATTGGCCCTCAGACTTCCCGGGTGGTGCAAAAAGCCCGGATACAGAATAGAGGGAAGCACCAAAGAAACCTTTGAAAAAGACGGCTATCTGTATATAAAGGGTGAATGGAACAAGGGTGACCGTATCGAACTTGACTTTGATATGGAAGCGGTTTTTGTAAGATCCAATACTGCCGTTTTCGAAGAGACCGGCAGGGTCTGCCTGACAAGAGGTCCCCTTGTGTATTGCCTCGAAGAAGCGGATAACGGAAAAGACCTGCATTTACTTAGTGTAGACACCGGGGCTTCCGTAAAGGTCGCAGACTTTGATGCGCTTAAGGTTACGGGAATGAAGCAACTGGAGGCTTTCGGTCACAGGATCGTACCTGACGCTGAGGACGGAGATCTTTATACGGAATACAAAGGTTTGAACAAAAAAGAAACCTCTCTTAAGTTTGTTCCTTACTATGCATGGAACAACAGAGGAGAGGGTGAGATGAGGGTATTTGTGGCTGCGGAAGACTGAGCTCAATCCTCATTTATCACATGAAATTCAAGATAATCAAAGGGCACATCCTCGATGAAGCTATCCTTACGGAAGCGGGTCTTGGAGTGCCTTTTAAATTCTTTGACATTGGAGTCGAGCCAGATGGGATTCGGAAGATCGAACTCGGCGGCAATTTTGTTGAGAGCGTTAAAGACCTTATGAGTGCGGGTGTCGGAGGAAAGATCTTCGATCACCGTATCTTTGATCATTCTGTTATCGAGAAAGAGTTTTGCCCAGATTCGCATGGTGTTCCTTAAAGAGTTGGTTTTAAAATATTTAGGATTTCCTTAAATCTATTGTAGCAAGGGTTTTTTGCGTTTTCAATCGCCTTGTTTTGGTATACAATATTTTGGAGACACTTTGTGTTTCTTTTATTCTTGTGCATTTTTGCGCAACAAAGGAGTTCATTCATGAAAAAAGCACTTATTACGGGTATTACCGGTCAGGACGGGTCATACCTCTCTGAGTTCCTTCTTGAGAAGGGCTACGAGGTACACGGTCTTATCAGACGCCAGTCCACCATGAACAATACCGAAAGAATAGATCATCTTATCAACGATCCCGCTTTCAAGGACCGTTTCTTCCTGCACTTTTCGGATATGACGGATTCCTCCAATCTTTACAGGCTCCTTTCGGAGATCAGGCCCGATGAAGTCTACAATCTGGCGGCCCAGTCCCACGTAGGAATTTCCTTCGAAGTACCCGAGTATACGGCGGAAGCCACGGGAGTGGCCACCATCAAGCTTTTGGAGGCAGTCAGAAATTCAAATCCCAAGGCAAGGTTTTATCAGGCTTCCACTTCGGAACTTTTCGGCGGGATTCCGGGAACGGCTCCCCAGAGCGAAAAGACCCCCTTTTACCCCAAGAGTCCTTACGGAGCCGCAAAGCTGTATTCTTACTGGATCACCGTAAACTATCGGGAATCCTACGGCATGTTTGCCTGCAACGGTATCCTCTTCAATCACGAATCCCCCAGACGCGGAGAGAACTTCGTTACCAGGAAGATCACCCTGGGGATAGCGGATATCCTGTCCGGAAAGAAGGAAAAGCTTTCCCTCGGAAATCTGGATGCAAAGCGTGACTGGGGCTTTGCGGGTGACTACGTAAAGGGCATGTGGCTTATCTTACAGCAGGATAAGCCCGATGATTTCGTCCTTGCCACCAATGAGACCCATACGGTCCGGGAGTTCGTTGTGAAGGCCTTTGCAAGAGCGGGCGTTGAACTTGAATTTAAAGGTGCCGGCGTGGATGAGAAGGCCTATGACGTTAAGACCGGTAAGTTGATGGTGGATGTAGATCCCAAGTTTTTCCGTCCCGCAGAGGTAGAACTTTTGTGGGGTGATCCTTCCAAGGCCGAAGCGAAGCTTAAGTGGAAGCGTGAAGTTGATTTCGGATCCCTTGTCAACATGATGGTGGATTCAGATTTAAAGAAAGCCGGATTGAAATGAGCACGATAAACAAAACAGACAAAATATTCGTGGCGGGCCACAGAGGACTTGTGGGCAGCGCCATAGTCAGGAACCTTGAATCCAAGGGCTATAAAAACATAATCACCAGGACCCACAGTGAACTGGATCTTAAAGAACAGCAGGCAGTGAGAGATTTCTTTGCCAAAGAAAAACCCGACGTGGTGGTGCTGGCTGCAGCCAAGGTTGGCGGTATCAACGCAAACAACAAATATCCCGCCGAGTTTGCCTATGAGAATATGCAGATCCAGTGCAATGTCATCCACTGCGCGCATTTAAACGGGGTAAAGAAGCTGCTTTTCCTGGGAAGCACCTGTATCTATCCAAGACTTGCTCCACAGCCCATTCCCGAGGGTGCACTCCTTACGGGTCCCCTGGAAGAGACCAACGAAGCCTATGCCATTGCCAAGATCTCGGGCCTTAAGATGTGCCAGTTTTACAAAAGGGAGTACGGCGATGACTTTATAAGCTGCATGCCCACAAATCTCTACGGACCGTGGGACAACTACGATCTTTTGGGCTCCCATGTAAT
Source organism: Lachnospiraceae bacterium (assembly GCA_016280465.1). Lineage (GTDB taxonomy): Bacteria > Bacillota > Clostridia > Lachnospirales > Lachnospiraceae > UBA1258. The sequence continues at coordinate 10,310 of JAEEGT010000011.1, read as the reverse complement.
GCCCGCAATGATCAGAAAATTTCACGAAGCCAAGGCGTCGGGGAGTGAGACCGTTGAACTTTGGGGTACGGGAAGTGCTTTAAGAGAGTTTCTCTATGTGGATGACATGGCGGATGCCTGCGTATTTCTTCTTGAAAATTACAGCGGAGAGCAGCATGTCAATATCGGTACCGGCGTGGAAGTGACCATCAGGGAACTGGCGGAGACCGTGAAGGATATCGTGGGCTTTAAGGGACGTATAGTCTGGAATCCCGACATGCCTGACGGAACTCCCAGAAAGCTTACGGATGTCACCAGGCTTCATGCCCTGGGATGGCATCATAAGGTTGAACTCAAGGAGGGCGTAAAGCTTGCCTATGAGTGGTTTAAGGACAATGCTGACATCGCGAGGATGTAAGATGGATCGGAATCTATCCGGAAAAAGAAAAACGGGATCAGTCATGAACCTCATCTCGGGGTTTCTTTTTCTTTTGCTTGTGTTTGTGCCCTGCCTTCTTTACGCACTTAAGAAGGATCTGAGTTTTTCCGGGCTTAAAAGCATATATCTGGTGGCGGCTGCGGCGGTCTTGATCCTTGGGGTCCTGCTTTTTGCGGTGGGGCTGGCGCTTGGGCGGACCGGGTTTTCTGCTCCGAAGGTCGATGCAAAAGATCCTTTCCTGTGGATCTTTCTGGGTATTGCCGCTTTGCTGGGGGTATTATCGATCTTTTTCGTGACTCCCTCTTTTGTCAATGATGACACCTGGGAGATCGTGGAGACGACTCTTTTAAAAGGCAGGATCTATGAATATTCCTCTTTGACGGGACTGCCTCTTGAAACGGGACATCCCATCTTTTACAAGGTCTATATCATGCCCATGTTCTATTCGGTTCTCTGTTCTCTTTTGGGGACAGATCTTTACCCGATAGCGGGGATCGCGGTACCGGCATTTGTTTATATCCTGCATCTTTGGCTGGTTTATAAGATCTCGGAGGAATTGCTGCCGGATTCGAAACGGTTTCCCTTTATGATCGTATATCTTGCGGTCCTGTGTGCGGGCACCTATCTTCCGAAGAGCGGAGTGCCGGTAACGGCAGGCTATGCCGTCCTTCGCGAAGGATATTCGGGCTACGCTGTCTGCTACGGATTGGTCCTGCCCCTGTGCCTTCTTTGCGTATTGCAAAAAAGATGGATAAGGGCAGTTTTCGCGGCTGCTACCGCCGCCGGTCTTATCCGCGTCGACAGGGTGTTTTACGGGGCCCTTGATCTGGTCAAGGGGAATGTTTCAATAAACGGTGAGGGTAAATTATTCTTTCTTTTTATCCTTTGTATCATCGCACTTTTCCTGCTGCGAAAGAAGACCGATGTGCAGGTTAAGTGGTATGCCTGCCTGATACCTTCGGTCACCGTTGCTTTAACTGCGGTCGCGGCAGGCACACTCTTTAAGACAAAAAAAGAAGTTGTTGCATATTATCTTGGCATATTCGCCATTATCTTTGCCTGTTGCGATTACAGACCCTTTGCTGATGCGGAGACAGGTAATTTCATTAAGACTCACGGAGGGGCAGCGGAGTGCGCCGAACTCATTCCGGATGGAGCCAGAGTGCTTTCCACCAAGGAATTCATGGCGAAGGTCCGCCGGGTGGACGGAAGCATACAGACGGCTTTTGCCAGATCTTACTATACGCCGGAACTGGCGGGACTGGATTTTGAAGCTCCGCCGAAGCACTGTCGCGAATATCTCCTGTTTGCCGAGAATTATGCCATGTGGATCTCTGCCTACGGGTATGCTTCGGATACCGGGTATATTTCCCTTTATGATCTTGCGGAAATGGTGAGGTCCGAAGGGATAGATACCATCGTGATCCCGTCATCCAGGAACGATACGGAAGAATCCGTGGCCTTTTCGGATGCGGGCTTTGAGTATGCGGGAGACAGAGGGGGATACAGCGTTTATCTTATTCGCGGGGAAGAGCGGTAATGCAGGAAAAGATCAGTATCATAGTGCCGGTGTACAATGCCGGGGCTTTCATAGAAGAAACCATAAAAACGGTACTTGCTCAGACTGAGGGGAATTTCGAACTCATTCTCGTGGATGACTGTTCAAAGGACTCAAGTGCCGACATCATAGGAAAATTTACGGACCCCAGGATCTGTTATATAAAACAGCCGGAAAACCGGGGAGCCTGGGCCGCCAGAAACAGAGGGCTCGAAGCAGCCTCGGGAAGGTACATCTCTTTCCTTGACGCCGATGATATCTGGGTTTCCGACAAACTTGAAAAAGAGCTTCTTTTTCTGAAACAGCACGGAGCGGGGTTTGTATTTACCGGTTACGAATTTGCGGATGAATACGGAAAGGGTACCGGTGCAGTTGTTAAAGTCCCTGACAAGGTGACCTTTAAAAAAGCCCTTAATAATACCAACATCTTTACATCGACGGTTATGATCGACAGAAAAGCCATCCCCGACGATCTTATCAGGATGCCCAACATTAAGAGCGAGGACACCGCCACCTGGTGGAGGATCCTTAAGGCGGGGCATGTGGCTTACGGCCTTAACGAGAATCTGGTGAAATACCGCCGAAGCGCAAATTCTCTTTCTTCGGACAAGGTGGAAGCGGTTCGCAGGATCTGGAGGCTTTACCGTGAAGTGGCCGGACTTTCCGTACCTTCTTCCTGCCTTCATTTTTGCTGCTGGGCAGTGACTGCGGTGTGGAGAAGACTGAGATTTTAACTCCGGCGGGTCCGATTGTGGTAACCGGGATTTCGTGGTATAATACTATGATTGATTTTTAATATCGGAGACTATTGCTTCATGAAGAAATTGGAGTCTTTCAAGAGACTTATACAGTTATCCTTAAGCGGGATAGGCCTTGCGGCACAGGTAGTGATATTTGCGCATTTCTACTTCAAGTATTACTTTGAGTGGATCAGGGAGATATATGTGTACTACGAAAAAGGACATGCACTGATGATCGCAGTGTATGCTTTTTTGCTGTTTATGTTTTCAAATACCTACGGCGGTACAAGGATCGGCTATCAGCGCAATGTTGAACTCATCTTCTCCCAGATAATGGGGACCTTTGTGACCAATGTCCTTGCGGGAGCCGTGATAGCCCTTATGTGCAGAGGCCGCATCAGCACACAGGAACTGCTGCTTATGTCCCTGATCCAGCTGATCGTTGCCGGTATCTGGACACTGATCGCCAGCCAGATCTACAAGCTGGTATTTCCTCCGAGGCACCTTCTTCTGATCCACGGTGACAGACCTATCCAGGCTATCATCCATAAACTTGAATCCAGAAAAGACAAGTATATCGTGGACAGCACCATCAACATCAACGAAGGTGAGGACGCTGTCTGTGACGAGGCCTTAAACGGCTACGATGCCGTGGTTATCTGGGATATTCCCGCCAAGGAAAGGAACAATATCCTCAAATTCTGCTACGGCAAGGGCGTAAGAGTCTATATCATGCCCAAGATCAGCGATGTTATACTGGCAGGAGCGGAAATGCTCCATGTGTTTGATACACCCATTCTTCTTACCCGTGAATACAGTCTGAAATTTGAGCAAAGGGCCATAAAGAGAGCTGCGGATTTTATACTTTCCCTGCTTTTGATAATCATTACTTCCCCCATTATGCTCATTACGGCCATAGCGGTCAAACTCTACGATTTCGGCCCCGTGATCTACAAGCAGGTGCGCTGCACCAGAGGGGGCAAAAAATTTAAGATCCTTAAATTCAGGAGCATGCGGGTGGATGCGGAAAAGGACGGCGTTGCAAGACTTGCGAAGAAGAAAGACGACCGTATCACTCCCATCGGACGCTTTATAAGAAAGTGCCGTATCGATGAACTGCCCCAGCTTTTTAACATCCTTGCGGGAGATATGTCCTTTATAGGACCGAGACCCGAGCGGCCTGAGATCATTGCCCAGTACGTTAAGGAGATGCCCGAGTTTGCCTTCAGGACCAAGGTCAAGGCGGGACTTGCGGGTTACGCCCAGGTTTACGGCAAGTACAATACAACTCCCTACGACAAACTTAAGCTGGATCTTTGCTACATAGAGAACTATTCCGTATGGTTGGATCTTAAACTGATGCTCCTTACCATAAAGGTCCTTTTCTGGCCCGACTCCACGGAAGGCGTGGGAGAAGGACAGATAACCGCCATGAGCGAATCCGAAGCGGAGGAAAAGAATGACTGACAGATTTGATCTTAAATTGTTTTTGCTCCGGTTCATCAGAAGGTTTTATATGCTCTTCGTGGGAGCGGCGATCGGTGCTTTGCTGGTGGGAGGTATCTACCTGTTTGTACAGCTGGTGGTAAAGCCGGTGCAGTACACCCAAAGGGTGGTCATCCATCAGGAGCTTCACTACAATGACTGGAACGGTCAATACACCTACGTCAACGGTTATACCATGGACCAGATGCTGGGTATGGACTGGGTAACGGAAGAGGTATCAAAGAACCTGGGCGGTAAGATAAGCCCCGATGACTTGAGAGACGCTATCCATTCGGACCTGCTTTCGGATACCAGAGTCCTGTATTTTAACGTTACTGCAGGAACCCCTGAGCGGACTGAAGAGATCTTTGAGGCCTTTATTCCCGTTTTAAAGATGATCCCCGAGAAACTTGGAGAGATCGATGACCTGATCATCATAGACAAGGACGATGTTCCCACGCGCGTCAACAATATCGGGCATATCGCAAGAGCCCTGTTGCTGGGGGCACTGCTCGGAGCATGCACTGCTGCTTTCATACTCAGTGTTCTCATCCTTGTGGATGACTCTCAGTATATCCCGCAGCTTTTTGAGGAAAAGTACGGGCTGCCCTGTGATACTTATGAAGGTACTGTGCCGGAGGGTGTATCGGCGGTTGCAAAGAGTCTTCTGAATCTTAAGGACTGCATCGGCAAGAACGGTGAGATATATGTCGAGGCCGGAGCTCACAACGGAAAGATCCTCGATAACGTGCTTTTTGAGGCTAAAAAACAAAACATTACGATCTCCAAGGTTTATATTGTAAACCCTGTTAAGTGGATCGTTAAAGGTTACTACGCTGCCTCAAAGTTTCCAAATCCTTTTTTGAAACAGGAGTAGGCTTTGATCCTTTATATCGGGCTGACGGTGTTCGTGTGCTGTACGGCACTGCTTATCAAAGAAAACTGCATCAAAGGAACAAAACAGTGGGCTCTCAACAAAACTGCCCGGGGCTTCATAGTCTTTTTGCTTTTTATGCTGTCTGCCTGCAGAATGGCCGTCGGCAACGACTATTGGGTTTATAAGATCAATTTTGATGTTATCGACTCTCCGGAGGCCTATACCATCGCCTATGAGCACGGCTTTAAATTTGTTGTGCTGGCCATGCGTTTTATATTCGGCAAGGACTGTTACAGGCTGATATTTGCGCTCTTTGCCTTTGTGACCATACTGTTCTTTGTTAAGGCACTGGAATGGCAGAGCGAGTGGTTTGCCCTGAGCCTGTTCCTGGTGATGACAAACGGTTTTTACTTTTCCAGTTTTAATTCCATCAGGTATTATCTGGTGTTTGCCATTGCCCTTTATTCCATCCGCTTTGTTTTTGAAGGCAGATATACGGAGTTTTTGTTTACCATAGCCCTGGCGGCCACGATGCATAAAACGGTGCTGGTGGTGATACCCGCCTTCCTTATCTGCAAACTTAAGTGGAAGAAGCCCTTTATCCTTCTTCTTACCCTGTTTTCGGCATCCCTTGTATTTTGCAGAGGGCTGTACAGAAGGATAATCTTTCTGTTTTACCCCTTTTACGAGGGCAATGCTTTTGACAATTACGAGATCTCCTATGCCAATGTTTTAAAGGCGGCTGCGGTAATCGGTTTTTGCCTTTTGTTTTACAAAAGCAGCATTCGGGACAATGAGAAACATGCTTTTTACTTTAAACTCAACGTGCTTGCCTTTATTGTTTATACCTGTTGTTACTTCATTCCGGAATATACAAGGATAGGCTATTATTTCAGCGCTTCCCATGTGTTTCTTTTGCCGGGTATCCTGGCAGGGATTAAAGACCGGAAAAAGAAGATCTTCTGGTCTGCGGTGATCATTGCGGCTTACGGAGCATATTTTGTTTTCTTCCTTAAAAGCTGCTATAACAACGACATCAGATTGCTGCCGTATTACAGCTGGGTATTTCCTTTTTAATAAATTTTTAGGATTAACTGAAATGACTTTTTCGATTATTGTCGTATGCTTGAATCCGGGCGATGGATTAAAGACCACGGTGGATTCCGTACTGGCACAGACTTACGGACAATATGAAATAATCATAAAGGACGGAGGTTCCACGGACGGCTCTGTCGATGGGTATGTAAATCATCCGGATCTCAGGATAAAGTATCATTCCTGCAAAGACTCGGGTATTTACGATGCAATGAATCAGGCGGTTAAACTGTCCTCCGGAGATTACATCATATTTTTGAATTCCGGTGATTCTTTTTTCGACGCAAAAGTCCTTGAAAGAGTCAGTGAGGCTGACCTTCCTAAGGATAATACCATAGCCTACGGTGATACGCTTTTTAAGCTGTACAATTCGGTATCGAAAGCTCCTGCGAAGATCGATCCCTCTGTCTGCTACAGAAACATTCCCTGTCATCAGGCTATTTTCTACAGCACGGATACTCTTGCCGAACGGGGCTTTGATACGCAGTACAGGATCAGGGGCGATTACGAGCATTTCCTGAATGCTTTTTTCGAAAAGAAAAGGAACTTCAGATATCTGGGATTTACGGTTTGCTCCTACGAAGGCGGCGGCTTTTCCGAGAAAAAGTCCAATGTTAAGCGGGACAAGGCCGAACGCGGTCAGATAGTAAGAAAGTATTTTTCTTTGTCCCAAAGGATCAGATACGATCTCTTTCTGGCACTGACTTTTCACAAGCTTCGGGGAGCCCTTGCCAGAAACGAAAAGACCGCAGGGGCCTATCAGAAGGTAAAATCGGCGGTATATGGCTTAAAGCGCGGTAATAAAGCCTGATATCAGCAAACGGTGATGTAATGAGAGTTTTGTGGCTTTGCAATATAATATTGCCCAAAGTTGCCGCCCTGATGGGCGTCAGGGCATCCAATAAGGAGGGCTGGCTTTCCGGAGCTTTGGAAGCTGTGGAGAAGTGCGGAGATATCGAACTTGGCATCTGTTTCCCAGTGGATAAGTCCCATGACGGGTACTTCCTTAAGGATGTTCATTCATATTTTGGCTTTTACGAAAATACCGGTTCGCCGGAAATATACGATCCCACACTGGAGGAGAGACTTGCGCGTATAGCGGATGCTTTTAAGCCCGATGTTGTGCATATCTTCGGTACCGAGTATCCTCATACCCTTGCCATGGCTAAGGTTTTTGCGGATAAGCCGGGACGGGTACTGGTGGGGATCCAGGGCGTGCTTGATATATACAGATCCCATTTTTTTGACGGTCTCCCCCAACAGGTGATCGACAGAGTGACCTTCAGGGATCTTTTGCGCCGCGATTCCCTGAAACTCCAGCAGAGAAAATACGAATTGCGTGCGGTCAACGAGATTGAAGCACTGAAACTTGTGGGCAATGTGACGGGACGGACTCCCTTTGACAAAGAATTTACGCAAAGGGTAGCGCCCGGGGCAAAGTACTTTCACATGAACGAGACCCTGAGAGGAGAGTTTTACAAGGCCCTTCACGATGACCGTGAGGTCGAAGAGTATTCGGTCTTCTTAAGTCAGGGTAACTATCCCATTAAGGGCGCTCACTATATGATCGAAGCCCTGACCGAAATAAAAAAGCAATATCCTCAGACAAAGGTATATATAGCGGGTGACAACATCACCCGGCACGGATCCTTCAAAGACAGGCTTAAACTTTCTTCTTATGGAAAATACCTGCTGGAGCTTATGCAAAAGAACGGCCTTGAGAAGGACATTTTTTTCACGGGAAGCTTAGGTACCGCGGAATATATCGACAGGCTAAAGAAAAGCCACGTGTTTGTGTGCCCTTCCACCATCGAAAACTCCCCCAATTCTCTGGGAGAGGCCATGCTCCTTCATGTGCCCTGCGTCACTGCAGATGTTGGCGGGATCTCCGGTATATTTGACAGAGATAAGGACGGGATCATGTACCCCGCAGGGGATGTAATGGCCCTTTCCCGGGCAGTAATTGAAGTGTTTGCGGATCCAAAGAGCGCTAAAGACCGGGCGGACAACGCGGCGGCACATGCGAAGATCACTCACGATCCCGCGAAAAACAGCACCAGGCTTTTGGAAGTTTACAAGGAGATATTTGATGCAAATCGCATTTGTGTCTAATTATATAAATCATCACCAGATCACTTTGTCGGACCGGCTCTATGAACTTACGGGGGGTGATTATACCTTTGTTCAGACGGAGCCTATGGAAGAAGAACGGGTTAAACTGGGATGGAATACAGAGTACGTCAACAGACCCTTTGTAAAGCTGTATTACAAAGACAAAGCCGCATGTGACAAGGTGATCATGTCGGCGGATTGCGTCATTTTCGGCGGGTGCGAGGACACGGGTATAATAATGCCCAGGCTCGAAGCCGGAAAGCTGACATTGGTTTATTCCGAACGCATATATAAAAGCGGCAGGTGGAAATTCATATCCCCAAGGGGGCTTAAAAAGAAATATCACGACCATACCAGATTTAACGGTTCCCCGGTATTCCTTCTTTGTGCCGGCGCCCATGTAAAGGGCGATTTTAAACTCATCGGGGCTTACAGGCACAAGATGATGAAATTCGGATATTTCCCGCCTACGGAGATCTACAAGGATCTAAACGAGTTAAGGCACAACGACAGGACGGAGATCCTTTGGGCCGGCAGGTTCATCGACTGGAAACATCCGGAAATGATGATGAAGCTTGCCGAAAACCTGATAAAGGAAAAGAAAAAGTTCCATATCACCATGATCGGAAACGGTGAGCTTGAGAATGATATCAGGGCTCAGGCCATCAAAAGAGGACTTACTCCGGTCATGAGCTTTAAGGGAGCTCTCACGCCCGAAGAAGTCAGGACTGAAATGCGTAAAGCCAATATATTCATATCCACTTCGGACAGGCTGGAGGGATGGGGCGCGGTGATCAACGAGGCCATGAACTCAGGCTGTGTCACCATAGCTTCGAAGAGCATCGGAAGTGCTCCCTATCTTATAAAGGATGGGGAAAACGGCTTTTTATACAGGTCTTGCGATGACAGGGCACTGCTTAACAAGGTGCTTGCCGCCTTCGATAAGAACCTGGCGGCAAAGATCGGACTTGCAGCCTACAATACCGTAACGAGACTTTGGAACGGTAGCGTTGCTGCGGAAAGAATATTCAAGTTTGTCCTTGACGGGGAGAACAGGATCCCCGACTACGAGGACGGACCCTTAAGTGAGGCATAGGATGCTGATTTCGGTGATCGTACCGGTTTACAATGCCGGAGTTTATCTCGAAAAATGTGTAAACTCAATACTGGACCAGACCTTTACCGATTTTGAACTTTTACTTGTTGATGACGGGTCTACGGACTCAAGCGGGAAGCTTTGCGATGAATTTGCGGCAAAAGATCCAAGGGTAAAAGTGATCCATCAGACAAATGCAGGTTCTTCCGCTGCCCGTAATGCGGGGATAAAGGCCTCTGCAGGTTCTTTTCTTTCTTTTGTGGACAGTGATGACTGGGTGGATCCGGATTTCCTCGAAAGACTCAGCGAGCCTGTGTTAAGATCTGCGGAAGCCGGCGAAAAGGTCGATTATATCGTTCAGATCGGACGAGACGAAACCGACGGAGAGGGCAATACACTTCCGGATATCTGTATTCCGCCGGATAAGCCCACCATGATCTCCGGAAAGGATTTTTTAAAGACCCTTCTTTTGCATGAGGGTGACTGTTCCATGTGCACCAAACTTGTGAGCAGGGATCTCTTCAAAGCCCGGGAATTTCCTGAGGGAAAGCTCAATGAGGATTTTAAGGTCCTTATATACATGCTGCTTGACTGCAAGGGAGTTTTGTCCCTGCCGGGGCATAAATATCATGTATTTTATAAGCCCGAGAGCAACACAAGAAAGACGGATAAAAACCGGTTTTCCCGTGTTTTTAAGGATTGTGTGGACAATGCCGACGAGGCGGAGCAGATGGTCAGGTGCATATACCCGGATCTAAAGCCCGTGGCCGTACGATTTGGACTGTTCCAGCGTATGCAGTATCTTTTGCATATACCGATCTCAAAGATGTGCCGGGATTACGAAGGCTATCCGGAGTGTGTTAAGTACGTGAGGCAACACCTGCCTGCGGGACTGTTTTCCCGGTATTTAACCTGTAAGAACAAGTTTT
>JAEEGT010000100.1 GCA_016280465.1 Lachnospiraceae bacterium | reverse complement strand
TATACCCATAGGGTCACATGTGTTTACGGAAAACGGCTGTGTTTCTTTTGACCAGTATCTCCAGAACTTCCTTGCGGTCCCCTATGAAAAGAACGGAGAGTATTACGACCGATACACGGACGAAGAGTATATACGGTGGCTTAAGCTCTTCAGAAAACTGTCCGAAGAAGGATATTTAAGCCCGGACATCTTTGTGGACACCAGGACTCAGATGAGCGAGAAGATCGCAGAGGGCAGGTATTTTTGCATGCTCTACCAGCGTACGGATCTGGCGGATCAGGAGAAGCTCCTTTATGAGAAGAATCCCGACAGCATCTATATCGCAGTTGACGGTCCCAAAAACTCAAGGGGCGAAGATCCTGTACTTCCTTCCAACGGTATACCCGGCTGGACCATCACTCTTATTTCAAAAAACTGTGAGCATCCCGACAGGGCCATTAAGTTTCTTTCATACCTCATGAGCGAGTACGGACAGAAACTTATCTATCTCGGAGTTCTGGGGGTTACCTACACTGAGGAGAACGGGGAGATAAAGCTGATCCCCGAGGTGGAAGAGATCCTTAATTCGGACAGGGAAGAATACAACCAAAAGTACGGCGCCGACGACACCTACTGGATGCTTCAGAACAACGTGATGCAGCTTAAGTGGAGACCGGAACTTAAGGAACCCATGAAGCAGCTGGAGGAATGGACCTACCCTTACACAAAATACCTGGGACAGTACGAGGTCATGGTTCCCAAGGACCCGGAACTGGCGGGAATATTTACAAAGTGCGACAGACTCTGGAGCGAAGCCTTAAAGGAACTTCTGCTTTCGGACAGCGAGGAAGAGTTTGACCGTATCCTTGAAAAGTACAAAGAAGACCGTAAGGCCGCGGGCTATGACAGGGTCATGGCGGAGCGTACCAGACAGATGAAAGAAAACAAAGCAAGACTTAAAGAAGACTGACGGCTATGAAGAAAAAGGCAGGCCCCGGCAGGGGAATGAAACTGAATATCAAGTTCACCATAGTCATGGTCATTACCATAGCACTGACCATGGCTGTGCTGGCGGGCGTGCTTTTTTATGAACAGGAACAGAACGTCATAAATGAAAGCATAAATTACATGGAACACAAGCAGGAGAGAAATGCTGACCAGATCTCTACCTGCATCGATTCCATCAATATGTCCACTCAGTTCTTTCTGGCGGACGAGGAGATGGGGGAGATACTTAACGCCGCCGCAAAGGGAAGAGAGCTTACTCTCCCTGAGATCGTTAAATTCAAGGAAAACGACATCAAGAACCTTGACCGTCTTGTAAGCAACAACCCACTTTTGTACAGTGTCAGGATCTATGCTGCCTCCGACGATATCTTTGAGGTAATGCCTGTTTTATACAACAGTACCAGGATGAATAACATGGAATGGGCGGGCGAAGGGGCCCAGGGCTGGTATTTTGGCTACAGGGACACCGCTTTTTCCGCTCTTATCACAAGCCACAAGGAGACTCTTGCGGGACTCATAACTCCCATCACCGACTACCGTATCGGTGAGGTCGGAAAGATCGAAGCTGCGGTTACCATGGAGACGCTTTTCCCCGCACTTTACGAGGATGAGGATTCGGAATTCGGCTGCTTTGTGACCGATGATGGCAAGGCATATTTCGGATCCAACGTTAAGGACTATTCGGAGGAGATCATTGCAAAACTCAGGGAAACCGGTAAATTCGTAAACCACGTGGATATGGCGGAATATCATATCTTCGGGAAAAAGAAACTGGTTGTCTCAACCCTCTACAATAAAAAACTGGGAGGGACCCTCATAGGCGTCCTTGATATTTCCGCAGGTATAAGGCGGGTCAACGATTCAAGAAACTTTTTCGTGGGTGTCATGGTGATAGTGCTGGTGCTTTTGGCATTGATCATCGACCGGATCGTAAAGCGGATGCTGAGACAGTTCTATGTGATCCTTTCGGGTATGTCCGAGGTAAAGCACGGCAACTTAAGCGTCCGTATCGAGGAATGCTCCGACGATGAAATGGGAGTCCTGGGCAAGAGCCTTAACGACATGCTGGACCGGATCCAGCGCCTCATGCAGGAGAACATAGACCGTGAGATACTGGTCAAGAACTCTGAGATAAGAGCCCTTCAGAATCAGATCAATGCCCATTTCATATACAATGTACTTGAATCCATCAAGATGATGGCGGAGATCGACGAGAAATACGCTATCTCCGATGCCATCACCTCCCTGGGAAAACTGCTTCGATACAGCATGAGGCGGGTTTCCGGCAATGTGTCCGTGGGAGATGAGCTTGATTATATACAGGATTACATTTCCTTAATAAACTTAAGGTATGATTATCCCATACATCTTGGTATCAAGGTTCCCGAGGACATAAAGATCAACGAGATCCCCAAGATGTCCCTGCAGCCTTTGGTGGAGAATGCCATCCTTCACGGCATCGAACCCCTGGGTGTGGAGAGTACGGTCTATATCAAGGCCTGGACCGAGGATGATGTCTGTATCGTCGAGGTTTCCGATTCCGGTCGAGGCATGTCGGAAGAAGAACTTGCAGCTTTGATCGCAAGGATCGAAGGCGTGGCGGAGATCGACGGCGGCCGTGGTAACGGTATCGGCCTAAAGAATGTGCATGACAGGATACAAATGGCCTTTGGCAAGCAGTACGGTCTTACGGTCTATTCAAAACCGGGACTTTATACCAAGGTGGCCATCAAGATACCGGTAAAGCGTGTTTCAAAGAAAGTGATCTGATCACAGGGGAGTTTTATGAAAAGCTTACTGATAGTTGAAGACGAAAAACTCATAAGACAGGGCATCCGTACCATGGTGCAAAGAAGCGGCGTGCCGGTTGAGATGATCCTTGAGTGCCCAAACGGCGAAGTTGCCTGGGAGATCTTAAAGGAACAGCATATCGACGTGATGTTTACGGATATCCGCATGCCCAAGATGGACGGTATAGAACTGGTCAAAAAGACCAGGGAACTTACGGATCCGCCTCTTATCGTGGCTGTCAGCGGTTACGATGATTTTTCCTATGCCGTGGAGATGCTTCGGAGCGGAGTGCGGGAATATATACTCAAACCCGTTGAAAGAGAACGCATAGCCGATGTCCTTGGCAAGTTAAACAGTGAGATCGAGGGAAAGAACGAGATCATCGAAAAGGACAAGGATTTCGGCATCAAGGAGATAAGACAGCTCTTTGAACGTCCCACCCTCCCAGAAGGCAGGGAAGAGGAGATCGCCGACAGGTACGGCAAGTTCTTTATAGAGGACAGCTACAGGGTCTTTGTATGCCCTGCGGAGGATATCAGAGAGTCCGAAGGAGCCATCGTCTTTAACAACGTAAACGGCGCCTGCGTGGCGGTGGTCAGTGAGAGTATTGCAGCACCCTTTGAAGCGGGAGAACTCTTCGGTCAGAGCGTGGGAATATCGGACCTTCATGAAAGCCTTAAGGAATTAAGGACCGCTTACAATGAAGCCCTTTTAAGGCGTAAGGTTGCTTTTACCTGTAAAAAGACCATACGAAGCGCAGAGGATATAAAGAACGTTCCCGAAGCCTTAAAGGAGCAGGCATTGAAGCTTACCGACGAAGCCTCGGCACTTCAGCGCCTTCAGCTTGTGGGCACAAGACGTGCCGATGAGCTGGATGAACAGTGGGGCAAGCTCTTTGCGGAAACGGAACGGGGAAATCTTGAATACGACCGTTTCAATGAGGCGATACAGGATTTTGCCGACAACGTGGTAAAGATCTACAAGAACGCCATTACAAGGGAAGCGGAAGAAAAACTTACCGCCTTAAGAAACATACTCTCCTTCGGAGACCTTGAGGAATACAGGGAAAGCCTTATGGGCTGGATCATGGAACTTAAGGAAAATATCAGTATCAGCGATGATTCCGCAGGTAAAAAGAAACTGCAGGCCGCTGTGGAATATGTTGAGAAGAATTATATGAAGGACCTTAACATGGCGGTGGTATCAAACTATATCTCCATGAATTATTCCATGTTGAGTTTCCTGTTCAAGCAATATACAGGTACCAATTTCGTGAATTACCTCAAAGCCATCCGTATCAAGGAAGCGAAGAAGCTCCTTACGGAGACCGATATGAAGATAATCGAGATCAGCAAGGCTGTGGGCTACGACAACGAAAAGCACTTCATGAAGACCTTCAAGGCTGAATGCGGTGTTTCGCCCGGAGAATTCAGAAAGAACATGCAGCGCACCTGATCAATTAAGAGAGGCTTTCTTTGCTTTCTTATATTCGTACATCTCTTTGTCGGCTTCGGTAAAGAGAGCACGGATATCATCAAGGGAAACGGGCTTTTTGAAGGGCACGGTCACATGGCCGAAACTAGCGGATATATTATAGGTTTTCTGATTCAGGGCATTGTGATTTTCGAGATATCTGCAGGTCTGTTTTTCAAACTCGTCGGGGTATCTTGGATCATCGTGACAAAGAAGCACGAAGAACTCATCCCCTCCGTAGCGCTCGGCAAGGTCCGTCTCGGAAATGGCCGAGGAGATGGCGCGGCCCAGACTCTTTATGGCAAAATCCCCGGCTTCGTGACCGAAAGTATCGTTGATGGCTTTGAGGGAATCAAGGTCAAATACCAGGGCAGACATGTATTTGGTATCCCCGGGAACAAGTTCCAGAAATCTTTTATATTTGGATTCAAAACCGTCGCGGTTGTAAAGCCCCGTCAAAGAATCCGTAAAATAGACTCTTTCAAGACGCTCGGAAAGTATTCCCGAGCGTTTCATTTCGCAAAGATTCTGCAAAAACTGAGCGATGTCCGAGATCCACTGTACCAGCTTAAAAGGATAGAAATCATCGGAGAAGGACATGGCCACATAGCCAAAGGCTTTGGTACCGAAGAAAAGCGGCGTGACCACGTAGTCTGAATCCGAGTGTACGCAGATATATTCCGGCAGCAGGGATTTGCGCAAAAAACTGCACTCCGGCAGGCGACGTCCGTCCTTGACCGCCAGCTTAAGGATAAGGGATTCGTTGGCTGATTCTTTGGTTTCGTCGGTTTCTTCGCCCAGGGGGAAGGGATCGGAAATATGGTCCCAGTCCTCATAGAGGCAAAGATAGAATTCCTTGCACACTCCCGAAGCGGTGATGTAGTCATATATGAGGTCGCACCCCGTCTCCACATCCGATGCGTGAGACAGGGCGGTAGAAGTCTTTACGGAGGCAAGCATAGCCATCTCAAGATCCGAGGAATAGGAGTTTGCCTTGCGGATATAATCGAAAAGATTGGGGATATCGGTTGCTTTGTCACAGGTGGATTCCCTGTAGATGGGTTTCGCAGTGACAGTGGCGGATGTCGCAGGCTCTTTGTTAATTAACTTAAAAAGCAGGGCCATGGCTTCGGATCCCACTTCCGTTAAGGGGAAAGAAACCGTGGTGAGGGCAGGGTTTAAGTATCTGCCCTGTTCAAGATCGTCACAGCCGGAAATGAGGAAATCCTCCGGAATGCGCTTGCCCATGGAAAGAGCGGCCTCTATAAGGTTTAAAGCAGTGTCGTCGTTGTAGCATACGATGGCCTTTTGCCTGCCGTCGCCAAGAAATGCGGAAACGGCTTCCCTGTAGGAATCTTTGGTCTCATCCGTAGTAAATACAGTATTTTCGGTTACCGGTATGTCGTGCTTTTTAAGGGACTCAAGGAAGATTTTTTCCCTGATATCGGAAAAGAAAGGGTGCTTTAAGTCGCTTAAGAAGCAGATATCTTTAAAGCCCTTTTTCTCTATGATGTAGTCTGTGATGGCTCCGATGGGTGAATTGTTGTCCAAAGCCACGTGGAGCCTTTCGGTTCCGTGGTTTGTGACTTCGACCACGGGAAAATCCTTTTTGCCGTCAAGAAGGACACCGATCTTTTCTTTTAAGGCAGTGTCCGTGTAGGTATCGCTCGCAAAGACCGCACCTGCAAGGCTGTTAAAGTCGGCCACTTTTAAAACCGTCTCTTCCCCAAGACCGTACTCACCCAGGTCTTCGCCGTCATTGGTGGTATAGACCTCAAGAGAGTAGCCGTATTCCCTGGCTTTGCTCTTTATTCCTTCGTATAAAAGGCGCTGATAGGGGCCGTAGATATGCGAGATAAAAACTGCGATCTTCTTGGTTTGATACATATTCTGTCACCTTAAAATGGATTTGCAGATACTTTCCTTCTGTGGTAGTATGAGGAGTGTCTGTTTAACTATATCAGAGGTAATATATGGATTTTTTGTTAAGTCTTTGGAATAATACGGTTTTAGTCTGCGCGGCTGCCGGCTGGGCGCTGGCTCAGATCATCAAGACCGTTCTTTATGCCTGCATCAGTAAGAGCTTCAGGGCGGAACGACTGGTGGGAGCGGGCGGTATGCCAAGTTCCCATTCGGCTACGGTATGCGCCATGGCCACAGCTGCCGCCATAAGTTACGGGCTTGGCAGTTTCGAATTTGCCATTTGCGCCATAGTGGCTTTTATTGCCATGTATGATGCCATGGGTGTCCGCAGGGAAACAGGCAATCAGGCTCAGGTGCTGAACAAAATGCTTGAAAGCTTTCAGCGCATGAGCGATGAAAATCTGTCCGACGAAGAAAAACTCAAGGAGTTTATCGGACATACGCCCCTGCAGGTACTGGCGGGAGCCGTACTCGGCATCCTGGTGGCAGTGGGAGTGATCCTGCTTCGCGGATAACCGATTTAAGAATATTTTACGCAAATTACCCCCAAAAGGCAAAGAAAAATTGTGTAAATTTAAATCCCTCTTGGGCTTGAATAAAAATGCACTCATGCTAAACTGAAATAGATTCGGAGATATATTATGAACTATAAAAAGATAGGGCTTGCTCTTATCCTGGCAGGCACTGTATTGATGGTCGGCTGCGGCAAAAAGGCTGCATCCGATGTTAAAAACGAACCGGAGGCTTCGGCTTCCGTTGACAGCACTTCCAAGACTTCAACGGGAACATCCCTTTCCGTTTCACTGGATCTGCCGGAAGAGCCTGAAGTTCCCGAGGGACTTCCCACTCTTATGCTGGGTAGTTACGAACAGGACGGCAATCCCGACAACGGTGCCGAACCCATAGAATGGATCGTTCTTTTTAACGACGGGACCAAAAGTCTTGTGGTGAGCAGATACGTTCTTGACTGCGTGCCCTTTAACAAGGGCTTCGGTGAATCCGATTGGGAGAATTCCTCTGTCCGTAAGTTTTTGAACAACGACTTTTACAAGGATGCATTTACCCCTGAGGAGCAGGGCAAGATCCTTGAATCCGATGTGCCGGGAACAGAACCCGAGGCCTACAGGGAAGCAAGGATCGCAGAGATCAAGGCGGAACGTGCTGCTACGGAAGATCCTTCCGATGATACTCTTCCCATTCCCGAGATAGAGATCCCGGGAACCAAAGACAGGGTTTTCCTTCTCAGCGATTTTGAGGTAAAAAAATATCTTCCCGACGATCCGGATCTTTGGGGAGATGAACCCTACGCCAAGGCTACCTCCTATGCGGCCTCCAAGGGTGTATGGTTTCTTACCGAAGAAAACTACAAGTTATTGAAATATCAGGATAAATATCCCGAGACCTGCATCGGCGGAGCATGGTGGTGGCTTAGGACCAATCCGGAAGTTCTTACCAAGGCCAAGGATGTTAATACTACCGGTGAGATCCGTGAGAACGGTCACGACACCGGAGAAAGCCATGACGGAGTGAGACCCGCCATGTGGGTAAACATCGTTCCCAACTCCGGGAACTGACCTTCGTTTTTTCGAATAGATACTTTGGGGAAAGTATCTTTGACGTGTAAAAGGAGAAGAAATGTCAAAAGAGAATAATAGTTTTCCGATGACGAAGCTTCAATGGCTCTGGTCCAACATGAAAGGATGCAGAGGTCTCTTCGTTACGGCCATTCTGGGAACCGTTGTGTATAATATCATGCAGCTAACGGTTCCTTATTTTTCATCTCAGATAGTCGATATGTTCCTTACGGGGGACGAGGCCAGAGCGAATCTTGCAAACCACAGGGATCTGTTTTTTAAGCTGATCATCATGATGGTTTCTTTTACCGTGGCAAGAGTCATCATAGTATATCTTGACTGTATGGCCTATGAGTATACCTCACAGAAGACCCTGTATCGTGTCAGAAATTTCCTTTATGACAAGATTCAGCGTCAGGATATGAAGTTTTATTCCACCTACAGGACCGGTGACCTTATGACAAGAGTGACCGGTGACCTTGATGCGGTAAGACACATGGTGGCTTGGGTATCAAGAATGATCGTTGAATCCCTTTCTTTGTACCTGGCTACTGCGGTGTATCTGTTTATCATGAACTGGAAGCTGGCTCTTTCCGTCATGATCTTTTCACCTTTCATTTTTATCATAATCATCAAGTTCCGTACAGAGGTCGCACCCAGGCATAAAGCCCTTCGTGAGAAGCTTGCGGGCATGAACACCTACGCCCAGGAGAATATCTCCGGTAACCGCGTGGTCAAGGCCTTTGCAAGGGAAGACTACGAGATTGAGAAATTCGATCATGCAAACCAGGACTTCAGGGATACCAACAAGGTCACCCAGCGGACATGGATCAAGTACTATCCTTACATTGAAAGCTGCGCAAACCTTCTTGCGGTAGTGCTTTTGTTTGTGGGCGGTATCTTCCTTATCAATGATCAGCTTACCATGGGTGAGTATGTTGCTTTCTCCGGACTGATCTGGGCCATTGCCAACCCCATGAGACAGCTGGGCGGTATCATGAACGAATTCCAGAGGTTTTCCGCTTCTTCCGCCAAGGTCATGGAGATCTATTTCTCGGAGCCCGAGATCGTGGACAGCCCCGATGCGGTATCGCATCCCGGTCCTTTCGAAGGAAAGATCGAATTTAAAAATGTATCCTTTATGTATTCCGACGGTAAGCTTCCGGTCCTCAGGGATGTTTCTTTTACCGCAAATCCCGGTGAGACCGTTGCAATTATGGGTGAAACGGGCTGCGGAAAGACAAGCCTTATACATCTGATCCCCAGATTTTACGAGCCCACAGAGGGCGAAGTGCTGGTGGACGGAGTCAATGTTAAGAACTATAAGCTTCACGAACTGCGCAAGAATATCGGTCTTGCAACACAGGACGTGCTTCTTTATTCCGACACCATCGAAGGAAATATCGCTTACGGTGTGACTCATCTTACACCGGAGCGTGTGGTTAAGTTTGCGCGTTACGCATCCGCCAATGATTTTGTTCAGAAGATGCCCGAAGGCTACGACACCATCGTGGGCGAGCGCGGCGTGGGTCTTTCCGGCGGACAGAAGCAGCGCATTTCCCTGGCAAGAGCCCTTGCCATCGAACCTTCAATCCTTATCCTGGACGATACCACCTCCGCCGTGGATATGGAGACGGAGAAAGAGATCCAGCACTCCTTACGGGAACTGGATTTCAAGTGTACAAAGATCATCATCGCCCAGCGTATATCCACCACCAAGTTTGCGGATAAGATCCTGGTGCTTCAGGACGGTCGTATCACCGAAAGCGGCACCCACGAAGAACTTATCGCCAAGGGCGGCTATTACGCGGAGCTTGTTAAACTTCAGATGGGAGGTGAGAACTGATGGCTGATAAAAAAGTTAAAGAACTCAAGCAAAAGAACACCTACAGAGAAGACGAAGCCTACGAAGACAATTTTGACCTGCGACACCTTCTTTTGGCGGGAGCATATATCAAGAAGTACTTAAAATACATGGTCTTTGCCATGATCTTCAGTGCCATAGCGGGCATTACCAGCCTTGCTTCACCCACCATCACGAGAAAAGTGCTGGACGAAGCGGTTCCCAACAAGGACATGAAGCAGCTTACCATACTTGTCATCATCCTTGTGGCTATATATGTACTGACGGTGATCTTCGCCACCATCAGGTCAAAGACCATGGTCAACGTGAGCCAGAATATCATTTATGATATCAGAAAAGACCTGTTTGCCCACCTGCAGAAGCTTCCCTTCCAGTACTACGATGACAGACCTCACGGCAAGATCCTGATACGTGTGGTAAACTACGTAAATTCCGTGTCCGATATGCTTTCAAACGGACTTATTAATGTGGTGCTTGAGATCATGAACCTGATATTTATCGTGGTATTCATGTTCATCACCGATGTGCAGCTGGCCCTTGTGGTGCTTTGCGGCGTGCCTGTCCTTATGGTCTTCATGTTCTGGATAAAGAACAAGCAGCGTCAGGCCTGGAGAGCCGTTTCCAACAAGAACTCAAACCTCAATGCATACCTTCAGGAGAACATCGTAGGTGCCAGGATCACACAGATCTTTGCAAGGGAAGATGAAAATGCAGGTATATTTGCAAAACTCTCCGCAGACTGCAAAAAGACCTGGATGACGGCGGTTTCTTATTCCAGTATGGTATGGCCCGGTATCGATACCATTTCCGTACTGGTCCGTGCCTCCATCTTTATCTGCGGGCTTATAGTATTCGGTGCGGGAAACAAATCCCTGGGTACCATTATCGCAATCTCCAGTTATGCGGCACGTTTCTGGCAGCCCATAATGAACCTGGGTAACATCTTTAACGGCTTTATCAACAACATGGCTTATCTTGAGCGTATATTCGAGACCATGAGCGAGCCCGTTACCGTAGATGACTGCGAAGGCGCCACCGAAATGCCTCCCATCAAAGGTGAGGTTGTATTCGAGAACGTTAACTTCAGTTACGAACCCGGCAAGGAGATCCTTCACAATGTATCCTTCAGGGTCAAGCCCGGTGAGAGCATAGCACTGGTAGGCCCCACGGGAGCCGGCAAATCCACCATAGTGAACCTGGTATCCAGATTCTACAACGTGGACAGCGGAAGAGTGCTGATAGACGGCAAGGATATATCCAAGGTAACACTTAAGTCCCTCAGATCCCAGATGGGTATCATGCTCCAGGACAGCTTTATCTTCTCGGGAACCATTGAGGACAATATCCGTTACGGCAAGCTGGATGCCACTCTTGATGAGATAAGGGCTGCCTCCAAGACCGTATGTGCCGATTCCTTCATCGAAAACATGCAGGACGGTTATGCAACTGAGGTAAAAGAAAGAGGATCCCTGTTAAGCCAGGGTCAGAAACAGCTTATATCCTTTGCGAGAACCCTTCTTTCGGATCCTGCCATCCTGGTACTTGACGAAGCAACCTCCAGTATCGATGTTCAGACGGAAAAAGCACTGCAGCAGGGCTTAAATGCCATGCTTGAAGGGCGTACCTCCTTTATCATTGCCCACAGACTTTCCACCATCCGAAACTGTGATAAGATCATGTATATTTCGGACGGCGGCATCACGGAGTGCGGCACCCATGAAGAACTCATGGCAAAGAAGGGTGATTATTATCATCTCTACACTGCACAGATGGAAGATATTGCTTAATATAATTTGGAAACACCGACGAAAGGATAGATCATGGCAGCAAATTACGGAAACTGCGACACCTGTTCAAACTATGTTTATGACGAGGAATATGACTGCTACGAGTGCATGGTGAACATGGATGAGGACGACTACGGCAGACTTATGGCGGACTCCAGATTCCAATGCCCCTACTATTCCGAGGACAATGAATACAAGGTGGTAAGACACCAGCTGTAGAAGAGTAAAGAACTTTTGATCCGGAAAACTGATACAGACACAAAGAAAAGCGGCCCAAGGGCCGCTTTTTTTATTGGATTTTGTTGTGATCGCAAAAGCCTCAGACAGTAGCGCCTGATTTGCTTGTTGCCCTGGCTTCCTTTGATTCTTTAAAACTCTTGATATTAAGCTCTCCAAGGAGTCCGGTCTTAAAGAGTACGGGTCTTAATGCAAGGTAAGCGATAACGCCGATAACGGAGTTGATCACTGCATTGATGAGGGTTGCATAAGTGGTCACCGCAATCAAAGCTTTGATTGCGGAAGCGGCCTTGTCTGCATTGGGGGTTATGAGCGTGAACCATACCCATTTGAGTGAAGGCTCAAATACACAGTTAAAACCAAGTCCCGCAACAGCGGATATAATGGACCACTTTATGAGATAAGGGTGCTTGTGGTTCTTTGAGATAGTGGCGATCTTGTGGGCTACAAGACCTACGATAAGACCGATGACCAGTTTGCAGATAAAGGTGCGGGGTGCGGACTGGGCATAACCTCCCAGGATATCTGCAAGGGACAGTCCCACGGCTCCTGCCAGACCTCCGTATACACCGCCCAGTAACAGGGCTCCCAGTACCACAAAGGCATTGCCCACATGGATCTTGGTTCCGGTGGCGGAAATGGCGGGGAACACTGCATAGCCTACGTAGCAAAGAGCTGCCATGACTCCCGCATAGGCTATCTTCTTAAGGGTTTCTCTGCTGTTCTTTTCTGTTGTGCTCATGTTTTTTCTCCTTTGTACACAAGCAAAACCCGGAGGATCTTGCTTTTTGTTGTATACAAACATATCACTGAAGTGGTAATATAAAAACTACCAGAAACGGAGAATTTTATATGACCAGATATTTAAAGATCTATTCGGATCTTAAAGCAAAGATCCTATCCGAAGCCATTAAATACGGGGAAAAACTGCCATCCAAGCGTGTAACGGCGGAAAATTACGGTGTAAGCGTCATCACCGTGGAGCATGCCTATGAGCTTCTTTTTGAAGAGGGATATATAGTATCGCGGGAGAAGAGCGGATATTTTGTCAGTTACAAAGAGAATGAAGGCTTTTCGGCCCGACCGGATAAGGCTCGTACGGCGCCTGCAACACCCGGCGTGTCACCCGGAACTTTTGGTACGTCGGGGCTCTACCGGGCAAACGGGATCTCGCAATCATTTGCGGCCATTAAGACCGGCGAAGCCGGACATTCCGAGGATGAGGGCATATCCTATAATCTTTACGCAAAGACCGCAAGAAGGGTCCTTACGGATTACGGAGATCTTTTGACGGAGAGATCCGAAGGATACGGTTGTTTTGCCCTGCGGGAAGCCATATCATCCTATCTTGCGGCCTACAGGGACATTCATGTGCCGGCTGAGCGTATCATAGTGGGAGCGGGAGCGGAGTACCTTTACGGCCTCATAATCAAGGCTCTGGGGCGTGAAAGGATCTACGGCGCAGAAAATCCTTCCTACCAGAAAATAGCGGCTATTTACGGCGCAGAACAGGTTAAACTGGAACTTCTGGATCTGGGCAGCGACGGTATCAAAAGTGAAATGCTTTGGAATTCAAAGGCGGATGTACTTCACATCACTCCCTACAGAAGCTTTCCCACGGGTGTTACGGCCTCTGCAGCCAAAAAGGCTGAATATCTTAAATGGAGCGTGCAAAAGAATGGTCTTATCATAGAGGACGATTTCGAGTCGGAATTCACTCCCAGCCGTAAGCCCGAAGAGACCCTCTTTTCCCTCGATAAAAACGGTCGGGTGATCTACGTCAATACCTTTACAAAGACCGTCGGCCCTTATATCAGAGCGGCTTACATGGTGATCCCCGAAAGCCTTGAACAGACCTTCAAGGAAAAAACAGGCTTTTATTCCTCCAGCGTATCTAATCTTGAGCAGTATATCCTTGCGGAACTCATAAAGAGCGGGGATTTTGTGAGACATATAAACAGAGTGAGAAGAAGAAGGAGAGATCTGAATCAGTAAGCCCACCAAGTCTCAGGGTATGACTCACTTCATGGCAGTTTGGTTGTATAAGTATAATAAAGCATAAAGAAAAGCCCCTGCATCGCTGCAGGGGCTTTTGAACAAATCTGAGATCTTAGTATTTGAATTTCGCAACGGTATCTCCAAGGGTAGCAGCGATGGAGTTGAGTCTTGCGGAATCGTCGCCGATGTTTGCGGCGATGTTGTTGATGTTGGTAACGCTTGCGGAGGATTCTTCGGTACTTGCCGCATTCTCCTGAGCAATGGCGGTAAGGTTCTGAACGGTATCTACAACGCTTACGCGGGCGCCGTCCATTTCCTTCATCTTATCAACGATCTTCTCTATGCTTGCATTGGAAGTATTGATACCTTCGGAGATAAGTTCGAATGCATCGCCGGTCTTCTTGATGCCTTCGGTCTGTTTCTCGCTTGCTGCCTTAACCTCATCCATGGAAGCAACGGCTTCGTCGGAGTCGGCAATGAGCTGCTTAACGATATCATCGATCTGTTTAGCGGATTCATTGGACTGATCCGCAAGTTTTCCGATCTCTTCGGCAACAACCGCAAATCCGCGACCTGCTTCACCTGCACGGGCTGCTTCGATGGAAGCGTTGAGGGAAAGAAGGTTGGTCTGGCTTGCCAGACTTGAGATGATGGCGGTAACTTCCTGAATCTTGGATGCGGATTCGTTGGTCTTTGCTGTCTGCTCGGCGATCTTGTCGATTACGTTGGCAGTCTGTGCACTGATCTCATCGAGATCCTTAAGAATGGTCTGTGCGTTCTTTTCTGCAGAAGCCATGGAGTCTGCAGCCTTACCGAGTTCACCAACCGCATCGTTGGTAGCTTCGATCATGACACCGATGGTAACAACGTTCTCGGTTGCTTTCTGGGTTTCATCAGCCTGGGAAGAAGCACCGTCTGCGATCTCGGAAACGGCTCTGTCAACTTCGGAGGAGGTTTCACTCATGTTGTTTGCGGCTTCGTTAAGAGTGGAAGCTGCTTCCTTAAGAACATTGGACTGATCTGCGATATCCTTAACGGCTTCTTCAAGGGAAAGACGCATCTTGTCAACGGCTCTTGCCATGACACCGATCTCATCGGTCTTGTTAAGAAGTTCGCCGTAGTTGTCGATGGTAAGATCCAGATCGGATACATTGTTGACAACGTTGGTAAGCTTGGAAAGAGGTCTTGTGATAAGGGTAACAACGAAGAATACACCCAATACGTTAAGGACTGCCAGAGCCAGGATACTTACGATGATAAGTGTATTAACGGTGTTGTTTACTGCGGAGAACAGGTCGTTCTTGTCGGCGGTAACAACCAGGATAAAGGACTGTGCCTTGTCGATGTAGTAGCCTGCGTACTTGATGGCGCCCTTGTATTCATACTCGATGATATCACTGTATTTTGTAAGGGTTCCGCTGGCGATCTGAGATACCAGACCTTTAACTACGGAGTTTTCTACGGGAGCACCGATCTTGCTCTCTGTGGGGTGCCATAACATTGTAGCATCGCTTGAAACCAGGTATGCGTAAGAAGAAGCCGTTCCGTTAACCTTGATATCCTTAAGAAGGAAAGTAGTGGTGTTTACGTCGGCAGCATCGGCTCCGTGCTGAACGGAGTTTTCAAGGTTCGTACCTGCCATGTCGGCCTGGGCGAGAATGTAGTTACTGAAGGTGAGATTCATCTCTCTCTTGAATCGTCCCGTGGATACCGATAAAAGGATCAATCCGAGAACGATCATTCCGGCGTTGATCAGAACCAGTACTTTTGTCTGGATACCGTTTCTGATCTTGTTTGTTTTCTTTTTCTCCATTTTACAAAGTCTCCTGTGTTTTATTGTGGTCGATTGGTTAAAATGTTATGTAATCCACATATATCATTATATTACATTTATACCAAAAGAAAAGAGATTTTTCTAAATTTCTATGCATTTTTTCGTATTTTTCCGTCAACTCTTGGACATATTTCAAAAAAACTACTATAATGTTGTTGTCTTTGCAAAAATGACATTGGTTTTGAATAAAAATCGACTCGAGTTCAGTAAGTTTGAAACAGGTTTTCAGACTTCTCCGTTGACGCCGCAGGCACGTTAACGGTGTGCACCATGCCTGCCACAGGTATTTTATATGTTTAAACCCGTAACAGCACCCTGCGGCTGGAACAGCTGGGATTGCTTCGGAGCGGCGGTCACCGAAAAACAGGTGCGCGCCAATGCAAAGTTTATGGCGGAAAATCTTAAGGACTACGGCTGGGAGTACGTGGTTGTGGATATACAGTGGTACGAGCCCGGGGCCGTAAGCCACGAATACAGGAGATTTGCGGATCTTTGCATGGATGAATACGGCAGGCTTATCCCTGCTCCCGGAAGATTCCCTTCCTCTGAAGGTGGCAAGGGCTTTAAACCTCTGGCGGATTATGTTCATTCTCTGGGCCTTAAATTTGGTATCCACATCATGAGAGGGATCCCGAGACAGGCCGTGTCAAAGAATACTCCGGTGCTTGGTACCGATAAGACCGCGCGCGATGCGGCAAGGTTTAACAGCATATGCTACTGGAACCCCGATATGTACGGTGTTGAAGATAATGATGCCGGCAAAGCATATTATGATTCCG
This sequence comes from Lachnospiraceae bacterium, assembly GCA_016280465.1. Lineage (GTDB taxonomy): Bacteria > Bacillota > Clostridia > Lachnospirales > Lachnospiraceae > UBA1258. The sequence continues at coordinate 11,715 of JAEEGT010000100.1, read as the reverse complement.
TATTTAAACTCTATGCTTCCTGGGGCGTAGACTTTATCAAGTGCGATGATATAGCCCGTGAACTTCCGAGAGAAGAAAAAGAACTTATCATGCTTTCCACGGCTTTGCAGGAATGCGGCAGGGATATGGTCCTTTCCCTTTCGCCGGGACCTGCTTTGCTTGAGTATGCCCAAACTTACAAGGATACAGCCAACATGTGGCGCATAACCGATGATTTCTGGGATGACTGGAAGCTGCTTTATGCCATGTTCGAGCGTGCGGAGAAATGGAGCATCCACGCGGGAGCAGGCCATTATCCCGATGCGGACATGCTGCCTATCGGTCCCATCCGTCAGGTCTACGACAAAAAGAACCGCACCAACTTTACAAAGGACGAGCAGATAACCATGATGACCCTTTGGTGCATCATGAGATCCCCTCTTTTCATAGGAGGTGATATGCCGGGCTTTGATGAATTTACCACAGGTCTGGTGACAGGCGAAGAGATAATGCGGATGCATAAGAATTCCCGTCACGCCCATCAGGTATTCAGAAAGAAAGATGAGACCGGTGAGACCATCCTTTGGGTTGCGGAAAACTGTGAAGGAGGACTTTATGCCGCCGTATTCAATGCGGGAGAAGCAGAGTCCGAGATCAGGATCCCGTTGTCGGAACTGGAAGTTTACATGCCCGTAAAGGCATTGGAGCTTTGGAGCAAAAGGGAGATCGAATTTGAAGAAGAGATCCGTGTGAAGCTCCCGGCCCACGGTGCCACCGCATATCTGCTGAAATAAAAAGAATCCCGCAGATTTAATAAATATTTAATATTAATTGTGCACAATCTATGTTATGATTGCATGGCACAAATAAGAAAAGAATAATGCGGATGACGGCGTGTGGAAAGGAATGTTTATGAGCAAGAAAGAGATCAGACAGGAATTTTTAACGGGAGAGAGAGCACTGTTTCACGGACAGGATCTGGTAATATACGATACCATCTTTACTGATGGAGAATCACCTCTTAAAGAGAGCAGCAACATCGAGGTATACGGCAGCAGCTTTAAATGGAAGTATCCTCTTTGGTATTCAAAAGACATAAAGGTAAAAGACACCACCTTCTTTGAAATGGCCAGAGCAGGTATCTGGTACACAAACAACATTTCCTTAGAGGACTGCCTTATCGAGGCACCCAAGGAGTTCAGACGCTGTGACGGGATAAAGATCAAGAATGTTTCTTTTTCCAATGCGGAAGAAACCCTTTGGAACTGTAAGAACATCGAGATGGATAATGTAGTGGCTAAAGGCAACTATTTTGCCATGGGCGATGAGAATGTTAAGGTCAACGGCCTTCATCTTTACGGAAACTACAGCTTCGACGGAGCAAAGAACGTTGAAGTGAGAAATTCAAAGCTCCTTTCCAAGGACAGCTTCTGGAATTCCGAGAACGTTACCATCTACGACTCCTATATCTGCGGAGAGTATCTTGGATGGAACGCAAAGAACCTGACCCTCATCAACTGTACCGTTGAGAGCCTTCAGGGCATGTGCTACATCGACAACCTGGTGATGAAGAACTGTAAGCTCATCAACACCACCCTTGCTTTTGAATACTCCACAGTGGAAGCGGACATCACTACCAAGATCGACAGTGTGTTAAATCCTTCCGGCGGCACCATCAAGGCCGAGAGCATCGGAGAACTGATCCTTGAGAAGGATAAGGTGGATGTAACAAAGACCAAAATAATCTGCAAAGAGTAATTGGTTTACATAACAAAAACATTTCATACCCCTGTAAGAACTACAGGGGTATGTTTAAAAGGGGCTATCATGGCAAAATATGATTTTGACGTTATAAATGACAGAAGATCTTCTTTTTCCGAAAAGTGGGAGGTTGCGGACAACGAGCTTCCCATGTGGGTGGCGGATATGGATTTTAAGACCGCGCCCGAGATCATTGAAGCCCTCTCAAAAAGGGCAGAGCATGGGATCTTCGGTTATACCTATGTGCCGGAAGAATGGAACAGAGCCTATGTGAACTGGTGGAAGGAATACCACTCCTTTGAGATGGATCCTGACTGGCTCATATTCACTACAGGCGTGATCCCTGCCATTTCAACTACCGTGCGGAAGATCACTTCCCCTGCGGAGAAGGTACTGATCCAAACTCCCGTGTACAATATCTTCTATAACTGCATCCTGAATAACGGCCGTGTTCCCGTGGAATGCCCCCTGATCCTTAAGAACGGCTCCTATGAGATGGACTTTGAAAACCTGGAAAAGAAACTCTCGGACCCTCAGGTAAGTCTCATGCTCCTTTGCAATCCCCAGAACCCTTCGGGAACGATCTGGGACAAAGAAACCCTTAAGAGGGTGGGAGAACTTTGCAAAAAGTACGGGGTTACCGTGCTTTCCGACGAGATCCACTGTGATATTACGGATCCGGGCTTTGAATATACGCCCTTTGCTTCGGTTTCCGATACCTGCAGGGATATAAGCATCACCTGCATTTCAGCCACCAAGGCCTTCAACATGGCGGGACTTCACAGTGCAGCGGTGATGATACCGGATCCATTATTAAGACATAAGATTTGGAGAGCCCTTAACACCGACGAAGTGGCCGAACCCAATGCCTTTGCCATGCAGGGCACCATCGCAGCCTTTACAAAGGGAAGGGACTGGCTCAACGCTCTTCGCGAATATCTTTACGAAAACAAGAAGGAGATCGACTCCTTCATACAAAAAGAACTGCCGGAGCTTTCGGCAGTTCAGGGACATGCAACTTATCTATACTGGCTTGATGTAAGGAGCCTTACTGACAACAGCGATGCCCTTGCTGACTTTATCAGAAATAGAACGGGACTCTATATCTCAAAGGGAAGTTCCTACGGCCCCGGCGGGGAAGGATTCCTGCGGATAAACTACGCCTGCCCGAGAAGTGTGCTGAGGGACGGTCTTTCGCGCCTCAAAGCAGGGGTGGAAGCTTATAGAGCAGAAAAGTAGTCTATTTCCCGTATCTTGCATCTTCATAGACTTTATGGAAAGCCTTCATTTCATCATCCTCCGACAGGCCCGCAAAGGCCTCGATCTCAGTCGGAGTATGGGAAACGACAGGCTTTTCTTTTGTGGCTTTACGGATGATCTCACGATATTTCCGGCGGATCCGTTCTTTTTCCGAGCGGTCGCGGTATACCCTGCGACGCTCTTTTTTAAGTTTCAGGATACTGTCTTCTGTATCTATGGAGGTGATTATGTCTCCGTTTTCGCCGGGATCTTCCTTAAAGTGAAGGAAAAGTCCCCGGATGCCCAATACGGCACCCACCAGACAAAGTACACTGACGATCACCACAAGGATCACGGTGAGTATCCTGTAAATGGCATCAAGAACGGGATTTGGCTCATATTCCGCAAGCTCGCTTAAGTCCGGCATGGGCATGGCCTCGGGCTGATGCTGTTCAATGATCTCTTCCGGTTTTGTTTCTTTTTCCAGGTTTATACCCTCGACTTCCCAGTTCCTGACGTTTGTGTAGCGCCTAAGCCCGGAGGTGAACAAAGGGATCAGGCACAGGAACAGGATACCGATGCAGACCGAAACAAGGAACAGGGAACCGATCTTTTGGATGCGGCGGACCGGCACTCTTTTCAGTTCCCGGTTTTCCCTAAGGTACTCATTGCCGGATCTAAGGTAAATGTAAACGATCAGTACAAAAAGGTATGCGATGCAGCCCCAGAGCCCCAGGTCCGAGGTACGGGGGCTTTCAAAGAGAAGACCGTCGCAGTAAACAAGGAGATAAAGGACCAGTCCCGGAATCCCCGGAGTTTTGGAGGGACGATCCTCCGCAAAGAAACTTCGGTCGTTTTCCAGATAGGCTTTTCTCCGGCGGTTTTCATCCGTCCGCAACATAAAGTAATCGATAAAAAGAAAACAGAAGATCACAAAATGTATGAAGGTGCCCACATATTTTATGGCTCCTTCCGGAGCGATCCGGTTAAGGGTAAGGTAGGTGAGGGCCAGAAGGGGGAGGGAAACCGCCCCTGCACCCAAATAGATCCAAAGGGACTTAGCCTTCATGGCCGCCGTGCGAAGGAGCAAAGAAAGGGGCGCCACGAAAAACAGGGACACAAAGAAAAGAGGGATGATAAGATTATCCCTTCTGTTTTCAAAAAGCGTATAAAAAGCGGCACTCCAGGGTGCCAGTATCAGGCAGGAGTGCAGGTATTCAGGAAAGAACGTGGATCTTTCGCGAAATACCGCTGCCCTGTCTGTAAGGGGTAACGCAGATCTTTCCGCCATCCCTGTCTCCTTTCGGACAGTTGAATCCTTCGATGTCTCTGATGTTTTTGGATATATAAAGGGTGATCCCCGGGGTTTCTTTGGAAATATCTTCAGTGTTTATCAGTTCCTCATAGGCGGTCTTTTTAAGGTTTGAAAAGTCTGATGTGAGGAACTCTTCGATATCTTTAAGCACTTTCCGGCCGGTGGTCTCGGTAAATACGGTAAAGCCTTTATCATCGGTCGAGGCATTGACGGCAAAAACAACTTTAAGTCCGTGCTTTACAAGGACCCTCACAACAGAGGCCGCAAGGGCAATGCTTTCTTCCGTAAGATCCTTTTCGCCGTCACGGTCGGTCTCCGTTACATCGAGGTAAACCTCAGCAGTTGGTGAAGCGGTGGAAAAGAAGGTGTTTACCATGAGCTCACCGGTTTTTGCACTGGCTTTCCAGTTAACGGACTTTAAGGGATCTGTGGGAGTGTATTCGCGAATGGAAGCAAAAGCAAAGGGATCTTCGTAGATACCGCGGATGGTCTCCAAGGAGCCTAAAATCGCATCCACCGGTTTCATGATATCGGAAACATCACGGTTTGCGGCATATACACGGATACTGCCAAGAACAGCGTCGCCGGATTCCTCAAAATCCTTGCCGTATACATGAAGGTTTAAAAGAGAGCGGAACCTGGCTTCGGGTTCGGTGACTCTGTAAAAACCCCGCTTTACACCAAGGACACGATAGTTTCGACGGATGGACTCCATCCCTGCCATGGAAAATACATCCTTTTTATAGGTGTGATCGCTGAAGGATGTGTTCTCCGCATCTATGAATTCGATCCCTCTGGGAATGAGAAATCTGATGGTAACCGCGTGGATGGGGAAGGATTTTCTGTTTTCCACGATCTCCGAAAGTGTGGTTTCGCTTCCTGCATAAATATGATCGTCGGAAAAAGAGATCTCGGCGGAGAACTTATATCCGCAGATCCTTCCGTAGAATCTGATCCAGAGAAAAAGAAGGATCAGCGCCGGAATTATGAACAATATGATCATGGTCTGCTCCAGTCTTCTGTGGGAACAGGTTCGGATGCAAGGATACCCCGGATAAACTGCTGCTTGCGATCATCCTCGATAATCTCGGAGAGGCATCTGTGGGCCAAAACAAACACAGCCACGGCCTTAATGTCTTCGGGTACCACATAGTCCCGTCCTTTAACGAGGGCATAGCCTCTGGAAGCATACAACAGAGCCAGGGTACCGCGGGGGCTGACTCCTGTCTTTAAGGACAGGGTACCCTCCGGTGAAGCGCTTCTTGTGCGGCGCACGATACGGAGGATATAATCCTTGAGTTCTTCGTGAACATAGACCTTGCCGCAATCTTCACGGAGCTTCTTTATGTCCTCGGGAGTTGCCACAGAAGACACGGTTCCGATGGGTTCACCGTTTAGATGACGGTCAAGCATTTCTTTTTCCTCGGATTCCGAGAGGGGGCCCATGGAGAGCTTCATGAGGAAACGGTCCAGCTGTGCCTCGGGTAAGGGGAAACATCCGAGAGTCTCTACGGGGTTCTGGGTAGCGATGACCATGAAAGGATCCGGAAGTTTTCTGGTCTCGCCGTCAACGGTGACCTGGGATTCCGCCATGCATTCAAGAAGGGCCGACTGGGTCCTGGGTGTGGCACGGTTTATTTCATCCGCCAGCAGGATATTGGTAAATACCGGACCGTTACGGAAGACAAATCTGTTTTCGGAACGATCGAAGAAATTAAGCCCCGTGACGTCGCTTGGAAGCAGGTCCGGAGTGAACTGTATGCGATTAAAGGAAAGATCCATGGATTTTGCGAGAGTGCGGGCAAGCATTGTCTTGCCGGTTCCCGGAACATCTTCAAGAAGAACATGACCGCCGGCCGCAAGAGCCGCAAGAAGAAGGTCGATGAGTTCGGACTTGCCCACAATGACCTTTGAGGTGTTTTCGCTGATCTTAGAAGCTGTGTTATTCATATATACCCCCTGATTACCCGATTTCAATACATCTATGGATTATTCTAAAACAAGGGAAATATGAATGCAAGATATTAAAAAAATGCCTTGACAACCAACAACCCTTTATGTACAATAGGAAAGTCGATTGCGCAGTCAGTGCTTTCGGACAACAGAATATGAAAATATCATGGGGTCTTAGCTCAGCTGGGAGAGCATCTGCCTTACAAGCAGAGGGTCATAGGTTCGAGCCCTATAGGCCCCATATATTACGGCGAGATAGCTCAGTTGGCTAGAGCATGCGGTTCATACCCGCAGTGTCGAGGGTTCGAATCCCCCTCTCGCTACTAAAAAGAGAGAACCGACCGGTTCTCTCTTTTTTGTACGCAAAAGCTTTGCGCCAGCCCGCTGAGACCTTCGAATCCCCCTCGCACCCGTGTGCGAAATGAGGCCGTTTATTTATTCGTTAATTCCGTGTTAATACAATAACCTTTAGCCCTTTGGGCCATCTAGACTTTTTTGGAAGGGGACACGGGATGACTGCATATCTTGGACTTCTCGGGTTTGTTATAGTAACTGTATCGCTGCTGTTTTCCGTTGTCGCGAGTTATCGCGAAAGATCATATCAGGGACGACTCCTGGGACGCACATCCATCGTGTGCGGCCTGGTGTTCGTTACTTATTCCGTGAACTATCTCTCCAAGGACAGGGATATAATGGCCCTGGCCTGCTGTCTTCAGTATATCTGTATCCTTTGGGCTTTCTATTTCATGCTTGTTTTCGTGGTGGAATTCTGCGGATCCAAGAAACTCAATTTCGGCCTCAGAATGTTTTCCATCGCAGTTCTCATGCTTGATTCTGCCGTGATCCTTACAGGTCCCATCAACGAGATCGCTTTTGAGATCGGCTACAGGAATTCCGTTATCGGTGAGATCGCGGTACTTAAACCCAAGTTCTTCTTTTGGTTCCATTGCTTAGTCTGCATCTTTGAGATCTCTACGATCGCAAGCTTCCTCATCAAAAAGATCGTTGATTCCGCCAAGTGCTATGCCATCAAGTATCTGACCGTTCTTGCGATCCTGTTTCTTATGGCCATGCCAAACGGTTTTTTCCTTCTTAACGAGAGTGCAACCTACGACTATTCATCGGCCTTCTTCGGACTGGCGGGTTTCGTTCTTTATCTGGCTGTGTTCAAGTTTTCTCCCATCATGTTATTGCGGGGTGTTCAGGGCTATATGTCCGCCGTGGTCTTCGATACGGTGGTGCTTTATGACAATGCCGGGAACCTTTTAAACAGCGATGCAAGAGCCGAAGCGATACTGGGACATCCCGTTTCCGGTAAGGAAAAAGAAATGTCCGACGAACTGGATATCTCCGAAGACGAGAGGACGGTTTTGGAGAAGGGCGACAAGACCTACACCGTATTTTCCAGAAAGGTATTTGACAAAAAAGGCAAATACGTGCTTTCTGCTTATGTATTTCATGATGTTACGGATTCTGAAAAGGAGATCTTGAAGGAGCACCAGAACGCCACCACGGATCCCCTTACGGGAGCCTATAACCGGGCGGGATTCATGGAGTATGCCCAGAACATGGTGGACAACCACGGCAGTGAAGTCTGCTTTGCCCTGATGATCTGCGGAATAAACAACTTTAAGGACATAAACCGTCTTTACGGCACCAAAGCCGGAGATACGGTGTTAAGGGACATTGCAGGCAGGCTTTCGGATTACAGGAAGCGTTTCAGGATGACCTATGGCCGCAACGCAGAGAGCAAGTTTATCCTGCTTTTGCCCTTTGACGAAGTGGATACGGTTGTTTCAGAAATGAGCACAGTTCCCGTGAATATCGGTGATGACAGGACCATTGATGTTAATCTTCGCTACGGTTTCGTGGTCATGAACGAGGATCTTTCTTTTGAAGAATACTGTGAGAATGCCCTGGCGGCCTTTGTAAACAGCAAGAAGAACGAAGGCTTCTCCGTTGTTGAATTTTCCAGAGACTTAAAGGAAGAGCAGAAGATCAGGGAGACTCTTTTGGCCGATGCTCCTCACGCCATTGAAAACAGGGAATTCGAGATAGAACTTCAGCCCCACATGAATTTCAGGGAAAAGAAAGTTGTGGGCGCCAAGGCCTGGGTCCAGTGGAACCATCCCAAGCTCGGAAAACTTTATCAGGACAGGTTCATGGATCTTTTCAACGAAAGCGGTATTGTGGCGGAACTTAACAGATATATCTGGAGAGCGGCGGCGGAGACCCTGGAACGCCTTAAGGGATCGGATATCTTTAACGGCTATATCTCCGTGGAGCTTGATAAAAAGAATATTATGGACCCCGGTCTTACGGATGTGCTGACCGGACTACTGGCAGAATACGATATCAAACCGGAAAAGCTTCATTTTGTAGTTCGTGTCTGCGGTGAAAAAGAAAACAGGGCGGCCATCATAAGAGTCCTGACCGAACTTCGGAGCAGGGGATTCTACATAGAGGAAGCGGATTTCGGCAAGGGATATTCTACCATAAGCGGTATCATGACCATTCCTTTTGACTGCGAGATAATCTCCATGGAATTCTTAAGAGAGGCCATTAAGGGAGACAGTTCCGGAAGAGCTGCCAAGGCACTTATTTCCGCCTTTGCTTCCATAGATGTGGGAGTTGTCATCGTGGGAGTCGACAGCAAGGAAGACATTAAGATCCTTGAGGATACCGAGACCGAGATCGCCGAAGGCGCATACTTCTCGGCACCGGTACCATTGAAAGAATTCGTCGGATACGTCAAAAAAATAAACAGATAATTTAAGTTTCTTTTTATGAATTGGGTATTGAATTGAAAGGCAATAATCTATAAAATATTAATGTGCGTTTGTGAGGGAGCGCACCTAAAACTGAAAGGAGAATTACAAAATGGGACTTATTCAAGCAGCATTGGGGGCAGTCGGCGGTACACTTGCGGATCAGTGGAAAGAGTTTTTCTACTGCGAGGCAATGCCTAAGGATGTTATGGTTACAAAGGGCGTTAAGCGTGTGGGCGGACGTTCCTCCAATAAATACGGTAATGACAATATTATTTCAAGCGGCTCAGGTATCGCGGTAGCCGACGGACAGTGCATGATTATCGTGGAGCAGGGCAAGGTCGTTGAAGTCTGCGCAGAGCCCGGCGAATTTACTTACGATGCTTCCACCGAACCCAGTATCTTCAGCGGCAAGCTTGGAGACAGCATCCTTGCCACCTTCAAGACCATCGGCAAGAGATTTGCTTACGGCGGAGATACCGGCAAGGATCAGAGAGTTTACTATTTCAACACCAAGGAACTTATCGACAACAAGTTCGGCACACCCAATCCCGTGCCCTTCAGAGTTGTTGATTCCAAGATCGGCCTCGACGTTGACGTGGCTTTGAGATGCTCCGGTGTGTTCTCTTATCGCATCGCAGATCCCCTTCTTTTCTACACCAACGTATGCGGCAACGTAGAATCCAAGTACACAAGAGATGAACTTGACAATACACTGAGAACCGAGTTTATCAGCGCACTTCAGCCTGCACTGGCTAAACTGTCGGATCTTGAGTTAAGACCCAACCAGATCATATCTCACAACACAGACCTTGAGAACGCTATGAACGAAGCTCTTTCCGCAAAGTGGGGTGAGCTCAGGGGTCTTAAGGTCGTAAGCGTAGCCCTTGGCTCCGTAACCCTTCCCGAGGAAGATGCGGAGATGATCAAGCAGGCACAGCGCACCGCAATGCTCCGCGATCCTTCCATGGCAGGTGCGACTCTTGTGGGTGCTCAGGCCGATGCAATGAAGGCCGCTGCAAGCAACACCGCAGGAGCCATGACCGGATTCATGGGAATGGGTATGGCACAGAATGCAGGCGGTATCAACGCTCAGAGCTTATTTGCAATGGGACAGCAGCAGGCTCAGCAGTCTCCTGCGGGAACTCCCGGATGGACCTGCTCCTGCGGAACCATCAACCAGGGTAACTTCTGCCAGAACTGTGGTGCAAAGAGACCTTCCGGACAGCCTCTTTACAGATGCGATAAGTGCGGATGGACTCCTGAGGATCCCGCAAATCCTCCCAAGTTCTGCCCTGAATGCGGCGACGTATTTGACGAGAACGATCTTCGCAAGTAGGATATAAGAGGGAGGTGCGAACGCACCTCCCTGTTTTATGAGTGCGGAGGATAAAAAGCTTTTTCGGAGGATCTTATGGGATTACAGGAATATAAGTGCCCGCGCTGCGGCGGGGCCATAGCCTTTGACTCGGGAGCACAGAAGCTTAAGTGCCCTTTCTGCGATACTGAGTTCGATATGGATTTCATAAAGAAATACGATGAAGAGATAAAGAACGAAGGGACCGACGAATTTAAGTGGGATACCGAGGCGGGTTCTGAATGGGAGAACGGCGAGACTGCAGGAATGAAGAGTTACACCTGCAGGGACTGCGGCGGACAGATAGTGGCGGATGCCAATACCGCAGTGACCAAGTGTCCTTACTGCGACAAGCCGGTGGTTATCTCCGAGCAGGTTTCCGGTATGCTGAAGCCGGATTACGTCATTCCTTTCAAACTGGACAAAGAAGCTGCCAAAGAAAAGTTTAAGAAGCACTTCTCCGGCAAAAAGCTTCTTCCCAGAAGTTTTAAGGACGGAAATCACATAGACGAGATCAAGGGCATTTACGTCCCCTTCTGGCTGTTTGACGCGGATGTTAACGCCAATATCAGATACGAAGCCACCAAGGAAGACAAGTGGGAGGATTCCGACTACGAGTACGAACGTACCGATCATTTCAGTGTTATCAGGACCGGTAAGATCGCATTTGACAAAGTTCCCGTTGACGGGTCTTCCAAGATGGACGACAAGCTTATGGAATCCCTTGAACCCTTTAGTTTCAAGGAAGCGGTTCCCTTCAGCACAGGCTATCTTGCGGGATACTATGCCGACAAATACGACGTGGATGCAGCTACAAGTGCGGAGCGTGCAAACTACAGAGTCAAACACTCCACCGAGGAGGAGTTCCTTAAGACAGTTACGGGCTATGACGATGTGGATGTCGTAAACAGTGCCATCAGGCTCTATAACTCCGAGGCAAGTTATGCTCTTTACCCCGTCTGGCTTTTGAACATCACCTGGAACCAGCAGAAATTTACTTTTGCCATGAACGGACAGACCGGTAAATTTGTGGGAGATCTTCCCATGGACAAGAGTCTTTTCTGGGGTTATATGTTCAGAACTGCAGGAATAGTTGCAGCAGCTGCTTTTGCGATCCAGGCTGCTTTTCACTTTTTCCTTTAGGAGGTGGGGCTTATCATGAATATGCTTTTATACATACAAAACTTTACAGTCCTTACGGCAGCCTCTGCTGCGGCAAAGGCAGATCCCAACTGGCTCAGGATGGTCATCATCTCTGTGGTCATAGGTCTTTTGGTGGGACTTATCTATGCGCTTATTCTAAAGGGCTCCCTTACCAGCGTTCACAGAAACGATGCGGCGGC
>JAEEGT010000099.1 GCA_016280465.1 Lachnospiraceae bacterium | reverse complement strand
CGGCTTCTGCCAGCACGACGAAACCTTCTTTGCAAGAGACAACTGGCAGGAGATCCTGTGGCAGCAACAGGCCGAATACGATGCACGCGTGGCAGCCGCACAGGCCGCTGCCGAAGCCGCCGCCGCGGCAGGGCAATAAAGACCCGTTACCGATTTTTGCGTGATTTACGGAGCTTTCGGGAGTCGAAAAAACAGCCTGAAAGTTTTTATTGTTTATCGTTGACAAACCAATATTCACTGTGATAGAATATCCATCGTGCTGATGAAACAGCACGGAATGCTGATGTGGCTCAGTCGGTAGAGCGTCGCCTTGGTAAGGCGGAGGTCACGGGTCCGATTCCCGTCATCAGCTGCATAAAAACGGCCTTCATGCTTGCATGAAAGGCCGTTTTTGATTTTGAGGATTTATAGGGCGAATCCGCACTGCTCAGTTTTCTTCCTCTCCCACCGCATTGGAATCGTACTCAAGTATATCCCCGGGCTGGCAGTTAAGAGCCTCGCATATGGCTTCCAGTGTGGAAAATCTGATGGCACTGATCTTTCCGGTCTTCATCTTTGACAGGTTTACATTGGTCACACCAACCCGCTCAGAAAGCTCATTCAGGCTCATCTTCCGGTCCGCCATAACACGGTCCAGTCTTAATATTATCTTTCCCATACGGACCTCCTACAGTGTCTCATCGGCATCCTGCTGAAGCTCGATACCGTAATCAAAGATACAGTATAAGCACCAGAAAACAAGTCCCACGATGGCTGCCTGACCGAGGGAAGAGATTGCCACGAGCACGGTCACGAGGATCGCAGATATCCTTATGGACTTAAGGCTGTCCTTGGTAAAGGGAGTCTCGCTGTCCTTTACGATCACAAAGGTCTTTCTTATAAAGTGAACACACACAGAAGCGATGGCACATACGGCTGCTGCCGCCATGCAGTTTGCTCCGGCAAAGATAAAGGGGTCTTTGATATCAAAGTCTTCAATAAAAGAAAAACCGTGACCTCTGAATTCTCCTGTCTCATAAGGGGGATAAATGTTGTACTGCCTGAGCATATCCCAAAGCTCCGGTTTTGCCGCCTGTGTAAAAGCAACCAGCCCTCCGGCAAAGGCTATGCAGCCTGCCACGATAAGTATCACCCTGATAACCTTTAATACAGTGGCGGTTACCTCCGCCGATCTCTTGATGCGAACGATCTTTTCATTAGCCATGATTGTTGTCCTCCGTTAACAATTTTTATTTGTGCGATAATTATTTATCGCTTATCGTTAAACAGACTATAACACCCCGGCAAATGTTTGTCAACAATTATTTAATGTTTTTCGATAATTTTTTTACGTTCCATTCAGCAAGTCCCCTTTTTCCTTCCGGTGTCACGGGTTTTATCCACTTTCCGTTCCACAAATGTACCTGCATCATCACATATCTTATGATCTCGTCAATATAGCAAAGACCAAACACTATCAATGTGGGAAGTTTAAATACCATACCTCCGAGCCAAACGGCAGGGAGCACCATAAGCCACATAAACACAATTTCCAGTATGGTGCCATAAGCCGCATCTCCCGCTGCCCTGTAGGTATCGTTCATGGTCCAGTTTCCCATTCTTATAAGGGCCGCAACCGCATATATACACAGGAAACCGAAAGCGATACCGAAACTTTCCCCGCTCATGCCCATGACCGTAAGTATGGGCTTGTGGAAAAGCACGAGTCCGGCCACCACCGTTCCTATTACACCCTGGCACATGTAAACAAGCCTCCAGGCTCTCTTAAAGGCCGTATCGATGTTGCCGGCACCCACCTGAGTCCCCACCAGGACCGAGGATGCATTGGAAAAGCCCGCAAAAAAGCCTATGACAAGGCCCTCCAGGGTCCTGAATACCGCAACTGCCGCGATAGCCTCCTCGGGCTGTCTACCAAGGACCACGTTGATGCCCATGTTACCAAGACCAAGAAATACTTCGTTGGCTATGATTGGACTGCACTTTTTAAAGTAAGAGGAAAACAGTTCCCTGTCCCACTTAAAATGACCTCTGAAGGCAAATATGTACTTATGCCTGCTCTTTATGGCAAGAACGCCTATGACAGCCACGCTCACTGCCTGGGCGATTACAGTGGCAAGAGCAGCACCTCTTACACCCATGGGTGCAACCCCCAGATTACCGAATATAAAAACCCAGTTTAAGAATATATTGGTGGCCACAGACGCTACAGCACCGTAAAGAGGGATCTTTACCCTGTCGGTACAGCGTAAAAGAGCCGCCATGGCACTTGAGAGCACCGTAAAGGGATAAGAAAAACCTGCGATCTTAAGGTAGGAAATACCCACCTCGCGTATGGATTCCTTGTCCGTATAAAGACTCATGATAAATCCCGGAAAGCAGGTTGCAAGGACGCAAAAAAGAAGCCCCACGGACATCATGCATGAAACAGTCAGTCCATAAGACTTTTTAATCCCTTCATCATCCCCTGCGCCGTAGAATTGTGAGAAAAAAAGCATACCGCCGCCCACAAATCCCCAGTATCCGCTGAACATAAGGGATGAAAACTGTGCACAGAGCCCCACCGCTCCCACCTGTGTCTTGCCGATGGAAGCGATCATCATGGTATCCACCATGGAGCCTGTGGTGGTAAGAAGGTTCTGTAATGCCACCGGAATGGCAATAACTGCCACCTTCCTTATAAAATCAAGCCAGTCAAATCTGTTCTTCATATAAACCTTCCCACATGGGAAAAATTTCAGATCACAGTCTGTTGATCAGCACAAAGAAAAACCTTTGCTCTTTAAACTGTTCTCCACTTCACGGGCATCATCGGTATGAAGCACCATGATGGGGCAGCCGCTTTCACGGTTATAGGACAGATACAGATAGTTTACATTGATATTTGCATCGTCAAGGGCCTTAAGGAGTCTGTTCAGGTTACCAACTTCATCCTTGACTTCTACGGCCAAAACATCCGTAAGTTTGCAGATTATGGAGTGTTCCTTCAATACCTTGCAGGCTTTCTCCGGATTGCTGACTACCATTCTTACTATACCATATTCTGCGGAGTCGTTGGTAACTGAACCAAGGATATTTATATTCTCATCGGCCAGAACGCTTGTAATCTCCAACATCTTGCCTTTAACATTTTCTGCGTAAATAGATACCTGTTTTAACATTTTTCTTCCTCTTGCGAAAATTTCCCCGCCGAAAACCGGCGGGGACCTTGTAAGCACTATTACATCAAAGGATACTTTGCGGTGAGTTCGATAACTCTTGCTTTGGCGGTCTCAACATAGGATTCGCCGTTCTTGATGATACCCGCGATGCAGTCTGCGATAACATCCATGTCTGCGGTGTTCATGCCGCGGCTTGTGACTGCGGGAGTACCGAGACGTATACCGCTTGTAACGAAGGGCTTCTCGGGATCGTTGGGAATGGTGTTCTTGTTGGCGGTGATGTGAGCCGCATCAAGAAGCTTCTCAACAGCCTTGCCGGTTACATGATAGTTGGTAAGATCCACCAGCATAAGGTGATTGTCGGTTCCGCCGGATACGATCTTGATACCGCGGTTCAAAAGGCCCTTGCAAAGTGCCTGTGCATTGTCGATGATACCCTGCTGATATACTTTGAACTCGGGAGAAAGAGCTTCCTTAAAGCAAACGGCCTTACCGGCTATCACATGCATCAAAGGTCCGCCCTGGGTTCCCGGGAAGATTGCCTTGTTGAAGTTATATTTGTCCTGAACGTCCTGATTGCAAAGGATAAGTCCGCCGCGGGGTCCGCGAAGGGTCTTATGGGTTGTGGTGGTGACAACATCGGCGATACCGATGGGGCTTTCATGAAGTCCTGCGGCAACAAGTCCTGCGATATGTGCCATATCCACCATCAAAACGGCGCCGCAGTCATCGGCTGCCTTTCTGAATTTCTTAAAATCAATGGCTCTTGCATAGGCAGAAGCACCTGCGATGATCATCTTGGGCTTATGCTCCATGGCAAGGGCATACATCTTATCGTAATCAAGAAAACCGTTATCATCCACGCCGTAAGGAACCACATTGAAGTACTTACCGGAAAGGTTCACCGGGCTTCCGTGTGTCAGGTGTCCGCCGTGATCTAAGTTCATGCCCATAATGGTGTCACCGGGGTTAAGTACGGCGAACTGAACCGCCATATTTGCCTGAGCTCCGGAATGGGGCTGAACATTGGCGTAATCACACTTAAAGAGTTCCTTGGCTCTTTCGATGGCAAGGGTCTCCACCACGTCAACGCACTCACAGCCGCCGTAGTAACGCTTACCGGGATATCCTTCCGCATATTTGTTGGTAAGGGGGCTTCCCATGGCTGCCATTACGGCTTTGCTGACCCAGTTTTCGGAAGCGATCAGCTCGATGTGGTCGTTCTGTCTTTTCTGCTCTGCGGTGATGGCATCGGCAATCTCGGGATCGACCTTTTTGATCTCGTCGAATGAATACATGTTTTCTCTCCTTCGCAATTTAACGATTCACACAGTTAAAGTGAATTTTATTGAGATTATATCACACTATGTTAAAAATGCAAAACAAAAAGAAAAATTTAAGAATTTTTCAAGCATATTTACGGTTTACATATTTACCCGCAGGGGCTAAAATCCTAGTTGTAAACCTTTGTACAGTCACGTATTGGAGGCGCTATGTATTATTTCCTCGTAAACCCCTCCTCTTGTTCCGGAAGGGGATTAAAGATATGGCAGGACCTGGAAGCCTATCTTAAAGAAACGTCCGTGGAATACAAATCCTACTTTTCCAAGAGGCAGGGCCATGTGGAGGAGCTTATGCGTGACATCTGCGAGGAGCATGCAGCCGATCCAAGCCCCATCAATGTTGTGGTACTTGGCGGCGATGGCACTATGGATGAAGCCCTTCAGGGAATCCTGGATTTTGACAAGGTCAATGTGGGCTATATTCCCACCGGTTCGAGCAACGATTTTGCACGGGCTCTTACCTACCCGGATTCACCCGTAAAGGCCCTTGAGCGTATCCTTGAGTGCAAGGAACCCCTGCGTTACGATCTCGGGCGCTTAAAATATGAAGCCATGTCGGAGGAGCGTTCCCGTTTCCACAAAGGCACCATTCCCTCCGTCAGATACTTTGATGTATCCTGCGGCATCGGATTTGATGCAGCCGTCTGCGAGGAGGCTCTGGCGGCAGGTTCCAAGAACTTTCTCAATAAGATCGGTCTTGGAAAGCTTACATATCTCATCATTTGCTTAAAGCAGCTGTTCGGCTCCAGGCTTTCCGCCGGCACACTGATCCTTGACGACGATGAGAAGATATCCTTTGAAAAGCTTCGTTTTATCGTAGGCATGAACACCTGCTACGAAGGCGGCGGATTCAAATTTGCTCCCGCTGCGGTTCCTACCGACGGTCACCTTGATATATGTGCCGTCAGCGATATAAATCCTTTTTCCGTTATTCTCTCGCTTCCTTCCGCCATGAAAGGAAAGCACGTTAAGAATAAAAAGATACATATTTACAGGGTCAGATCCTACGAGGTCATTACCGAAATACCTCTTTGGGTCCACACCGACGGCGAGGTCTATACCAAAGCCACTCACATCAAAGTTAACGTGATCCCGGGGAAATTACGTTTTCTTGCTTAGTTTTACTTAATTACAGAGGGAGAGAAATGAAGAAACTGTTTTTAAAATACCGGCACATCATTCCGGTATTGATCTATATGCCTATTTACCTGATATGGTTCTTTCACCTTGAGTCAACGGTAACCTCCTACAGGATCATCCACACCGCTCTTGATGACAAGATCCCTTTCATCGAAGTATTTATCATTCCGTACCTTATGTGGTTCGGATATGTGGTTGCCTGTGTTGCGGTGGCTTTCTTTACCGACAAGGATGAGTACTTTAAGACACTTACCTTCCTTATCACGGGAATGACCATCTTTCTTATAGTATCAACCCTTTGGCCCAACGGACACAATCTTCGTCCTGCGGTAATGCCCAGAGACAATTTCTTTACCGGCCTTATAGCAGGCCTTTACAAAACGGATACACCCACCAATCTCTGGCCCAGCATCCACGTGTACAACTCCATAGGAGCTCACCTGTGCATTGTCCGCTGTAAATGGTCTTCCGAAAAGAAATGGTTAAAGAACACCTCTCTGGCCATCTGCATCGCCATTATAATGTCCACCATGTTCATCAAGCAGCATTCCTTCTTTGATGTGTTCATGGCACTGATAATGTCTTTAGTCATGGCTGCAATAGTTTATCGCGAGACCGCATTTGCCTTCTACAAGGAGCACCTGGCAGGCAAGGCTGCCGACCTTCATCGATCCATAATCAAATAACGGCTTACCGAACCCCACAAATGATTTTGTGGGGTTTTTATTTTGTGTACAAAAATGCCCCACAAAATAAGAATCTTCGACGGACCTTCCCGAACAGTCGGTGCTTGGCGAGGTGTTTTCGAGCCTAGCATCCGTTACTGAGAGGGCAGAGCGAGAGCGTGTCCGGAAAAGATTGCTTATTTCGGGGGACTTAGTAAATTCTAGTTGAAATGGAAAAATCTCTGTGCGATGCGGTAGCCGTCCAGGGATATCTTACGTCCGAACTTTCCGGGAAGATTCATGCACCCTCCCAAAAATCCCCTTCGCAGTCTTGTATAGAGCACCAGATCCGTTTTCTTCATCCAGTCCCAAAGCTCTTCCTTCTTGGCAAGCTTCTCTTCGGAACCGTCAACGATCATGAGGATCGATGATACAGTGGTGATGATCTCAAGATAAGCGTACATATACTTGCGAAGGCGCTTGTTCATGCATATCTTAAGCCGTTCTTTGCTAAAGAACTCGTACATCTCTTTGTTGACCCGGATCTGCTGGTCGATGCGCTTGATCATTATCTGTTCGTTGACGGACTGATCTTCCCTTCCGATAAAATAACGGTAGAAATTCACATCGAGATAATACATGTTGGTAACATGTGGAAGGGGCTTAAACACAAACAGGTTGTCAACGTAGAAGGTGTGCTCCGGAAGCTTGATGTCGCACTCCTTCAAAAGCTTGGTCCGAAAGATCACCGAGTGCATAAGGATGTACTGACCCTTCTTGAAATGTCCCACATCGTTCCAGGTAAACATCTTTCCCACCGGCATGGCATGGCGGTAATTGATCACACGCTTCTTCACTTCGCCCTGCTTTTCGTATACATAATTGCATACCATCATATCCAGGCGCTCTTTGCCCCCGGTCAGAGTCTTCAAGGTCTCCAGCACCTGCATATAGGCTTCTTCCTTGACCCAGTCATCGGAATCAACCACCTTGAAATAAAGTCCCGTGGCATTCTCGATACCGGTGTTTACGGCACCGCCGTGGCCCTTATTCTCCTGATGGATGGCACGGACAATGGTGGGATACTTTTCTTCGTATCTTTTGGCGATCTCAAGTGTGTTGTCCGAAGATCCGTCATCCACTATAAGGATCTCCACATCCTCGCCGCCCGCAAGCAGCGACTCAATGCATTTTTCCATGTATGCCGCCGAATTGTAACAGGGTACGGCAAAAGAAAGCAATTTCATGTCAAATCTCCCTCACAGATCAGTTTTTCCCCTTTTTATAAGGTACTCTTGCACTGGGAACCACCTCGGACGCAGGCTGTGTATGCACTGCCTGATCGTCGAAGAATATGTTGGCTCCAAAGGCCTCAAGTACATCCCTCTTGGACACTCCCCCAAGGAAAAAAGCCTCATCAATTCGCACATTCCAGGCTCTCAAGGTCCTGATCACACGCTCGTGGGCCGGTGCGCTCCTGGCAGTTACCAAAGCGGTGCGGATAGGCACCTCGTCGCTGGGGAATTCCTTTTGAATATCGGATATGGTCTTTAAAAACTTTGCAAAAGGACCTCTGGGAAGAGGCTTGTCCGCATTCTTACGTTCATTTTCCTCAAAGGCCTTAAGACCCTCCGCCTGATATATCTTTTCGGATTCGTCGGTAAAAAGCACCGCATCTCCGTCAAAGGCAATACGTATCTGCTTGATCTCTTCATCGGAATTGTAGGGACCGTTATCCACGTCCGTACAGATTATACCCGCTGCGAACCCGGAATTGATGGCAAGCTGCACATCATCTTCATAGGCAGAAAGAAAAAGATCCGTATTAAATGCTCCAAGGTACTTCGCAAGGCCCGTACCGCTTGAAAGCACCGCCCTTGTGATATCAAGTCCGTAATGCTCGATGGAATTAAAGACTCTCAGGGAATTGTCCGCACTGTTCCTGGACATGATGATGACCTCAACACGTCCCTTTTGCCCTTTAAGCTTGTTTATATCAAGAAGGGCCTTTATAAGGCTGAATCCGGGCCCGGGTTTCAATATCTCAGACTCGTGGGCAATGGTATAGTCGGAATAAGCCTTGACTCCTTCTTTTTCAAATATATCGTTCTCTACCGTCAGATCGAAAAGTGCCCTGGAGGACACTCCGATGACAAGTCGGTTCTCAAGATCGTAAGGCATGACTGTCTCCTAGTTTCTGAGGCGCCGTCCTTCCATTCTCGCTCTCATGGCGATACAGGACAAAAGATCGTCGTAACGGGCCTCGATGTCGTCGTCCTTGATGTCAAGATCAAGGGACATGGCCATGGTGTTGATCATCTCATCCGTGATGCGGGGGTGAAGATGAGTAAGGATACGCATTTTTTCTTCGTAGTCCTTGGCATCAAGAAACTCCTCAAGTCCCGGGTCGATCACCGCCTCCACCTTCTCAAAGCGATAAGTCTGTGTTGCATCGGGGTATTTGGTTTTGTCCACCTCTTCCATGAACATGTTAAGAGGCCTCACATAGGTATCGCCCTCGCCGTACAGCGCTTTGTAGACCACCATTTCCTCACCGGTCTCCGAGTGCTTTGCAAGAGTCACTATCTGGTAAAGATTACCCTTAAAATGCTTGTAGATCTCCCGTTCTTTGGGATCGTTTCTCATAGGTTCTCCGTTCTACGAAAAAGAAAAGTGCACGCTGCTGTCTTCCCTGAAAAATTCAATGTCCGAAAGAAGCTTTATAATGTTTTCTTCCTCGATTTCCGTAATATGATAATAGGTGGGCAGGTTGATCCAAACCCTGTATTCAAAAGTCCTGCCGTTCTCCGAGGTCTTGGTAAGATTGATCCCCGGATTCTTGTAACCCTCTTCGCGGAGAAGTTCGCGGATGGAAGCTCTGAACTCAGCCTCTGCCACGGTCCTGTCTTCCCTAAAGTAATCAGCCTTGGCTTCGGCAGATATCTTAAGTAAAAAGAACATGACCGCCATCAGCACCGCTGCAAGGATAAGTACATTCATCAAAGATCTTTCTCTGTTTTTCATAACACACCTCCGTAATAAAACCTGTTTGCTGCTTACATACAGATGATACTACAGAACGTGTCCTATAGAATGTACTTGCCCGAAAGCTCCACCAGCTTTGATTGCTTTTTTAAATGCTTGATTTTGCTTGCAACTACGATTGCAAACTAGCAACTGCTTTTGCAAAGAGTTATATTTATGATACCTTTGTTTGATCAGGAAGGAAGTTATTATGGCAAAACAATTATCCTTACCT
>JAEEGT010000098.1 GCA_016280465.1 Lachnospiraceae bacterium | reverse complement strand
TTCTTGTCGAACACCTTAAGTTTTCTTTTTATGAGCATGAGTCCGCCGTAGTAGCCGATAAATGCGGAAATGATCATGCAAAGAGCCAGTAAAGGTGCGCACTGATATCTGTCAAAGCCGCCGAAGATTGCGAAAAGCAGGATACCTCCCGTCAGCGCGGCACAAACGGTAAAACAATACAGGGCAATGGGCCGCAAAGTTCTTGCGGAAACCACTTCACCTGCGGTCTCACTCTTTCTTCTGCGATAAAGCCAGATGGAAACAGCGATAAGAACGACAGCCACAAGTGCGTAAAGTCCGATGGAATCCCAGCCTTCGATATACTGATACTTGGGCGAGAAGACCGTTCTCCTGCCGGGAGTTGAGACGGACCTGTCCACATAATCGACATGCATCATCAGGTGGATCACCGGTGACAGGAAACTCACATTTCCGCTGAAGGTATCATCCAGACCGTAGCACAATAAACTTGCATAAACAGAGATCTCATATTCAATGATGACTGCCAGAAAATTTAAAATAAAGTACAATATGGGCAGTGCCAGCACATTGCCGGTAAGGTGTGCAACAAAGGTGGCAAAAGCAAAGAAGAACAGGCTCTCTGCAAGAACAATGACAGCCGTAAGCAGGAAAGCCGTCACCGGGAAGCCTCCCATTACTATCTGAAAGATCGCAAGGACCATTCCCGCTGCGCCCACCGGTATAAAGATCATGACAAGACCGGATACGAAGTTTGCGGCAAAAAGCTCATTTCGCGTAATGGGAAGTGAATGCATGAGGCCCACGCTTTTGCCTGTATAAAGATAACTCCAAACCGCCATAGCCACAAAGCAGGAATATATCAGCAGGAAAAACGGAAGTCCCGTGGTGGCCCCGCCGTAAAACCAGCCCGCTCCCTCAGAGGAATCGTAAAAACTCTGTGAGAAATTCATGAGAAAAGCAAAGGGGATCAGGAGCCAGAAAAAGGTGGCTATTCCCCAAAGCGGCCAGAACCTTGTCAGATTCTTTTTAACAACAGTACTAAAGAATGATGTCTTTGACTGCATAATCTTTACCCCCTAACTCATAGATAAAAATCTCCTCCAGCGTAAGAGGAACCGCATCTATCAATACAGGTGCGTATTTTGAAAGAAGAGCCGTTGCATCCGATGCGTTCATCCGCATGATAAAGGTGTGTACACGCCCTAAACTCGAAACGTGCAGAGCAGGAATGTCCGTGGGAACCTCCTTAACGCTTTCGTCAAAAACGACCTGAAGCTTGACCATATTGTCCTGAAGTTCCGACAGGCTCCTTTCGATAAGGACCTTGCCCTTATCCATGATACCCACGTGATCGCACACATCCTCAAGCTCTCTTAAGTTATGCGATGATACAAGAACGGTAGTCTGTCTCTCCGCGACATCGGCCATAAGGATACTCCAGATCTGTCTTCGCATTACGGGATCCAGACCGTCCACAGGCTCATCAAGTACCAGAAAATCAGGCATTGCCGATATGGCCAGCCAGAAAGCAGCCTGTTTCTGCATACCCTTGGAAAATGTCCTTATATTCTTGTTCTCATCAAGTTTAAAGACTTCCTTGAGCTTCTCATATCTTTCCATTGAAAAATTCGGATAAAAGCCCCGGTAAAACTTCATCATATCCTTTAAGGTTGCGGAATTAAAATAATACCAGTCATCGGGGATCGATGCGATCCGGCTCTTTATCCCGGGATTTTCCCAAACATTTTCACCGTCGATCAAAACTTCCCCTGAATCCCCTTTATAAATTCCCAGTATATGCCGGATTATGGTGGACTTGCCTGCACCGTTGGGCCCCACAAGTCCGTATACGCTTCCTTTTTCGGCAGTGAGCGTAGCTTCATCCAGCGCCTTAAAGCCGTCAAAGGTTTTCGTAAGACCCTTAACCTCTATCATTTGTCTGTCTCTCCCTTCACCGTTGCGATGATCTCATTCTCAGGTACACCAAGGAATTTCAGTTCTCTTGCCATAGCCTTGATCTGCTCCAACAATTCACTGATCCTTCCTGTTTCTTTAACTCCCTCTCCGTTCACAAAGCTCCCCTTTCCAGGCACTGAATACACATAGCCTTCTGCTTCCAGTTCATTGTACGCGCGCTGTATGGTATTCGGATTGATGGATAGTTCTCCCGCAAGAGTCCTTACGGAGGGAAGTTTTTCATCCGCACCCATCGCTCCGCTTATGATCAGTTTTCTGAATGAATCCTTGATCTGCTCGTAAATCGGTCGGGTATCCCTTAAATTAAGCTGTATCAATACCTTCTCCTTTCCCGGACTGTACTAATCGTATCATCTGTATTATCCGTACTAATACAGTTATACGTCTAAGATATTAATTTGTCAACACACGAATTCTGAATAATTCTTTAAGGTGTCAGGATGACAAAAAAACTCAGGATGACAAATACCGCCATCCTGAGCAACGTAGTGAGTCGAAGGATCTGCACCTTCGACCTATATTCAGTTGAAGAACGGATTACTGAAGAAGTCCCAGCAATGTATCTTTGTCTGTAAAACCAAGGTTCTTCTTGAGCATTTCTCCCTTTTCGAAGGAAATGACGGTGGGAATGCTGGATACCTTGAAACGACGGGCAAGCTCACCCTCTTCGTCAACGTTAACCTTGCAAACCTTGATCTTGCCTTCATTCTCTTCGGCAATCTCTGCTACCACGGGTCCAAGCATCTTGCATGGTCCGCACCAGGGTGCCCAGAAATCAACCAATACGGGTATTTCCGAATTAAGAACTTCTTCATCGAAGTTAGCATTTGTCAAATTAATCTCAGCCATTTCAATTCCTTTCTACCGTATAAACCGCCGGGTATATGTCCCAACCCTGCTCAGGCATTACGGATTTGTCTGTTGATCGGTTTGTTGGATTGATTGTGTACAATCGAATTGTACTCACATCCATGGACTTTGTCAACAGCAAAATCCAAATTTTATTTATTATTTTAAATCGGCCCGCATCAAAAACCTCAGATAGCTTCGTGGAAGGTTCTGGAAATAACGTCCGCCTGCTGCTCGGGAGTGAGTTTGATGAAGTTGACTGCGTATCCCGAAACCCTGATGGTAAGTTGAGGATAATTCTCGGGATGCTTCTGTGCATCAAGAAGCATGTCTCTGTTGAGAACGTTAACATTCAAATGATGTCCGCCCTTTGTTGCATATCCGTCAAGTAAAGATACCAGGTTGTTGATCTGCTGTGTATTCTGTGTCATAAGCGCCTCCTTTTCTTCCCCTCGGAAAGATACTGTATTTGTCGGTTGTTCTGTTCTTTTTACAAGATCATAATACAATGGAGGGCAAAAGAAAACCGTAACAAATGTTACGGTTTTGAAAATTTTTATTCACTCATATCTTCCAGAGCCTCACGGTCGAGGATCCTTATATCCGATCTGTCCACCAGGATGATACCTTCATCCTGCATGTTCATCAGTTCCCTGGACAAAGATGGCCTGGTGGTTCCCAGATAATCCGCCAGTTCTTCTCTTTTCATGGAAGAAGAAAAACGGTCCCTTCCGCCTGCATTGTCCAAAACCCACATGGCGATCCTCTCCCTCAGGGTCTTTCCCGAAAGAAGATACAGTTTCTTTACCATAATAAAGTTTTTGTCGGACTGGATCTCCAGCATGTTCTTAACGATATCCTGATGCTTTTTGCAGGCATTGGTGCAGAATCCGTAAAAGAAACGTCTCGGGATCTCCATAAGCCTTACGGGCTCCGAAGCCACCGCATCGTACCAGTACTGTGTTTCCGAGGAGAAGACGAACATCTCCCCGAAAACATCTTTGGCACCTACGGAATAAAGAACACTTCTTTTGCCGGAAGCAAAATCCTTCACCAGCATGACACTGCCCTCAAGGATCAGATATATGCTCTCAGGTGTGTCGCCCTGTCTGAAGATGTATTCCCCGGCCTTAAACTTAAGCTCTCTGGCTCCGGCGCAGGTATACATCTTGTCCCGTTCTTCATCGGTTATCCCTTTAAAAAGCCTTGTTTCTGCCATATCGCACCTCTTTTGTGCTGAATTGTCAGACAATTGATCTTTCTTTTAAATCCGTTAAGAGCCTTTATTTGCGGTCTTTACACAACATTACTTCTTAAGCTGTGTCAGACGTTTTGATACTTCTTCAAGCATTTGTTCATACTTTGCAAGTTTCTCTTTTTCTTCTGCAACTTTTGCTGCAGGAGCCTTGGATACAAACCGCTCATTGTTAAGCATTCCGTTGCTTCTTGCAATCTCGGACTTAAGTCTGTCTTCTTCTTTTGCAAGGCGCTCGATCTCCTGAGCGATATCAACAAGCTCCGCAAAGGGAATGAAGATATTTGCGCCGGGGATCACGCAGGAAACCGCATCGGGATCGATACCGTTCCTGTCGCTCTGAACTCTTACCTCGGAAGCATAGGCAAGGGGCTTAAAGTAGATCTCGCCTGCCTTGAAGATATCCCTGATGGCGGAGTCTTCACTTACAACATATACAAGTGCTTTTCTGGAAGGTGCTACATTCATGCCGGTACGTACGTTTCTGATGGCGCGTACCGCTTCCTTGATGGTCTCGATCTCCCTTTCTTCTGCTGCGAATTCATATTCTTTGCTGTACTCGGGCCATTTCGAGATCATGATGGATTCTTCTTCGTCCTGTAATGAAGTGAAGATCTCTTCCGTTACGAAGGGCATATAAGGGTGAAGAAGCTTAAGGGCATTGATAAGCACGTTCTGAAGTGTCCAGAGTGCCGCGTTCTTGGAGGCGTCGGCGCTCTCGGAATAGAGCCTCGGCTTTACCATCTCAATGTACCAGTCGCAGAACTCATCCCAGATAAAGTCATATACCTTCTGTACTGCAACACCAAGCTCGTACTTCTCCATGTTGTCGGTAACATCCTTGATGAGAGTATTTACTCTTGAAAGGATCCACTTGTCAACAGGCTCCAGATCTGCTGCCGCGGGCTTTGAAGGTGTAGCATCGCCCATATTCATCATGATAAATCTTGCCGCATTCCAGATCTTGTTTGCAAAGTTACGGCTTGCTTCCACTCTTTCATTGTAGAAACGCATGTCGTTGCCGGGAGCGTTGCCAGTGATAAGGGTAAGTCTCAATGCGTCGGCGCCGTACTTGTCGATGATCTCCAAAGGATCGATACCGTTACCAAGGGATTTACTCATCTTTCTTCCCTGGGAGTCTCTTACAAGACCGTGGAAAAGAACGGTACTGAAGGGCTTTTCTCCCATGTTTTCGTAACCGGAGAATATCATCCTGATTACCCAGAAGAAAATGATATCGTAACCCGTTACCAGCACATCGGTAGGATAGAAGTATTCAAGATCCTTTGTTTTTTCGGGCCAGCCCAAAGTGGAGAAGGGCCAGAGAGCCGAGGAAAACCAGGTGT
>JAEEGT010000097.1 GCA_016280465.1 Lachnospiraceae bacterium | reverse complement strand
TTGTTTATCATAAAAGGTATCAGTTTTTCCGGGAACTGATATGCGCCGTAGTTGTTTGAGCAGTTGGTGATGTTGGCAGGGAATTTATAAGTATCCATGTAGGATTTTACCAGCATGTCCGAGCTGGCCTTACTTGCGGAGTAAGGGCTGTGAGGGGCATAGGGTGTGGTCTCGTAAAAGAAACCGCCGTCCTCGGGAAGGGATCCGTAAACCTCATCGGTGGAAACATGAAGAAATCTCTTTCCTTCCTTGAAGGTTCCGGCGGGAAGTTCCCATGCGGATTTAGCGGTATTTAACATTACAAGCGTACCGAGTACGTTGGTCTTAACAAAGACCTCCGGGTTCCTGATGCTTCTGTCCACGTGACTCTCAGCAGCAAAGTGTACCACCACATCGATGTCGTTCTTTTTGAAGATTTCTTCGATGGCTGCAAAATCGCAGATGTCCGCTCTCACGAAACTGTAATTTGAGCGATTTTCAATATCCTTAAGATTCTCAAGATTTCCCGCATAGGTAAGTTTGTCTACATTGATGATGCGGATATCATCTCCATACTTCTCAAACATGTAGTGGATAAAATTGGAGCCGATGAAGCCGGCACCACCGGTAACAAGATATGTTCTCATGTAACCCTCCTGTAGGTAATAGATTAAAATTTCTGATAAACAGTAGGTAAAGCAACCCCGAACAAATTGGCGGGATTGCTTTACTCAGGATCGATCGTTTATATATTAACCGCCACTGTTTAAGAAGCTGTTCTTAATTTCTTTGCGATTTTCTTAATATCCCAGATAACTGAGGTTCAGGTCTACATTGCCGCTGATGCCGCTGATGGTACCGGAGCTTGAATACTGCCACATGTCATATCTTGTAGCCGTATAAGTGGGTGTTGACGCATACTGTGCAAGCCAGATCTTATATCCCGTAAGTTCGGTAGTGTTAATCTGACCGGACAGCCACTTGCTGTTGGCATATACACCTGCTTTGTACTTGGCATTCTCAATGGTCTTGCAGAATGCCTTGACATTGGCGGTTCTCTGAGCCTTGGAGATGCCGTCGGCTCTTCCGCCGGAAGCTTCCACATCGATGAAGATGGGATAGTCAAGTTTATAGCCTTCAACCAGGCTTAAGCACATTGAAGCCTCTTCTATGGCTTCGGCTTCCGTTACGGCCTGTGTGAAGAAGTACACGCCCACCTTAAGGCCTGCGGCTGTGGCATTCTTTATGTTGGTAGCGAACTTGTTGTCTTCGAACAGACCGCCCACCGTCGAGCCTCTGAAACCGCATCTGATGATGGCGTAAGAAACACCGGATTTGGCTACCTTGTCCCAGTCTATGTTTCCGTTCCAGGTTGATACATCGATTCCCAGTGTAGCGGAGCCCTTCTTAAGTGCGCCGTCGGAATCGAAACTGTATTTTGCGCCAAGGATGACCTGATCTCCGGTAACCTTGTTGCCGTTTGAATCGAAATAATAGGTCTTACCGTCTATGGTCCACCAGCCTGTGTACTTGTAGGTAACATCCACAGCGGTGTAAAGCTTGGCTCCCGAATAGAAATCGGAATAGGTTGCTTCCTTGTATCTCCTGGAAGAAGAATCGTAAACGTAAACCTGCTTGCCCGCGGTATCCACAAGTTTCGTAGTGGTATCGTTCTTGGGATGTACCATGACTTCAACGGAAAGCTGCTGGAAGACCTCGGGATTTTCAACGCTTGTAGCGGTGATGGTCACGGTTCCCGTCTTAAGGCCGGTAACAACGCCTTTGTCCGTTACTGTTGCAATGGCAGTATCGGAAGATTTCCAGGTAACGGTATCCTTCTGTGTATGACCCGTAACGGTAGCTGTCACCGCAAGGGATTCGCCGCCGATAAAGGCTATCTTCTTGGTGGTATAGTTTAACTTAACCACCGGATCCTTAACGGTAACTTCTACGGTAGCCTTACCGGACTCACCGGTGGAAAGCTTTGCGGTTACGGTGACCGTAGCCTTGGCTTCACCCTTCTTGGTGGTCTTTGCTGCTGTTATCTTACCGGTCTGATCTACGGTAAGGACGCTTGTGTCAGAAGACTCGTAGGTAACGGAATACTCGGTTACCGTCTGTTCGTCGGTACCTTTTTTCGACTTAACCGTAGGAGTTATCTGCGCGATATGGGCAAGACCCAGGGCCGTGTCCGTTCCCGCATGGATAACATTCTTATCGATGGAAAGACTGACGATAACGGTGGCGGTAAGAGCCTGATTGCAGAATTTGCAGTTTCCGTCGTCGCCCTTTTCACAGGTTTCTTCCACGGTATAGCCGCAAGTGCCGCACTTCTTTTCGTGCTTGCCTCCTGCCTTGGCTGTATAGGTCCAGTTATTATGAGCCTCTGTAAGTTCATAACCGCACGCCGCACAGGTTTTCTTATGATTGGTGTCATCAACGGAAACAGCATCGCCGAAGGTGTGAGGTACATTCTTTGAATAGCCGCATTCGGTACATGTCAGCTTGTGATTCTGTGCATCACCGATATTCTCGGGAGATCCCCACACATGGGGAACGGTTTCCCCGATCATATCCCCGCAGCTTTTGCATTTTTGCTGATGGTTATCGTCGTTAACGGCAACCCATTCTCTTTCAGTGTCAGGATGCGCACAGGCCGGCGGATCTGTATTTCCGGGATCCGTATTACCGGGATCTGTTGTATTAACGGGTCTTCCCAAAGCCAGCACAAGATATCCCGGAGCCTTCACCTCGGTTTTCTTGGTAAGGGTCAGGATGGGATCCTCGATCTTTGCAGCCTTGTCGATCTCTGCATATCCGTTGGAACTTGCAACCTTAGCGGAGATCACGTAGGCAACGGTATCCTTAAGGGCAGATTCCACTGCTGTATCGTGGGTAGCCTTGTCGTCTTTTTCCGATGCCTGGCTTGACTTCTTTATCTCGTTGGTAACGTCAACCTTCTGATAATCAAGCTGTGTCTTTACGGCTATGGATTTTGCCGGATTAACGGTAAAATCATACATTGTATCGTAGCCGTCAAGACTTATGAGTTTTACGTTGTATGTACCGCCCTCAAGGTCCGATTCGTAGATTATACCGTCCTTGTCTTCATCGACCCAGGTAAAGGTCTTGCCGTTTGGATCGGTAACCTCAACCTTAAAGGGAACCTTGGCGATAAGCTTGTTCTTGGAATTAGTAAATTTGATCTTTAAGTCTTTGAGAATGGTGGTAAGGGAAAGATTGACGGCGGTAATGCCGTTCTCAAGATCGGCTTCACCGTAATCGTAATCCTTCACCGCCTCGTTGATCTCTTCAAGTCTTACGCTCTGAGCTTCGGTAATGGCGTTGATGTTGGCTTCGCCGATATTACCGATGGCAGCCACCGCATTGCCGAGAGTGGACAGGTCCACCGGCTCTTCTTTGGGCGCTTTTTTAAGAAGAAGCACAACGCCTGCAACAAGAATAAGAACAGCAAGAGCGATACCTGCTATTATCACTCCCTTACCGTTGAAAAATCTCATAAAGCCGGGCTCATCCGAATCATCGTACTTTTCATCCATATCATTTATGGGATCCGCAAGTCTGGGGGCTTCCTCGTAGGCATCCTCTTCGTAAACTATCTCGGTTCCCAGTGCCTCTTCGGGCACCATGTTACCTTCCTCGGCATAGACAGGCTCAGGGTCTGCCTCATATCCTCCGACGGTCGGTACCTCGTCCCCTGTCACTATGTCATCATCCAGTAAGATAACGACCTCTTCGTTATCCTCAGGAAAATTATTATCCTGCTGTGTCATTTCTATCCTCCAACCTCGTGCAAAAAAAATCTGCTTTTACCATTCTACCATTTTTCGATAAGACTTTCAATTCCGCAAGGATTCCGCACCATGCACTATCCTATGGGAATCATTTCACATACTTTTTCAGGTAATCCGTAATATGTCCGCCCACCAGCTGAAGCCCCTTGTCCGTAAGTTGCTGCCCGTCAACATACTCGGTTATATTCTTCTCGGTGATGCCGTAGTAATAATTGTCGATAAAGGACAGGCAATATTTGGTGGAAAGATAATATTCCCAGCCGAAATAATCGGACAGCGTTCCCTGGGTAAAGGATGTGTTGTATCCAAGCTGCAGGCTTCCGTCACTGTTCTTTAAATACATGGGGAAACCGGAAGCGATTATTATCTCAAGATCCGGATATTTCTCCTGAAGCATCTCGATGGATCTGTAAAAAGCACCGTGATAGGTGGTGATGAAATAATCCTGCACATAGGTGATGACCACATCATTGTAGTAATCAAGGAACGCATACATGATGATAAGCACATCCTTGTCCGCAAGATCCACACTTTGAAGCTTCTTTACAAAAGCGTCCAGATCTTCTTCCGTTGAATTGGGGAAGGCTCCGCGTTCATATTCGATATCGTTACCATTCTTGCACAAAGCCCTGGCCATATTAAAAAGGCATACGCTGTCTCTGGATTCATAGCCTTCATTTTCGTGCTTTACGCTGGAAACCATGGACAAAGGCGCCGACAGATCCTCAATATCCCAGTCGGTGAGTTCTTCACGCATCCTGTTGATGATAGATTTATCATCTCCATAGGTAACCATGTAGTTTCCCAGAACAACGGCTCTCTTCTTCCCGTCTTCGCCCCGCCTTTCGGGGTGCGAGTTACTGTAGGCGTAGTAATCCACCACCTCGGTCTCGAATTCGTCCTCATGGCCGGTGGGCTCCACCACTGAATTTCTGTTATTCCAGATGATCAGCCGTATAACGGCCACGATAACCACCAGCAGGATGGCTGCGGCGATCCCGAGATGGATCTTGTACCCCAGCTTCTTTTTTTCTTTTTCCGCTGTATCCGGCTGAATGTCCGTTTCTTTTTGAATATCCGTATCTGTCTGATTCTCTTTGTTCATCGATCCTGTTCCTTTTCGATAAGTATCTTGCCGCTTTCCACTCTGTAGACCATGTCGCATTTCTTGATAGTCTCAAGTCTGTGGGCAATTATGAGAAGTGTCTTCTTTCCGTGAAGCGCATTGATGGATTCCATTATGGCAGCTTCCGTATCGTTGTCCAAAGCGCTGGTGGCTTCATCAAGGATGAGCACCTCCGGATCTCTGTACAGTGCTCTGGCTATGCCGATACGCTGTCTCTGTCCTCCGGAAAGCCTTATGCCCCGCTCGCCGATCTCTGTATCCAGTCCCTCCGGCAGGCTTCTCACGAACTCATCCAGATGAGCTTCCCTCAAAACCTCCCAGATCCTCTCTTCACTGCTGTCCGCTATTCCGAAAGCCACATTTCTTCGGATGGTATCGTCAAGCATATAGATCATCTGAGGGATATACCCCACATTGTTAAGCCATCCTCTGAAATTGTCGCGGATGTTCACCCCGTCCGCAAGGATCTCACCCTTTTCCGGAATGAGGAGCCCAAGAAGGATGTCTATGATGGTAGTCTTGCCCGCACCTGTGGTTCCAACAACACCGACGGCTGAACCCACGGGTATCTCCATATCCGCTCCGTCAAAGATGAGCCTGTCGGTCTGAGGATATTTATAGGTTATGCCCGTAAGCTTAATGGACTTCTTTACAGGCAGAACCTTAACCTTCCCCTCTGCAAAGGACATATCCGTATTCTTTCCGGCAATGTCATCCTGAAGGGAATCGCTTACCCTCATAAAGAAAGGTTCCGCATAGGCAATGGCATTAAGCTGGTTGTTTATCTTATTTGCGGAGGGCATGAGCTTTACGGCAGCCACTGCAAAAGCAGAGAAAGTCGGCAGTTTATCCGCAAGGTTCTCTCCCGATACCACAAGAAAGAGCATATATCCGATCATACCCGCGATACACACGGTCTCTATCAGAAGCTTGGGTGTGTTGTTGTAAAGCGAGTACTTCTGCACCGCATTGACATAACCGTTTCCGCAGACCTTGTACGCATCCACAAAGTATTTTTCAGTACCCGTAACCTTAACTTCTTTTATTCCCTGAACAGTCTGGGATATCCACTTAAAGAGTCCGGAATAATAGTCCATATTGTCCTGTCCGGCTTTGGTCATCACCGGCTTAAGTACAGTCTTGACTATAAGCATGGTGATAAGCAAAAGAAGAGCTATGACAACGCACATTACAGGATCCATCGCCAAAAGCACCGCTATAAGAGCCGCAAATACGATACCCTCGGATACTATGGTAAGCAGTGCCAGGATAAGCGCAAACATATTGTTTACGTCGGAAGTGATGCTCCTCTGTACCACTGCGGTATCCGCAAACAGATAATACTCGTAGTTTTTCTTAAGATAGTTTTTAAGAAGCCTCTCCGATGTATCGAACTGATTCCTGTAAACAAAGGCGTACATAGCCTTCCATTCAAGAAACAGGTATACATTCTTAAGCACAAAAGCAATTATCAAAAGCACCATGACAAGCACGGTAAAACTCTTCGGATCGGAAAAGCCGAGAGCATGATAGATACCGGAAACATACTTGTTTGACTCGATGATCTCCATTGAGGTAACAAGGCTCACAGCCGACAAAACAAGGGCAATGCTTGCAGTCTCGAGCAACGCTCCCACCAGCATCATGACCACCAGTGCCGCCATCTGCCATTTTTGCTTTTTACTGAGTAATACTCTTAATTTCTTTAAGATCTTTATCATTGTTCCTGTCCGTTCAAACTACTGTTCATCCTCGTCCCAAAGCCCGATATAAGCTTCATCGTCAAGGTAGATATCGTATCCGTCAATATTTGTCAAATAGCCAAACCCGTATTTCCACGGATTCTCGCTGAAAAGCCTGTCGGAATGCACGATCAGGTACGGAGTCTGAGTCTCACGCAAAACCTGCACCAGATCCTTTGTGTTTATGTATTCCTGCCCCAGGATCTCCTTAACAACCGAGTATTCGTTGAAAGTCGGCATATAACTTCCACGCCCGAAAGCAAGATGTATATTTGGAGTGTATTGCCTTACGTAGTTTACGAATTCCTCGGGAAAGCAGGCTTTTATCTCCCGCCCCGGAACCTCGATCTCGTTGCATATCTTCACAACGGTCTCAGGGACGTGATATTCGTTCTCCGCCCTTGTAAACAGGGGACTGTCATAAATATATCTTCCGGAAAGAGCGATCACCAGCACTGCTGCCGCAAAGGCCGGATGTCTCAATCTTCCCTTGAATCTGTGGATCACAAAAACACAGGTGTATGCGATCAGCACCGCCATCGGTATCAGCCACAGTATCCTGTAAAGGATCTCACCGTCAACACTCCGCTTTATGTACAAAAGCCAGATCGGGCAAAAGAAAAGCAGCAGGATAACTATCGGAAACCATACCAGAGAAAACCGCAGTTCTCTTTTCTTTTCCGTGAAAAACAGGACCAAAAGGGCCACCAGCAAAAGAACAAACAGCGCCCCGCTGCCTGTAAAGGATCTTAAGTTGTCCGTAATACCGTTTGAAACAAGTATCATAAACCACCCTTAAAGCAAAATATACAAAAGCAGGACCGACGCTTCCGGTATCAGTGTAAAGGCCGTAAGCAGCCCGGTCTTTATACGCTTCTTTACTAAGACAAGATAAAGCACAAGGATACCTGTCATTACAGAGATCAGCAGGTTTGAAAAAACGCTGGTCATTGCTCCCGCAAATCCCGAGATCAGCAAAAGGAACAGATACTCGGTGGGTATGTCTTTCTTCGATTCCTCTTCCGCCTTTTTGGATATTTTGACAAGAAGCAGGAAAACAAAGGGAATGACGATATTGGCCAGAGCCTCTTTGCCCTGTCTTGTGCGGGTAAGCATAAAGCGCTCCGCCGAACTGTAGGAAAAGCCCGAAAACAACGCGATCACCGCGATCAGCACCAAAAACATGTATTTCTTCTCCCTGGAATCCGGAAAGAGCTCGTCTCCTATCGCATTGTAGATCACGTATGTGACCGGTATCAGGAACAGGGGAAGAAAAACATGGGAAAGGACCGCCACATTCATGCCCGAGATCCTTGCAAGCGAAGCCACCCACATGGGAAAGGGAGATATCCAGTATCTCTTGCTCTCAAGAGAAATGAAACCGCCGTGGTAAGGATTGACCCGATACATGGTGTCTGACACATTGGCAATCTGCGCCGTTGCCACATAAAAGGCATCATCTCCGTCCGCATAACTGTAAAACGCAGCTTTATAAAGCTGGAAGATGACGATACCCAAAAAGATCCCAAGGTAAACCGTCTCGGAGCCGGTGAGCCGTACCCTTGTACGTTCCTTCTTCTCTCTGACTCTCCCGATAATATAAGCCGCGAGACCAAGCAGGAATATTACAACGCAAGTTACTCCCACGCATTTTGTAAGAAGGCTGTGACTTTTACGCAGATACACCATGGGGATCGACCAGACAAAGGCAACTGCCCACATGAATATGATGCCGCACGCCCATGTAAGACCGACACTTGTATTTGTCCTTCGAAAAAAAAGTCCCATTCCCATGGGGATCACAAGCAGTATTAAAGTCAGAACAAAAATCGAAGTCGCACTCAATCTTTCTTCTCCATGATAAGAGGTAACGAAAAAGCAATGGCCCAGATAAAGACCGGTGCAAATGAATCCCCGGGATCAAAATAGGGCATGTGAAAGAAAAATCCGTAAAAGCTCACATAAATCAGGAGCAGAATAAACGTCGGTACACTGAAAACCCTTTGCTTAACCGCATTTTTATCCGTTATTCTCCGTATGAGACCGTAAAATATGATAAAAAGAAAACCGGCTGTGAACAGGGTCAGATAAATATCCGAAACAAGGGGAGCCTCGCCCGAAAGATCTATCATGAATCTGGGGACTACCGTGTCCCGCGCTCCGAAAGCCAATACAAAAAGGAGCGATACAGGCATGAAAGCGATCATTGCCAGATGTCCTGCAAGAAACAGGATCCTCTCCTTGCTTCCGAGTTTCACCACCGAGGCCGCAAACTTAAGATACTCTTTTTTCGCGGCTTTCTCTCCCAAAAAGGAATTCCATACAGGACCAAGTCCCTTGAGCATCCTTTCCGGCACCAGGTTGCTTTCATTGTTCTTTTTCTGAAGTTCCGCTTCCAGATCATCGGGTAAAAAGAAACCGAAGTCGTCGGTCTTTGGCCATACGACCCTCTGAAATACAAGATACTCAAAAGAAGCTTCGACTCTTCCGTAAGTTCCGGGACGGTTGATGGCTTTCTCTGAAACCAGACCCAATATCAATGCCGCAATGACGCAGATGATAAAGGTAAGGGAATTTTTCTTTTTCTTTATGAGCATCAATATTGCAGCGACCATCAGCCCCAAAGCGCCATATAAAAGCGCAAAGGGCTCAAATGCCCATGCCGGTAAAAGCATCAGTCCCGCAAGAACAGGATAACGCCTCTTCCCCGTCTCACATTTTTTGATGAGACCCAGGGTAACAAGAAACAGCGACATCAGGAAGATCCTTGGAGATACCTCAAAGCAGCCCTTTAGCACAAAGGGGCAGGAAACCATATATACCGCAAATACCCGGGGCACTCCGAAGGTCTTGCAAAAGAAAAGTGTCGCCGCTGCCACCGCCGATATCTGAAGCAGTTCAAGAAGTACCGGGGGAAGTCCCGCCAAAAGGGCGTATAAGATCCCCATGTAGTCGTCCACCGCAAGTGTTTTGGCGGCTGCAAGATAGTCATCCGACAAAAACACGGGACGGTAAACTCCCAAATTGCCGATAGCCCACAGCACTCCCATAAGCACCTGAAGTGCGGTCAGCACACAGAATATATATATGGCTGTGTTTTTCTTTTTAAAATCAAACATGATAAAAGGCTTTGATCCTGTCGATTATAAACCTGACTTCTTCATCTTTGAGTCCGTAATACAGAGGAAGTCTTGTAAGTCTTTCGCTCTCCCTGGTGGTATATACGTCTTCACCGTGGAAGCGTCCGAAATTCTTGCCCGCAGGAGCGGTATGAAGGGGAATATAGTGAAATGCCGAGTATATACCGTCCGCCTTCAAAAAGTCAATAAGTTCGGTCCTCTCTTCGATATTCTTGGTCTTTATATAGAACATGTGGGCATTGTGCTTGCACTCCCCGGGAATATAGGGAAGTTCAAGGATACCTCTTTCCTTAAGTCCCTGCAGGCCTTCGTTGTAAAGATTCCAGACATGTAGTCTTGCGTTGTTGATCGAATCCGCAACCTCCAGCTGTGCCCAGAGATATGCTGCATTCATATCGCTGGGAAGATAGGAAGATCCGTAATTCATCCAGGTATATTTATCCACCTGGCCGCGATAATACTTACTGCGGTTGGTTCCCTTTTCACGGATTATCTCTGCAGGCTCGATCATATCTTCATCTCTTATGAGGATCGCGCCGCCTTCTCCCATGCTGTAGTTCTTTGTCTCGTGGAAACTGAGGGCACCGAAATCGCCGAAGGTTCCGAGGGCTTTACCCTTATATTCTGAC